>VGGL01000001.1 GCA_016868575.1 Bacteroidota bacterium
TGGTGACATCCGTTCCTGGCAAACCCAGGTTGTTTCTCTTAAATACTTTATTTCCTCCTTCCACATTAAAGTATTCTGAATATGGTTTCCAGACATTTTGTGTTAGTTGCGATTTCCTGATTCCAATGAGTTTTACCTGAACACCATACACCGGATAATGGATCACAAATGCCACAAATAGTTCAGCCAGAATAAGCGCTATCAGCAGTCCGATGAAAAGTAATGCCATCTTTTTCATTTGAACCAGTACCAGGCGGCTGTGACGAATGAAAATGTCAATACGATGCTGAAGTAATGAAACCAGTTGGTTTTAACAACCCTGGAAACAGCTGGCATCTTTTTCTTCTGTAGGTTCCACAATTGCAAGATGGCAATGCCCGCTCCGTGTATCATTCCCCAGATAAGAAAATGCCATGCAGCGCCGTGCCAGATGCCACAAATTCCCATGGCGATGACAGGTACCAAAAAAAGTTGCCAGAATTTTCCTGAGAACTTCCTGCTGAGTGGGAAGAAAAGATAATCCCTGATCCAGTCGGAGAGAGAGATATGCCAGTTACGCCAGAATTGGCTGATATTGGGCTGTAAATAAGGCCAGTTGAAGTTCTCCATGATTTTATACCCGAACAGTCGGGACGCCCCGATGGCTATGTCGCTGTATCCTGCAAAATCAAAATAGATCTGGAAGGAGAAACCGATGATGGCAAGAACGTAAATATAGCTGGCATACCCTTCAGGATTGGCCCAAACGGGATTGATGAGATATGCAATGCTGTCGGCCAGGACGGCTTTCTTGAAGATGCCGTAGACGATCCGCTCGAAAGACTCTGACAAAAAACCTGGCTGAAACTTCCAGGAGGTTGCTTCAGCCTGTGGCTTGAATCGCTCAAAGCGTTCAATGGGACCCGCCACATAGATGGTGAACAGTGAGCCGTACAACAGGAAGTCCAGAAAATTTCCGGGTTTGACAATGCCCCAATAAACATCCGTCAGGTAACTGATGTATTTGAAGGTGATATAGGAGATTCCCAGTGGAAGCAACAAATGTTCGATCCGGAACGCCGGAAGCATGCTGACGAAGGACATCAAGCTGCAAAGGGTGGTGACCAGCAGACCTGAATACTTAAAGAATACCAGCAGCAGTACCAGGCCTAAAACACCAGATAAATGCCAGATCTTCTTGTTCTTCCCTTGCTGGATCATCCTGGCAATCAGATATGTGAAAACCGTCATGACGAGGATCATCACTGGTGCCCAGCGATCCAGGTAGGTAAGAAAACCCAGGCTGACCAACGTCAGGAACAGGTTTTTCCACACCTTTCCCGGTATCAGCCAGTAGACGATAGCAGCAATGATCAGCGTTCCAAAAAAGGGAAGGGTGATGATCATCTTTGCATTGAAACTGGTTAATTACCTCTACCATCTGGCGAACTGTGTTAAAGCTATCAGCCGTGATCTTTGGAGCAGGAATACGTTTGCCGAATGTCTTTTCGATAAACGCCTGGAGTGAAACCAGGGAGAATGAGTCGATCAATCCACTGGAAATCAGTTTGGTGTCAGGGGTGATCTCGGTATCCGGATCATCCAGGTATTCAGATTTGATAAAACGGATCAGGGTTTCTTCCATCTTGGATTTGCTTTAGTATTAAATATCTAACGCCCGGTCAATCAAAAACTCCCGGATCTCCTCCGGCGGGATCTCCCGGCCAATGAATTCGACGGGTTCGGAGTAGTTGATGTCATTAAAATAGCTCAACTGAGCATGGAATAGTTTTTCAACGAACAACTGATCAAACAGATCATTTGCCTGATGGGTTATCTGATCGATTGAAAAATGATCCTTGAGGATAAAATAGAGATCCACGTAATCCTTCCATTTTGATCTTCTTCCCAGGGCATATGCTTTCATGGCAGCCAGATCAAGCAGTTCCGGTATCATGCTGAGTCCATCAAAACTGCATTTGACTTCGATTTCATAAGGAGTGTTAATATCTCTTTGTACACTCCTTGAGAAATAAAGAGAAAAGTAGTGATAGATCTCAGGAAAGTAATTGAGTTTTTTCCTGCCTTCTGCGCTAAAGAAAATCCTTGCGGCCTCTTGATGTCCGAGTATCCTGATCAACTCCCGCACATCATCCATGGTGCCGTAGTTCAGGATGGTTTCGACGAGGAACTCCAGGTCAATATCCTGCTTTTTCTCTTCCGGGGTGTACCAGAAGAGCTGGCTGTGGCGGCGGATGAAGTCTTGGATTTCGGGTGAATTCACAGCAACAATCATCAATTATCAATTATCAGTTAGGGTGCGGGGGCGAGGGTGTTGTTGCGGCCGTGGAGAATATCCGCAGCGATGGCTCTGATGTCTTCCATGAGTATGTTTGGATCAATATCCATGGCCCATTTGATTGCAGAAATTAATTCAGCCGGGAAAGTATAAAGTATTTCAGCAATGGCTGTGGGTTCTACACCGGCATCTTTACTGGCCGCTTGTGTGATAATCGTTTCCCAGTTGAAAGATTGCCTTTTTGAAATGATCCAGATGTCTGCAACATCTTTGGCCTCAAGTCGGTAAAGTGCAGAAATTTTATTGGAAAGGATATTTTGCCAGGAGTCGATCAATCCGAATCGTGTTTCAAGAAATCCCTCATAATGTGTCTCAATATCATTGACGAAATCAAGTTTCAGCGTTGTGGGCGGTTCATCAACTTTTCTGATCAAAAACAATTGGGCGAAATTGTCATGTTTACGGATGTTCATCAGATCAATATCGTACTGTAAATGAACTTGATTAATAGATAGCTGATCATAGACCTTTTCAAAAAACAAACTAAAATGATCGTTCATGAGCATGAAAAAATCAAGGTCATCAGAATACCGGTGGTTAAAGTAAAACCTACTCAGGGCGGTTCCACCGGTGAGATAAAAGGGAGTTTTGCAATCTTTGATGATGTGCATGATCCCATCCTGGAATGGATAAAAATTCTCCCTGTAAAATTTGCCGTA
Source organism: Bacteroidota bacterium (assembly GCA_016868575.1). Taxonomy (GTDB): domain Bacteria; phylum Bacteroidota; class Bacteroidia; order Bacteroidales; family FEN-979; genus VGGL01. The sequence continues at coordinate 2,998 of VGGL01000001.1, forward strand.
CGGTTTCATATTTTCTGATAAGAAACGGGTCTTTGAGATTTTTAATGAAAGGTTCCTGCAGGAGACGAAGTAATTCTTTTTCACCAAATACCCTGAGGAGGTCGTACCAGGAAAGCCTTTCAAACATCCTTGCCAAAACCGCATTCCTGTTAAGCCATGGAGTTCCTTCTGACTGTCCTTCAAGCAGACTTTTTATCCTGGCTGGTTCAAAATCATAGTCCCAGTAAATCCTCTTAAGAACCTTTGAAAAAGCAAGATCATCTGAGATATGCATGGCCAAAAAAATTGTTATATCATGATTAATGAGCCCCTTCTGAAAAGTCTTCTTTATGCCACTAAGGCACTAAATCACAAAAGTGAACATATTTATTTGTTTGATTAACAGCATTTTGTGTTCTTTGAGTTTTTGTGGTTTAGTGGCGAAAATGAATGATAGCATTATCGGAGTAGGCTCATTATTAGAATTCACCTTTTATCAGTCGTCTCAATCCTTCTTCAAATCGTGTATTGACATTAAACCCCATCCTTTCCCTGGCTTTCTCAATTCCGGCCATGGAGTGTTTCACGTCGCCGGTTCGTTCTTTGTCGAAGATGGGCTGGATAGAGGTTCCCAGGATCTCATTGATGGCATTAACCAGGTCGATGAGGGTGTATCGCTCCCCGCAGGCGATGTTGAATACCTCTCCGGCGGCACCTTCAGCCGTGCAGGCCAGGAGATTGGCTGCAACATTGTTGCTTACATAGGTGAAATCCCTTGATTGTAATCCATCTCCGAAAACAGTTGGCGACTTGCCCTCCCTCATCATGCGGATGAACTTTGGGATTACGGCAGAGTACATGGAATTCGGATCCTGGTTGGGGCCGAAGACATTGAAATACCTGAGACTGACGGTCTCCAGGCCGTAAATTTGGTAATATACCTGGCAGTATTTTTCAGCGGTCAACTTGGTGATCGCATAGGGTGAAAGCGGTGAAACAGGCATGGTTTCAACCTTTGGCAATACCTCCGTATTGCCGTAAACCGAGGAAGAAGAAGCAAAAACCACCCTTTTCACCGAATACTCTCTGGCCGCTTCGAGGATATTCAGTGTCCCGTTGATATTGACTTCATTGGTTGTGACCGGATCCTTGATGGATCGCGGAACCGAAGGGAGGGCCCCCTGATGCAATACATAATGACATCCTTTAACGGATTCCCTGACGATATGCGGACTGCGGAGGTCGCCTTCAATCACTTCCAGGTTAGGATGATCCTTGAATGGGAGGAGGTTTTCTCTTTTCCCGGTGGAAAAATTATCCAATACCCTCACCTGATGTCCGCGGGTTAGTAACTCCCTTACCAGGTTAGAGCCGATGAATCCTGCGCCACCGGTTACCAGGAAGCGGGGATTCGGAACAATAAATGCAGCCATGGAATGGAAATAGGATGAAACAATTAAAGACGGCCGTCAACAATTTCGAATGGAAGAAAGGATTTGATATCGTACAGGACTGATGAAGCAGCACGTTTGCTGAAGTCAATTTTTCTGAACTCATGATGGGAAACGGCCAGAACAATGGCATGGTAATCTGCCAGGTTATAAGTCGAAAGCATCTTTTCCCCATATTCGTGTTTCACCTCTTCCGCACTGGCCCAGGGATCGTAGATATCTACCTTACAACCAAACAGGCGGAGTTCCGCAATCACATCAACCACTTTGGTGTTTCTCACATCCGGACAGTTTTCTTTAAACGTTATTCCCAACACAAGGATTCGGGAATCTTTAACCGGAATATCTTTTTTAATCATCAGTTTGATGATGCGGGCAGCGACCCAGGCGCCCATGCTGTCGTTCATCCGTCGGCCGGCGAGGATGATCTCGGGATGGTATCCGACTTCCTGCGCTTTCTGTGCCATGTAGTAGGGATCAACGCCAATACAATGACCTCCTACGAGTCCGGGAGAGAATTTCAGGAAGTTCCATTTCGTTCCGGCGGCATCGAGAACAGAACGGGTATCGAGGTTCAGGTGGGCACAGATCCGTGCCAATTCGTTCACAAAAGCAATGTTGATATCCCGCTGGGAATTCTCGATCACCTTGGCGGTTTCAGCCACTTTAATGGATGTTGCTTTGAATGTCCCGGCTTTAATGACTTTCTTGTACAACTGATCCACCACTTCCGCAATCTCCGGTGTTGAACCCGAGGTCACCTTCAGGATTGTGGTTACCGTATGCTCTTTGTCGCCGGGATTGATCCGCTCAGGAGAGTAACCAGCGAAAAAGTCAACATTGAGTTTCTTTCCGGATGCTTTTTCGATCACAGGAATGCAGTCATCTTCTGTACAGCCGGGGTAAACCGTTGATTCGTAAATCACAATGTCACCTTTTTTGATGACCTTGCCAACGGTTTCAGATGCCTTCACCAGGGGGGTCAGATCGGGGCGGTTGTTTTTATCTACCGGAGTTGGTACTGTAACGATGTAAATGTTGCAGGGGGCGATGTCGGTGAGAGATGAAGTGAGGAATAAGCCTTTGTCAGTGGGGACAGATTTTTTCAACACCGACTGAAGATTGGCATCTTCCACTTCCAGTGTAGAATCGTGACCTGTATTCAGTTCATCGATCCGGCTTTGTTTGATGTCAAACCCGATCACCGGGTAGTGTTTGGCAAATTCAACGGCCAGGGGAAGACCGACGTATCCGAGGCCGATCAGGCAGATTTTGTGAGACATGGGTAATGGTTTTGGATGGGATTATTAGATTTTATTTTTCACCGCAGAAGCGGGGAGGCGCAGAGGTTACTTAGATTTCACTGGTTTCACATGGTTCCGGCTGATATTGACACAGAGGTTATAGCCGAGTTTCTCAAAGCTGACCATAATCCGGCTGCTGCCTTGCAGGTATTCGAAAATCCCGCGCATCCCTTTGAGTCTGCCATGGACTACTTCCACCAGATCGCCGGGTTTAAAGGTGTATTTTTCAACAGCAAAAGGTACTTCCGATGCCAGCAGGTTTTTTACATCCTGTATCTGGCTGTCAGGGATCACAACCATCTCTCCGGCAAAGGTGACAAACCGGATGACACCATCAATCATTCTTATCTTCAGGTCTTGATTTGGAAGGATTCTGACAAAGACATAGGAGGAAAACAATGGTTTTTCTACCCATTTTTTACGATCTGACCATTGACGCAGCTCCCGGATTAGGGGAAGATAACTCTCGACTTTGTTTTCCTCCAGGAGGCTCAGCACTTTTCTTTCGCTCCTGGGTCGAGTATAAACGGCATACCAGTGAAGATCCATCAATCGAAGACCTGACTTTTATCTAAAGCTTCGCCACGTCAGTCACATAAAAGCAACGGCTGACCCGGAAAAAATTAGGATGCAAAGGTATAAAAAAAATGAATCCCAAATCAATTTCCTTCAGACTACTTTCCTTCATGTTCAATTCTCTTGATTTTATTACTTTTGCCGCACCATTAATAAGATTTCTATCATGGAAGAACAAACCAATAGCGGTAACCGTAAGTGGCTGATCATTCTTGGCTTACTACTGATCATTGCCATCGTGGTGTTGTTGTTTACCTATCTCAGGATGAATGGCCTGGTGAAGGAAAAAGAAGAAAACAGGGGCGCCTTGCAACATGAACTCGATTCGCTGGTTGCCGAACATAACAAAGTGAAAGAGATCTATGGAACCTTGTCAGATTCTCTGTCGACAAAAGACAGTGTTATCCAGGCTCAGGCTACCCAGATCAGAAAGTTGCTCGACACCGAGTGGGAGTATTACAAGATCAAGAAGCGGATCACGGCCTTGCAGCAAATTGCCCAAAGGTATGTAAGTCAGATCGACTCGCTATACAATGTGAACCGCGAGCTCAAGGAGGAAAATGTCCGGATACAGGAAGAATACCGCATCGAAAAAAACAGAAGCACTGCGCTTGTTAAGGATAAGGAAGCCCTGACGGAGAAAGTGACCATGGCTGCCGTGTTGAAGGCATACAATGTAAAAGCGGTGGGTCTTCGCTACCGGTCAGGGGGAACCAAAGAACAAGAAACCGATAAGGCTGGCCGGGTTGAAAGGATCAAAGTATGCTTAACTTTAGGCGAGAATTCGCTTGTCCCAGCCGGACGGAAGAGCATTTTTATCCGGATCATGCGCCCTGACAAAGTCGTTGTGATCAAGAGTAAATACGATACCTTCCGGTTCAATGGGGAGGATATCCCTTATTCGATTGAGGAAGAGGTAGATTACAAGGGCAAATCCCTTGATGTGTGTGGATTCTGGATCAAAAAGGATAAGACAGAGCCGGCCATGGTTGGGACTTATAATGTCACCGTCTATTGTGACGGCGTTTTGATTGGCTCTACCACCTTCGAACTCAGGTAAAAGACCAGATTCTATGGATCCCATGTCTTACATCAGAAATCAGTCACATGGGATTGGAAATTGAAAGAAAATTCCTTGTCAGCGACCCATCTGTTCTGGATGGATTAACAGGAAACAAGATCATTCAAGGTTACTTCATCACGCGTGAAGATCTGACCGTTCGGATCAGACAGGCTGAAAACAAAGGGTTCATCACCATCAAGGGAAAAACAAAAACCGATTATTCCAGGTATGAGTTTGAATATGAAATCCCGGTAAACGATGCATCCGATCTATTGACACTTTTCCCGGTAGAGGGCAAAATTGAGAAGATCAGGTACGCAATATTTGAATCTGGTTTAAGCTGGGTAGTGGATCGTTTCCTGGGAGAAAATGACGGACTATTCCTGGCGGAAATTGAATTAGCCCAACCGGATCAGGGGATTACAATCCCTTCATGGGTGGGAGCAGAAGTATCAGATGATGAGCGTTACACCAATGCCAGTTTAAGCCTGCATCCATACAATCGATGGGAACAAAATCGATAACCATACATCTATGAATGGCGAAACAAATAAGCAAAAGCATATGAAGATCGGCATTTTGTCAGCCGGAGGTGACTGCCCGGGGATCAATGCTGCCATACGCGGTGTTGGAAAAACGGCCATTCAGGAGTATGGTATGGAAGTCATTGGTATCTCTTCCGGCTTTCTGGGACTGCTCCATAAAGAGTACGTGGAACTCGATGAGAACCAACTTTCAGGCATTCTCACACAGGGTGGAACCATCCTGGGGACTTCCCGGGAAAAGCCGTTCAAGAAGAATGACAAGTTCAGCAAGGGTGACAAACCAAAGATCATCTGTCAGAACTATCATGATTTGGGATTGGATGCCCTGGTGTGTATTGGCGGCAATGGCACGCAGCAAACAGCATATCAGTTATCGGAGGAGGGCTTGAACATCCTCGGTATTCCCAAAACCATTGACAACGATGTATGGGGGACTGATGTGAGTTTTGGTTTTGATTCTGCCCTTGGTATCGTCACGGAGGCCATTGACCGGTTGCATACGACAGCAAATTCCCATAAACGGATCATGGTGATCGAAGTGATGGGGCATCATGCCGGATGGCTTGCCCTTTATGCAGGTGTTGCCGGTGGTGGGGATGTGATCCTGATCCCTGAGATCCCGTTCAACCCGGCTGTTGTATCCAGGTACCTGGAAAACCGCTTCAACGGTAAAAAACCATATTCCATTGTGGTGGTGGCCGAAGGCATCCCAACACCAAGGGGTATTTCCGCTTCAAAATATATTGCCGAGAACATCAGTATCCTGACGAATCTGGAGACCAGGGAGACGATCCTGGGGTATATCCAGCGGGGAGGAAGTCCTTCACCCAGGGATCGTATTTTGGCCACCCGTTATGGTGCTTATGCTGTAGAATTGATTGCGAAAAACATCTTTGGCAAGATGGTGTGTGCCAATGGTGAATCCATCAGCCACATTCCGCTCAGGGAAACCGCCGGAAAGATCAAACTGGTACCTGCCGACAACCCGCTAATCAAAAAAGCCCGGAAAATGGGTGTTTGTTTTGGCGATGAATAGGATTATTCTTCTGTCTCCCGACTCAGCCTGATATCTTTGACATTGATCTGGGGGGTGACTTTTCCCTGCCACTCATTTTCTTCCACGTGGTAACAGATGTCAAAAAGCTCACCCTTGGAGATCTCTTCATAAAAATGTCCCTGCTGGAAAGCGATACCTGAGATGGGATAGGAAGATTTATCTGGCTGGAAGACATCAAGTTTCAGGTGGTTGTTTTTAACCAGGCGAGAGGTTCCGCTGTCTTTTACTCTCCGGGTGCTGAAGGTGGGTGACATATTCCCGGGTCCGAAGGGGGCGAAAAGTTTCAGGTGTTTGATGAACCTTTGGGTGATGATTTTCAGGTCGATTTCTCCGTCAATATCGATTTCCGGGATCAGTTCGGTATCTCCCAGTTTATCTGTGACAAACTTTTCAAATTTTTCACGGAAAGAAGCGTAGTTTTCGGGCTTAAGGGAAAGCCCTGCGGCAAATTTATGGCCGCCGAAATGTTCAAGGTACTCGCTGCAGGCGTCAACGGCTTCATAGATGTCGAAATCTTTGACTGATCTGGCTGATCCGGTGTAGAGACCGTTTGAAAGGGTGAAGACAATGGTCGGTTTGAAGAAGCTCTCGGTAAGTCTGGATGCTACAATCCCGATAACTCCTTTGTGCCAGTCGGGGGAATAGACCACCGTGGTTTTGCGCCTCATCAGTTCCTCATCCGACCGGATCATGTCGATGGCTTGTTGGGTTGCAAAGGCATCCAGATTTTTCCGCTCGATGTTGTTGTTGTTGATCTGCTGTGCGATCACTTTGGATTCTTCCCTATCCTCGCATTTCAATAAATCAACGGAGCTTCTGCCGCTTTCGATTCGCCCTGCGGCGTTTATGCGGGGGCCTATCATGAAGACCAGGTCGGAGATGGTCAGTTCCCGTCTGTAGATCGTTGTGGTTGATGGTATTTCGGCTTTTTCTACCCGGCTCACCTCGAGGATGGCTTCAATCCCTGGTCTGGGGCGGGTGTTGATCAGTTTCAGGCCGAAGTAGGCGAGGATCCTGTTTTCTCCCGTGATATCGACGATATCCGATGCAATGCTGATGGCTACCAGGTCGAGGTATTTTTCAATTTCCGGTGAAGGGATGTTGGCTCTTTGTGCAAAGGCCTGGATAAGCTTGAATCCGATTCCGCAGCCAGAGAGTTCTTTGTATGGGTAGTTACAATTGGGCTTTTTGGGATCCAGGATAGCATAAGCTTCCGGGATCTCAGCGCCGGGGAGGTGATGGTCGCAGATGATGAAATCGATCTGCTTTTCCCGGGCGTATCTGACTTTTTCAACCGATTTGATCCCGCAATCGAGGGCGATGATCAATCTGAAACCATTCTCCGCTGCGAAGTCAATGCCTTTGGTTGAAATCCCGTAACCTTCGGAATACCGGTCTGGGATATAGAAATCCATCTGGTGGTATATCTGGCTAAAGAAGGCAAAGACCAGGGCAACAGCACTGGTACCGTCCACATCGTAATCGCCATAAACCAGGATCTTTTCCTGGTTAGCAATGGCTTGTTGAATCCGGTCGATGGCTTTGTCCATATCGGCCATCAGAAAAGGATCATGGAGATGGGAAATGCTGGGACGGAAAAAAGCCTTCGCTTTTTCGAAGTTATTGATCCCACGTTGCAGCAATAATTTTGTCAGCGGCTCGTCGATATTGAGCTCGCCGGCAAACTGCCGGGTGATCACAGGATCTGTCTCAGGCAGATATTTCCATCTCTTCTTCATTTGCGATTGCCTATCTGCAAAAGTATGAAAAATTAGAATTCGGCATTCATGGGTGTCCGGGGAAATGGGATCACATCACGGATGTTAGCCATCCCGGTCACAAACAGGATCAGACGCTCAAAACCCAGCCCAAACCCACTGTGTGGTGCAGTACCAAACTTCCGTGTCTCCAGATACCACCATACATCTTTTTCGGGAATGTTCATCTCCCTGATCCTGCTGATCAGTTTATCATAGTTTTCTTCACGCTGTGATCCGCCAATGATCTCGCCGATTTTTGGAAAGAGGACATCCAGCGCTCTGACGGTTTTACCGTCATCATTTTGCTTCATATAAAAAGCCTTGATCTCCTTTGGGTAATCGGAAAGCATGACGGGTTTTCCAAAGTGTTTTTCAACCAGGTATCTCTCGTGCTCAGCCTGGAGATCATTTCCCCATCCCAGCGGAAACTCGAACGTTTGTCCTGCGTTCATGAGGATGTCCATGGCTTCGGTATAGGAGATACGTACAAACTGGCTTTTGGTGACTGATTTCAGGCGTTCGATCAGCGATTCATCGTACATCTTATTCAGAAACTCCAGGTCGTCGTAGCAGTTTTCAAGGGCATAGCGGATCAGGAATTTCAGAAAATCTTCAGCCAGGTCCATGTCATCATGGATATCATAAAAGGCCATTTCGGGTTCGATCATCCAGAATTCAGCCAGGTGTCGCGGGGTGTTGGAGTTTTCGGCTCGGAAGGTTGGACCGAATGTATAAACCAATGAAAGGGCCATCGCGCCAAGTTCGGCTTCCAGCTGGCCGGAAACCGTCAGGTTGGTGACTTTGCCAAAAAAGTCTTCGCGGAAGTTTACATCCCCTTTTTCATCCAGCGGTGGATTTTTAGCATCCAGGGTGGTGACCCGGAACATCGCGCCTGCCCCTTCGGCGTCGGAGCCGGTAATGATCGGTGAATGCAGGTAAAAGAAACCGTTGTCATTGAAATATTTGTGGATGGCAAAAGCCATGGCATGACGGATACGCAGGACGGCGCCAAATGTATTGGTACGAGGACGAAGGTGGGCTATTTCCCGCAGGAATTCAAGGGTATGACCCTTTTTCTGAAGGGGGTACGTTTCCGGATCAGCAGTACCATATATTTCCAACGCTGTTGCATGGATCTCAACAGGTTGTCCTTGTCCGGGGGATTCAACCAGGGTGCCGGTAATCCCGATACAGGCGCCCGTAGTAATATTCTTCAACAGATCCTCCCCAAAGTGCTGTACATCTGCGACCACCTGCAGGCTGTGGATGATCGATCCGTCGTTCACCGCAATAAAGCTGACATTTTTGTTGCCGCGGCGTGTCCGAACCCATCCTGATCAGAAACTCCTTTCCAAATTCTTTCGATTTCAGTAAATCTTTGACTTTACTGACTTTGCGTTTATCCATAGTTTTCCAAATGAATTTGCAAAGGTAGGAAAAATTGCAGATGCGGAGGAGGGGGATGTGACGTTCACTCCCTATCTTTGCAAGATGAATGTTTCGACCCTTCAGACCTGTTTCAACATCCGGGAACCGTTTTGTATCATTGCCGGACCCTGCAGCGCCGAGTCATCCCGACAGGTGATCGAAACAGCAAGGAAACTAAGGAATATCCCATTTGTAAAGGTTTTTCGCGCCGGGATCTGGAAACCCCGCACACATCCATCTGATTTTGAAGGAGTGGGCGCGCGTGGATTGGCCTGGATGAAAAAGGTCAGGGAAGAGACAGGATTGCTTCCTGCCATTGAAGTTGCTCGTCCGGTTCATGTAGAGCAGGCACTAAAGAACAACATCGACATCCTTTGGATCGGCGCACGAACCACGGTGAACCCTTTCCTGGTACAGGAAATATCCGAAGCATTAGCCGGCACTGATGTTACTGTAATGGTTAAAAATCCCCTGAATCCGGACCTTGGAACTTGGGTAGGCGCCATGGAAAGGCTCAATAAAAACGGGATCCGGAAGATCGTTGCCATCCACAGGGGCTTTTCTTTTTTTCGCCGTTCTCCCTTCCGGAATGCCCCGATGTGGGAGATTCCCATCGAACTGAAGCGGCTCTATGCCAAACTCCCTGTGATCGTTGATCCAAGCCATATCTGCGGGAAAAAAGACCTGCTGGTGAAAGTATCCCAACGTGCCATCGACCTTGAGATGGATGGGTTGATGATCGAAACCCACATTCATCCTTCACAGGCCAAAACAGACAGAGAGCAGCAGATCACACCAGAAGCCCTGAAAAGACTGGTTTCCCGGCTTGTCTTCAGGGAGAAGCAGCTCAGAAAAGACTTCAGGGAAAAACCGGCTCAGCTCCGTACCGAAATCGACAAGCTGGACTGGGAACTGCTGGACATCCTGTCGCGCCGGATGGAGATCGTCAAAGAGATCGGCGTTTATAAAAAAGAGAACAACATCACCATCTTACAGATCAAACGCTGGCGGGAGATTATCGAGAACCGTTTGATGAATGGGAAAAACCTGGGGCTGGAGAAAGCGTTTCTGCAGAAACTGCTTGAGATTGTCCATGATGAAAGCATCCGGGTTCAAACCCGGATCATCAATAATGAAGAGCGGGAGCAATAAAAGGAATCACATCCATTTCCGTAGTTTGAAGAAGATCACCATCCCCATGGCGAGAATGGTCATGCCGAGGAACAGGATGAAGAAGGAATTTTCCTGACCCTGTAATGGCAGGGGGATGTTCATGCCATACAAGCTGGCGATGAACGTGAGGGGGAGCAAAATGGATGAGATCAGCGTAAGGATCTTGATGATCTCGTTGGTACGATTGGTCTGGAGGGAATCAAACGTCCGTGAAAAGCCGTCGATCAGTTCGTCGTAATCTTCGATGTAGTCCCACAGCCTTTGATAGTAGTCGATGATATTGCCCCAGTAGTTTTCCATGTTCTCGGCGTATCCCTGCTTAACCCCCGATTCGAATTTGGCAAACAGGGTCAGCTGAGGCTTGAACATGGTGTTGAGGGTGATGAGGTTCTTCCGGGTGAATGACAGTCTTTCAATGGTATGGACTGCTTTCTTGTCGAACAGTGATTTCCCGCAAAGATCCACACTATCGCCAATTTTCCTGATTACCAACTCAGTTTCCTTCATCAGCCGTTCCAATATCTTGTACAAGAGGGCGTCGCTGGTGCCAACCTCAAATGTCTTTTGCTCTTTGGCTTCCAGTTTGGCCTGGTTGAACATCTCCTTGACCACCCAGTGGGAGTTGCCGATAGTGATCAGAAAGTCTTCTCCCCAGAAGATTTTAACCTCCTTGGTTTGAAGGAAGATATTGGCGCGGTCGAAATAAGGAAAGTGAAGGATGAGAAAATAATAGTCGTCGTAAAAGTCGATCTTGGGTCGCTGGTTCAGGTCGCTGCGGCAGTCTTCAATATCCAGGGGATGGAAATGAAAGGTGTCGACGAGGAACTTAAAGTCATCCTCTCTTGGGCTGAGAATGTGGTACCATTTCAGGCTACCGAACTTGATGGTTTCAATCATAGGCCCTCCCCAGGTTTTGGGATAATGAAAATCCTACATTCCTAATGCAGTTAGAATAGGGTGCAAAGATAAAATAAATTACAATTATAAAAAGTTGCCTTTCCTCATAAAAAAGAGCCGTCTCTGAACGAAACGGCTCTTAATCTTTAATCGGGAACAATCTATCAGATCAATCCCTGGGCGATCATGGCATCGGCAACTTTCACAAAGCCACCAATGTTAGCGCCTCTTACGTAGTTGATGAATCCATCCTGTTCGGTTCCCCATTTCACGCAATTCTTGTGAATGTTGACCATGATGGTATGGAGTTTTTGATCAACTTCTTCACGCGACCAGGCCATGCGCATGGAGTTCTGTGACATTTCGAGTCCGGAGGTGGCAACACCGCCGGCATTGGCAGCTTTTCCGGGTCCATAGAGGATCTTGGAATCGATGTAAACGCTGATGGCTTCAGGTGTAGAGGGCATATTTGCTCCTTCGGATACGCAGTAACAGCCGTTCTTCACGAGCAATTTGGCCTCATCACCATTGATTTCATTCTGGGTGGCGCTGGGAAGGGCAATGTCGCACTTCACCTCCCATGGCCGTTTGCCATCCACGTAGTCGGCTTTGTACTTCTGAGCATATTCCTTGATACGTCCGCGTTTGACGTTCTTCAGGTGCATGACCCAGGCAAGTTTTTCGGCATCGATACCGGCCGGGTCGTACACATAGCCTTCGGAGTCGGAAAGGGTTACGACTTTGGCGCCGAGTTCGGTGGCCTTCTGGGTAGCGAACTGCGCGACGTTGCCCGATCCGGAGACGGTTGCGATCTTGCCTTTGAAGTCGGTCTTACGGGTTGCCAGCATTTCCTGGGCGAAATAGACCTGCCCATAGCCGGTAGCTTCGGGACGGATGAGGCTTCCGCCCCAGTCGAGTCCCTTACCGGTGAGCACGCCGGTGAACTCGTTCTTCAATCGTCTGTACATCCCGAACATGAAGCCAATCTCACGGCCGCCCACACCGATATCGCCGGCAGGAACGTCGGTATTTGGGCCAATATGACGGAAAAGTTCCATCATAAAGCTCTGGCAGAAACGCATCACTTCGTTGTCGGTTTTTCCCTTGGGATCGAAATCTGAACCGCCCTTGCCGCCGCCCATCGGGAGGGTGGTGAGGCTGTTCTTAAAGACCTGCTCGAAAGCCAGGAATTTCAGAATGCCGAGGTTTACCGTCGGGTGGAAGCGAAGCCCGCCCTTGTAAGGTCCAATGGCGCTGTTCATCTCGATCCGATACCCTTTGTTGATGTGGATCTCTCCCTTGTCGTCCATCCATGGGACGCGAAACAAGATCACCCGCTCGGGCTCGGCAATGCGCTCCAGTATCTTGGCATGCTTGTACTTGGGGTTTTCTTCAATGAAAGGGATGAGTGACTCAGCCACCTCCATTACCGCCTGGTGAAATTCCAGTTCACCCGCATTCTTGGCTTTGATCTTAGCCATGAATTCATCTACTTGTTGCTGAAATGGATTGTTTGACATGTTTAAATGGTTTAAATTTGGAAATAGGATTAAAAGAATGTCTTTGTAAAAAAGCGGACAATATTACAGATTTTTTACATGATCATAATCAGGAAGATAATATTTTTTCATCCGACACCCTCCTACCCGGTAAGTTATGAGGATAATTCAACAGGAACCTTTTTCGTTTCGCTTTCCTTTATAATTTTACCCCATTGATTTTCATCTATGACACCATCCCCCACCAACCCCAACGAAATCCTCGACCCCCGCATCATGGAGCACTATGAACGGCTGGCCCATGAGAACAAGGAACGGATCAAGGAACTTACCGCACTGAATGAGACCAGCGCCATCATCCGGGAGGGGAAGACCATTCCCGAAACCCTGGAACGGATTTGCCACATCCTTCCCAATGCCTGGCAATACCCGGAATATGCTGTTGCCAGAATCAGGTTCGATGACCTGGTGTTCCAAACCGGGAATTTCACCGAAACAGCATGGAAACAGGAAAAGAAATTTGAGACCATCGATAACCACGAGGGAGACATTGAAGTATTCTACCTGAAAGCCTTCCCGGATGTATTTGAAGGTCCTTTCCTTCTCGAGGAACGGAACCTCATCGAAAACCTGGGAACCATGATCTCAGGCTATATCAACAGCATCAAAGCAAGGGAAACACGGTACAAGACGACTGAACGCCTTAAGGAGCTGGCTGCCCTCAATCAGACAACAAGCATCCTGAAGTCCGCCAAGTCGGTGGAAGAATCTCTGTGGCAAATCTGCCTGTTACTCCCAAAGGCCTGGCAATACCCCGAATATACCGCTGCACGTATCATTTTTGGACGCCTTGACCTCCGGACTGCCAACTTTCAGGAGACCCAGTGGTGCCAGAAACAGATCTTCGAAACCATCGATAATCAGATGGGTAGCATTGAAATCTTTTACCTGAAGTCTTTCCCCGTGGTTTACGAAGGTCCCTTTCTGGAAGAAGAAAGGCACCTGATCATCAACATTGCCAACATCATCACCGGCTACCTGAACAGCATCAAGGGGAAGTCGATCCTCAAGCGACACCAGGTTGAGGAGGAAGAAGATACTGACACCGGGGAAAAGGAGAGCATCCATGCCAACCGGCAATTGCTGCAGCAGTTCCTCAACCGCAGCAATGCCAACCGCGACATCTACCATGACCTGATGCCTTTTAAAGTAAAGGAGATACTGCTGGTTGCCAACTTATATGACGCCTACAGCATTGAAAAGGAGGGCCGTTTTTCTGAACACGTCCTGGGAGAATACTATCAACTCAGTCTAAGTACAATGCCCCGGATCACCGGGGTGTCGGGCATGGAAGATGCCCTTGGTGAGCTCCACAACAAACATTATGACCTGGTCATCATCATGATGGGCGTTGATAAAAAATTTCCACTGGAGATCGGTAAAAAAATCAAGGAAACGCATTCCTATATACCGGTTTTTCTCCTGCTGAACAGCAACACCGATATTGCGGTGATCGAAGAGACCTATACCGCCCGGAGTTTCATTGATAAGGTGTTTATATGGAATGGCGACTCGAAGATCTTTTTTGCGATGATCAATTTTCTGGAGGACAAGATCAATGTGGCCAACGACACCCAGGTGGGGATGGTACGGGTGATCCTGCTGGTGGAAGATTCTCCCGGTTATTTCTCCCTTTATCTCCCGATGCTTTACAACATCGTCCTGCAACAAACCAAACAGATCATTGAAGATGTGACCACGGATGAGCTTTACAAGATCCTGCGGTTGAAGGCCCGGCCAAAGATCCTACTTGCTTCCACCTATGAAGAGGCCATGTTTCTCCTGGAACAATACCGGGAGTTCATCCTGTGCCTGATCACTGATGTGAAATTCCACCGCGACGGTAAGCTCAACGGTAACGCAGGGTTCAGCCTGCTCCGTCAGGTGCGGAAAGACTTTAAAGACCTGCCGGTGGTGGTACAATCATCAAACATTGATAATGCCCAGCATGCCTACGAGATGAAGGCATCGTTCATCGACAAGAATTCAAAGACCCTGCTGGAGGATTTCCGGAGCTTCATCACCCACTTCCTTGGGTTTGGCAATTTCATTTACCGTGACAATGAAGGGCGTCAGATCGCAGTGGCCAAGTCACTCAAGGAGTTTGAGGATCTGCTGAAGACCATTCCGGAGGAGTCGTTGCTCTATCATGCCCGGAAAGATCATTTCTCCCTGTGGTTGATGGCGCGGGGAGAGATCCAGGCCGCCAAGATCATCAACCCGACCAAGGTGAGCGACTTCAGGGATACACAGAGCCTGCGGGAGTACCTCATCAAGGTGATCCAGTTCTTCCGCAATGAACAGAATGTTGGCAAGGTCATTCCATTTGAGGATACGGCCATTACTGATGAACGGAACGTGGTGAGCCTGGTTGACGGGGCCCTTGGCGGGAAGGGGCGCGGATTGGCTTTCATCAATACCCTCATTTATAATTTCGACTTCTCACAATACATCCCGAATATCAATATCCGGGCACCCAAAACCTCCATCATTGGTACCGATGAATTTGAATATTTCCTGAATCGCAACAAACTTAAGGAAAGGGTTGCTCATGAGGAGGACTATGAGGTGATCCGCCGGTGGTTCGTGGAGGGAAAGCTAACAGAATCCCTGATCCGGCGCCTCAGAACCATTGTCACACAGATCAACAAGCCGCTGGCGGTGCGAAGCTCCGGACTTTTTGAGGATTCCCTGAATCAGCCTTTCGCTGGGATCTTCGAGACCTATCTCATTCCCAACAACCATCCGGACCCCAAAGTGAGGCTGAACCAGCTCATGGATGCCATCAAGCTGGTATTCGCTTCCGTATATTCCCGCATCGCACGGGGTTATATCGAGGCGATCAATTACCGGATCGATCAGGAACGGATGGCTGTGGTAATCCAGGAGGTTGTGGGGAATGAGTACAACGGAACGTTCTATCCTCACATTTCCGGCGTGGCTCAATCGTACAACTATTATCCGTTTGCTCATATGAAGCCGGAAGAAGGCTTTGCCGTGACCGCACTGGGTCTGGGCCGCTATGTAGTGGAAGGAGAAAAAGCGTTTCGGTTTTCTCCCCGATATCCCGATCTTGAGATCAATTCCGCCAAAGACCAGTACCTCGGCTCACAGGTTCACTTTTATGCAGTTGATTTGAGGAAGAAAGAGATCAACCTGCTGGAGGGCGAAGATGCAGGTCTCATTAAAATGGAGATGGATGATGCAGAGATGCATGGAACACTGAAGCATCTCGCCTCGGTTTATTCACAAGATAACAACCGGATCATCCCGGGACTTGGGCAACCCGGACCCAGGGTGGTCAATTTTGCCGATATACTGAAGTACAATTACATTCCCCTGGCCAAAACCATTGAGGTGGTGCTGGATGTAGTGAAGGAGGCGCTGGGATCACCCGTGGAAATTGAATTTGCCATCGACCTGAACAAGGACAAAGAGAACCGGGCTTCTTTCTATCTCTTGCAGATCAAACCTTTGATTGGCAATGCCCAGGACTTTAACATTGATTTGAGTGACATAGATGTCGATTCCATCTTGCTTTACAGCGAAAAGGAGATGGGCAACGGCTACGTCGATAACATTCACCATGTGGTTTATATCGACCCTCATGATTTCGACAAGAGCGCAACAGAAGAGATGGCTGTGCAAGTTGAAAAGATCAATGCAGCATTTGTCGCTGCCGGGAAGAAGTACATCCTCATTGGTCCGGGACGCTGGGGTACGCGCGACCGTTGGATCGGGATCCCTGTGGTTTGGCCGCAGATCTCCTGTGCCAAGGTCATCGTTGAGACCAGCCTCGAAGGCTTCCCGCTGGATGCCTCTTCAGGATCCCATTTCTTCCATAATGTAACCTCCATGAATGTGGGCTATTTCTGCGTTCAGCCGGAACTTTCAAAGAGTTACATCCGCTATGATATGTTGAGAGGCCAGCAAAATAAAAGGAAAGACGGTTTCTTTACCATTGTGGAATTCGAAAAACCACTCATCATCCGGATGGATGGCAAGAAACGTATCTCCGTCGTTACCTGTTGATGGATAATTTGGAATGATTTTAAATTGAGCCTGTTAGCTTACGGGATAAAAACTTCTTAATATTTTTGGCACGCTTTCCCAAATACAAATAAAGATGAGGATTTCAAGGATTTACAAAAAACATGAAGAGGAAATTGTCGCAGAGGTTGATCTATCCCGGTTGGATCACCTGATCGAAAAATACAGGCACAAGAAAGGTAATGTCATACCCCTGCTGCAGGGGGCACAGGAAATCTTCGGGTATATACCACCCATCGTGTTTGAAAAGATCTCTGCGGAGTGCGGGATCAAGCTGAGTGACATGTATGGCGTTGCAACATTCTATGCCCAGTTCCGGTTGAAGCCGGTTGGCAAGCTTATTATTAAGGTATGCCACGGTACTGCCTGTCACGTGCAGAACGCCAATGAGATCACGGAGGCCATTGAAGAAGGGCTGAAGATTAAAGATGGGGAGACAACCGAAGACGGTCTTTTCACCCTTGAGTCGGTGGCCTGCCTGGGGTGTTGTTCCCTGGCGCCGGTGATGATGATAGCGGATCAGACCTATGGCAAACTCACGGGGACGGAAGCCGTGAAGATCATCAAGAATATACGGATCGCAGAAAGCAAGCTGAATTAATCATATCCTATTGCTATGACAACAACGAAGGTTATCGTAGGTTTAGGCAGTTGTGGCATTGCCGCAGGAGCCGGAAAAACCTACGAGAAGATAAAAGCGCTAAAAGACTCTGAAAACCTTGGCTTTGAGCTCAAGAAGACCAGTTGCGTCGGCATGTGTTACCGGGAGCCGTTGGTGGAGATCATCGACGAGACCGGATCATACCTGTATGGTGATGTGGATGAAGCCCGCGCCATCGAGGTCATTCAAAAGCATATCAACCAACATGAACCGGTAAAGGATTATATCGTCTATACGGATCTCTTCCCTGCTGCTGAGTCTGACTATATGGATTCCCAGGTCAAGATTGTCTTGCGTAACTGTGGATACATGGATCCAGAATCCATTGAAGAATACGAGCTGCGTGAGGGATACAAGGCCATCCGGAAGATTGCGGATGAAAAAATCATGCATGAAGCGGTGATCCGGACCATCCTTGATTCGGGTCTCCGTGGCCGTGGAGGTGGCGGTTTTCCTACGGGATTGAAATGGAAATTAGCCTATGGAAATAAGTCGGAAGAGAAGTATGTGATCTGCAATGCCGATGAGGGTGACCCCGGGGCTTTCATGGATCGCTCGATACTGGAAGGCGACCCGCATGCTGTGCTGGAAGGGATGATCATTGCCGCATATGCCATTGAGGCAACGGGCGGTGTGATCTATTGCCGCGCCGAATACCCATTGGCCATCAAACGGCTGAATATAGCTCTCGACCAGGCCAGGAAGAAAGGATACCTGGGGAAAAACATCTTCGGGATCGCAGGATTTCATTTCGACATCTATATAAAGGAAGGCGCCGGCGCTTTTGTTTGTGGCGAGGAGACTGCCCTGATGGCTTCCATCGAAGGGGAGCGGGGCATGCCCAGAAAACGCCCTCCCTTCCCTGCCGCCTCCGGTCTCTGGAAGAAGCCTACCAACATCAACAACGTGGAGACTTACGCCAATGTTCCGTGGATCATCCTCAACGGGGCCACTGCCTATGCCAAATATGGTACCGAAAAGAGCAAGGGAACGAAGGTCTTTGCCCTGGCAGGGAAAGTTAAGCGGTCGGGACTTGTAGAAGTTCCTATGGGGATGACCCTCAAAGATGTGATCTTCAAACTCGGCGGAGGGATCAAAAACGACAAACGGTTTAAGGCGGTGCAGATGGGTGGACCATCAGGCGGATGCATACCCGAGTTCCTCGCCCATACCATTGTCGATTATGATTCCGTCACAGCCACCGGCGCCATCATGGGTTCCGGGGGAATGGTGGTGATGGATGAAACCACCTGCATGGTGGATGTGGCCAAGTTCTTCCTTGATTTCACCCAGAAAGAGTCGTGCGGAAAATGCACCTTCTGCCGCATCGGCACCAAACGGATGCTCGAAATCCTTGACCGGATCACCAAAGGAGAAGGCAAAGCAGGTGATATTGAAAAGCTGGAAGAGCTCTCCCACCAGATCAAAGAGAATTCACTTTGTGGACTGGGCCAAACGGCTCCGAATCCCGTACTTACCACCCTGAAGTACTTCCGGGATGAATACGAAGCCCATATCACGGCTAAGAGATGCCCGGCAAAGGTTTGCAAACCGTTGCTGACCTATACCGTGATTCCGGAAAATTGCACCGGTTGCATGGTTTGCGCCCGAAATTGCCCGTCGAATGCCATTACCGGAGAAAAGAAACAGGTTCATTTGATCCACCAGGAGCTGTGCATCAAGTGTGGCGCCTGCTTCACCAAATGTAAATTTAGCGCTATCCTTGTTGAATAAATATCAGGACTTAAAGAAATTTGCTGACAACCATGAGTGACAATCTGTATAACATCGTCCTTGACGGGGAGATCGTGAAAGGCCACCCCGGCGAAACCATTCTGGAACTTGCGGAAAGACATCAGAAAAAGATCCCGACCCTGTGTCATGACAAGCGGCTGGAGCCATATTCTTCTTGTTATCTCTGTGTGGTTGAGGTAGAAGGGATGCGCGGCCATCAGCCTGCCTGCTCCACACGGATCACCGAGGGGATGAAGGTTACCACGACCAATGAAGGCATTCGCAAGTCCAGACGGCTGGCGCTGGAGTTGCTTCTCAGTAACCACTATGCCGATTGCCTGGGCCCATGCAAGCAGACCTGTCCGGCCGGCGTGGATGTCCAGGGATATATCTCCCTTATAGAAAAAGGGATGTTTAGCGAAGCGGTGGCGCTGATCAAGGAAACCAACCCGCTGCCTGCCATCTGCGGCCGGGTGTGTGTGCGTCCCTGTGAAGCCCAATGCCGCCGAAACCTGCTCGATGAAGGAACCCCGGTGGGCATTGACTACCTGAAAAGATTTGCCTCGGATATTGACCTGCAGTCAAAAGCTAAATTTGTCCCGAAAGTTAAATCATCAACAGGAAAGAAAGTGGCTGTGATCGGCGCTGGTCCCGGGGGCTTGTCTGCAGCCTGTTTTCTGCAGGTGGATGGTCATCAGGTTGACATTTTTGAGGCCATGCCCAAACCGGGCGGGTGGCTCCGTTATGGCATCCCCGAATACCGGCTGCCTAATGACATCCTGGATCAGGAAGTAAAGAACATCACCGACCTTGGGGTAAACATCTTCTATAACAAGAAACTCGGGGAAAACGTCTCTTATAAAGAACTGAAAGACAAGTATGATGCGGTGATCCTCACCATCGGATCCCAGAAAGGAACCGGTATTGGCTGTGAAGGCGACGATGCAGAAAATGTCTTTTCCGGCATCGATTTCCTCCGCAATATGGAGATGACCGGACAAAAGTTTGACTTCTCCGGCAAGACCATTGCCGTGATCGGTGGCGGGAATACCGCCATGGACTGCTGCCGGACATCCATCCGGTGCAACGCCAGCAAAGTGTATGTTATCTACCGGAGGACAGAGAAAGAGATGCCCGCCAACCCCATCGAAATCCATGAATCCAAGCTGGAAGGGGTGGAATACTTGTTCCTTACTAATCCCAAGATGATCAATAAAGATGAGAAAGGAAGGATCATTTCGATAACCAACCTGCGGATGGAACTTGGTGAGCCGGATGCTTCCGGTAGAAGAAGACCGGTTCCGATGGAAGGCAGCGACTTCGATGTGACGGTTGATTATGCGTTTGCCGCCATCGGCCAGAAGACCGATGTTAATTTTATTGATGACATCAATCGGCATGCCTCTGGCGGTCAATTGAAGATCAATAAATGGGGAGATATTGACGCTGACGCAAAGACCCTTCAGACAGGGATACCATCTGTATTTGCTGCCGGAGATGGTGTTACAGGCCCGGCCACCATCATCGAAGCCATTGCCCAGGCCAAACGGGCTGCTCATTCCTGTCATCAATACCTGATGGCCTTGCCGATCGAACCACTGAAAACGCCTTTCATCAGTAAAAAGGACAATTTCAGGAAGCAAATACCGGATGATTATACCGGTCGTTTTGCTCGCCAGATGCGGGAAGAGATGCCAACCATCGACCCAAAAAAACGAAAGAACTTCCAGGAAGTGGAATTGGGGTATGCCCATGAAGATATAGCATACAATGAGACCCATCGCTGTCTGGAATGTGGTTGCACCGCCTTTTTCTCCTGCGATCTGCAGCAACACGCTGACGCGTATGGATCCCAACAGATCGGAACAGAAGGGATCTTCAAACAATACGCGATTGATTTCAGGCATCCCTATATTGAGATCGACAGCAACAAATGCATCCTGTGTTCCAGATGTGTGAGGATTTGCCGGGAAGTAGTAGGTGCAGGAGCCCTTGGATTGATCAACCGGGGATTTGAGACCTATGTTTCTCCGAGCATGGGCAAACCACTGCAGGAAACTACTTGTGAATCCTGCGGCTTGTGTATTTCAGCCTGCCCGACCGGCGCCCTCACCGAAAACTTCAAATTTAAACCAGGTCCGGTCAAGACGGAAGAAGCTCCAACCATCTGCAACTTCTGCGCTGTCGGCTGTGCCATCACGCTGAACCACGTCAACGGATTTGTGATGAATGTGACCGGCCATAACGGCATGATCAACAAAGATGGAAACCTGTGCAGGTATCCGAAGTTTGGATACCATATCTACAACGACCCCCGGCGGATTACCAGGCCACTGCAAAAAGTCAAAGGAAAATTCGAAGAGATCACCTTTGAAAAGGCCTTTAACCTCATCACGGAGCACATTCGTAAATCCAAGCCGGAAACCATGGCATTTTTTGGTGGTGCCCGGTTGTCGAATGAAGAACAGTATCTTATTCAGAAACTGGCCAGGGGAGGAGCGAAGACCAATAATATCGCCAGTTTTCATTACCTGGATCGCAGTAATGGATATCACCCCAACCCGCTATGGGCCACCCCCTTTGACCAGATCGCCGGAGCGTCCAAGATTTACCTCGTAGGATCCACCCTGAACCTGGATCATGGCGTTTTATCATTTATGGTTAACCAGGCTGCTTATAAGCACAAAATTCCGGTTGAACTTATCACCACCGACTTGAATAGTCCGATGGCGCATAAGGTGAATTCGATCACAAATATCACCTCTTATCACCATTTCTTTAAAGCTGTTAACCATTACATCCTGGCTAATGGGATGGAAAATGGTTTGTTCCTCCGTGACCGGGTGGAAGGCTTCGATGCCTATCGCAATTGGCTGATGAAGGAAGATTTCAATCTTTTGCATAGCACCTCCTGTGCCGATTCAAAGGAAAGCATTTTCAGATTTGCGGAGGAATATGTAGATGAACTCAATGCCATTGTCATCTATGCAGAAAAAGAGGTATCACCATCCGCCTGCCAGGAGTTGTTCAACCTGGGGCTGATCACCGGGAAGCTTGGTAAAACCTCTTCCGGGTTGATCCCCGTACGCGAAAAAAATAACGCTCAGGGGTTATTTGACATGGGCCTTTTCCCCGGAACAGTCTTCCGCGGCCAGAGTCTCAAGGAGGATAAAATCCGGAAGAAATTTGAAAAAGTTTGGAATGTTGATGCCCTCCCAACCCAATTCCCGGATGATATCCTGACAGAGATGGAAGCCGGCAAGATCCGGCAGTTTTTCATCTTTGGCGAAGATCCGGTAGGCTGTGCCGTGGAGCCAAAGAAAGTTGAAAAGTGGTTCAGTAAGGCATCCTTCATCATGGTGCAGGATTATTTGATGACCCCAACAGCCCTAAAGGCAGATCTTATCCTCCCTGCTTCTTTCCCCGTTGAAACAGGAGGAACTTTCACGAATACCCAATGTGTCATCCAGGGATTCAACCAAGTGTTGCCTTCAAACGTGGAGATGAACAACATCGAGCAAATCCAGGCACTCCTGAAGCATTTTGACATTGTCAGCCCGGGAGCCGCCGATGAGGTGATCAGCGAATTTACTTCCCTGATACCTGACGGAAAAGAAGATCGGAAATATCAAATCACCTGCACGAAAAACCATGACCAACCAAGACTTTTTGAGTCAGGATGCGACTTTATGGTTCACCGGGCTAACGAGGAGTTCAGGGAATTGTTGAAGAAATAACTTATTCAGGGTCAAAATATCAAACCAGAATCGATCATTATGAAAGCGTTTACATCCATTACCGATATTCTCCAATTTGCCATTGGACAGGAGCAGGAGGCTGTTGATTTTTACCTCAGCCTGTCCGGTCAGGCAAAAAGCGACGACATGAAGGAAGTCTTCAACAGTTTCGCCAAGGAGGAGATGACGCACAAAAGCAGGCTTACAAACATCCTTGAGACGGGGATCAGTGACCTGCCGGTGGAAAAGATCGCCGACTTGAAAATTGTCGACTACCTCGTGAAAGAAGAAGGAGACAAATCGTCGATGACTTATAGCGACGCACTGATCCTTGCCATGAAGAAGGAAAAGTCGGCGTTCAAACTCTACATGGCGTTATATGAAAGGGTCAGCGACCCCGGAATGAAACAACTTTTCCTCTCCCTTGCCATGGAAGAATCAAAGCATAAACTTCGTTTTGAATTGGAGTATGATGATGTGGTCCTGAGAGAAAACTAACGCATCACGTATCACGCCTCACGTGTCGCGTAAAGCATGGTGAAAATGTAAATGTAACAGGAGGGATGGGAGAAAAAAGAAAGATCAAGCTGCCACAGCGGTACTATTTTACCGACACGGCTTTCTCCCACCTGATGAGGCGCAGGATATACCAGATCCTGCTGGTTTCCAGTACATACGAAGCGTTTATCCTGGAGGAAGATGGCCGGGTGGATGAAAAGATCTTCCTGGAATATGTCGCCCTGAACCTTCGTTACCCACCTCAGTTCATCCAGGTAACCTCAGAACAGGAAGCTTTTGATGAGCTGGAGGAAAAGCACATTGACCTGATCATCAATATGCTGAGCATTGAGAAGGCTGATACCTTTGACCTTGCATCAAAGATCAAAAGCAAATACCCAAAGATTCCGATTGTCGTCCTCACCCCCTTCAGCCGCGAGGTTTCACTGAGATTAGCCCAAAAAAACCTGAAGGACATCGATTATGTCTTCAGCTGGCTTGGAAATACGGATCTTTTGCTGGCCATCATCAAACTCATTGAGGACAAGATGAACTATGAGATGGATTTCAGGGAGGGGGTTCAAGGCGTTTTGCTGGTGGAAGACTCGATCCGCTTTTACAGTGCCTATTTGCCTCATATCTATCGCATCATCCTGAAACAATCAAAAGGCTTTGGACTGGAAGGATTGAATGAGCATCAGAAAATGATGCGGATGCGCGGACGCCCCAAAATCCTGCTCGCCACCAATTATGAAGAAGCGGTCACCCTATACGAAAAATCAAAAAACAACCTCCTGGGGATCATCTCCGACATCAGTTATAAAAGAGAAGGGGCCACCGATAAGGAAGCGGGAATCAAATTTTGCAGAAAGGTAAGGGAAGAAGAACCTTACATGCCATTCCTGCTGCAATCCTCTGACCTGGAGTTCGAGGAGGCAGCAACGCAGATGAATGTGGGCTTCCTAAACAAGTACTCCAAAACCCTTTCCATCGAGTTGAGGAATTACATCAACGAGCATTTTTCGTTTGGCGATTTTGTGTTCATTGATCCGCATAGCGGGAATGTTGTAGCCCGCGTATCCGACCTGAAAGCCTTGCAGGAAAAACTTTTTGAGATTCCTGATGAATCACTGAAATACCACATGGAGCGCAACCACTTCTCCAAGTGGCTGAATGCCAGGGCGCTATTCCCTATTGCCGAGCTTTTCAAGAATATCTCTTTCCTGGAATTCACCGACATGGATGAAGCCCGCAGGTATATCTTTGATTCGATCACCACCTTCCGGCTGAATAAGGCACGTGGTGTGATCGCTGAATTTTATCGCGACCGTTTTGACGAGTACCTGTCGTTTGCCCGCATTGGCCAGGGATCCATAGGTGGAAAAGCCCGGGGACTGGCTTTTCTCGATTCGCTGATCATGCGAAACCGGCTGATGGATAAATATGACGACCTGATCATCACCATTCCACGGACCGTCGTTATTGGTACCGATATCTTCGATGAGTTCATGGAGGAGAATGACCTTTACAGAATTGCACTTTCCGACCTCCCCGATAAGGATATCCTGCAACACTTCATCCGTGCCCGGCTCCCCTTCCGCATTCATGAAGATCTATACACCTTCATCTCCTATGTAAACAATCCCATTGCCATCAGGTCTTCAAGTCTGCTGGAAGATTCCCATTATCAGCCTTTTGCCGGCATTTATTCCACCTATATGATCCCTTCCATCAAAGGGAATGAACGGTTGATGATCGAAAAATTGAGTGAAGCCATCAAAAGTGTTTACGCTTCAGTCTATTTCAAAGACAGTAAAGCCTATATGTCAGCTACATCGAATGTGATCGATGAGGAGAAGATGTCCATTGTATTGCAGGAAGTATGCGGAGTACAGTATGGAAACCGGTTTTATCCCGCTATTTCCGGAGTTGCTCGTTCCGTGAATTTTTACCCCATTGCCCCGGAAAAATCTGAAGATGGTGTTGTCAACCTGGCTTTCGGGCTTGGGAAATATATCGTTGACGGGGGCTTATCGCTGCGCTTCAGCCCAAAATATCCGAAAAAGATTCTCCAGCTTTCCACCCCTGAGATGGCGCTGAGTGAGACCCAGAAGCACTTTTATGCCCTTGACCTGAAGATGGAAAGCTTCATACCTTCCATTGATGATGCCATCAACCTGTTAAAACTCCGGATTTCGGAAGCAGAAGCGGATCAAACACTGAAGTTTGTTGCCTCCACTTTTGATTATGACAGTCACTCCCTGCGTGATGGAGTGATGCACCAGGGAAAGCGGATCATCACTTTCTCCAACATCTTGAATTATGAAACCTTTCCGCTTGCTGAAATTCTATCGACAGTTCTGACCATCGGCCAGCGGGAAATGGACAAGCCGGTGGAGATCGAGTTTGCCGTCAACCTGGATGTACCGGATGGGCAACCAAAGGTTTTCAGCTTGCTGCAGATACGCCCCATTGTGGCGATGAATGAGACCATCGACATTCATCCGGAAAAGATCGAACCTGAGAAGACCATCATCATTTCCCGTTCCGCTCTCGGTAACGGGATTATCCATGGAATCCATGATTTCGTGTACATAAAACCCGACTCTTTCAACGCTGCGAAAAGCAAGGAGATTGCTTGTAAAATTCAGGCGCTGAATGATGAATTCCTGCAGTTAAAGAAGAACTATGTGTTGGTCGGCCCCGGTCGCTGGGGGTCGACAGATCCCTGGTTGGGTGTACCGGTAAAATGGCCCCAGATCTCTGCTGCCCGCGTGATCATTGAGTCAGGATTGGAAAACTACCGCATTGATCCCAGTCAGGGAACCCACTTTTTCCAGAACCTGACCTCTTTCCGGGTTGGATATTTCACGATCAATCCATTCATTCAGGATGGTTATTACGATCTTTCTTTCCTTTCGGGTTTTGAGCCTGCTTATGAAGACGAGTTCATCCGGCAGATCCGGTTCCAGTTTCCCATGCGGATTGAGATAGATGGGAAAAAGAACTTCGGCGTCATTTTCAAGCCGGAAAATCCCTGCAAAGCATAATTCAGATTTTTTCTATCTTTGCACCCCCGGTATTAACCGGGCGATCGGGATGTAGCGCAGCTGGCTAGCGCACCACGTTCGGGACGTGGGGGTCGGAAGTTCGAGTCTTCTCATCCCGACACCCCCACCCCTGGCCCCTCCCCCATTTGGGGGAGGGGTTGGGGAGAGGGCTTCCTGCCTCTTTAGCTCAGTTGGTAGAGCAGCTGATTCGTAATTAGCAGGTCGGGGGTTCAAGTCCCCTGAGAGGCTCTCCTCATTCTTCATTCTTTACCGCCCATCCACTTCATTCTTTCAATTATTTCATCGAATTCTATCCCTGATTTGAATATATGGATCAACCTGGTGAATGGTGTGCAAGATGATGACGAAAACAATGATACGGCCAACAAGGTAGTTAACAAGGTTTGTTACACTGTCCCCAAAATCCCTTGTTTTGAAGAATTTACAAGTTCTACCTGCGGCCCTTGCGCCAGCTTCAACAGTGGATTTGTACCCTGGTGTGCTCAGCATGAAGACGAGATCACCCTCGTTAAATACCAGATGAATTGGCCTGGAAGCGGCGATCCTTATTACACTGCTAAAGGTGGCGTTCGCCGCACCTACTATGGCGTTGGCTGGGTACCATGGCTCGTCGTCAACGGCGGTTTCGTTGACACCGATATGGGCGCCGTGCAAAATGCTTTTGATCAGGCTATCCTGCAACCAGGTTTGCTTGATATTGCCGCATCGCACTCCATTACTAATACCTCCATTACAGTGGATGTCACTGTGCTGCCATTCTCCAATTTTAATAACTTCAGGGTACATATCGTTGTTTTTGAGTATATTACAACTGGAAATGTGGCTACAAACGGAGAGACCGAATTCCACCATGTCATGATGAAAATGATCCCGGATGCCAACGGAACTACCGTAAACTTTACCGACCGGGTTCCTTTCCACATCAACCAAACAGTGGATCTTGCCAATACCTTTGTTGAGGACTTTTCAGACCTCGGCGTGGTCGTGATTGTTCAGGACTTCAATTCCATGGATGTGTATCAATCGGTGTATTCGGAGGAAAACGGGCAATTTGCCACAGAGGCCCGCCTGCAATCCCTCTCGGTGGATGGAACAGCAGTACCTGGCTTTGACCCGGATACCTTCGACTACACCCATACCTTGCAAGGTGGCGCTACGGTTGTTCCAACCGTTACCGGCGTTCCCATGGATCAAAATGCCATTGCCATTGTGATCCCGGCCCTTGAACTCCCCGGAACAACTACGGTTGATGTATTTGCAGAAGACCTGCTAACACACAATACATATAATGTGAACTTTGAGTGGGCAACCGGAGTCAACGAGCCATCTGCTAAGGCTATCCGGGTAACCCCCAACCCATCAGCCGGAAGGATCATTATCTCCGGGGCTGATCATACCAACATCACTGTTTTCAATACCACCGGAAAAGAGATGCTCAGGATTCAAGACTTTACGGCCAACTCGCTCGACCTCTCCTCCTTCCCGGAAGGGATCTACCTACTGAATATTGAGAAGACAAACGGCACAACCTTGAACCATAAAATCGTTCTGGTGAAATAGCCTGTCCTCTTTGCCCTCTGTCAAGAGAAATAAAAAAGCCGCACTGAAATTCCAAGCGGCTTTTTTGTTTACCCAAAGGTCATTATAAGGAATCATCAAATCTTGCATCCATGGGTACAACCGGGGCAAGCGACCGGATAAGATCCGGGTTGATCCCGCTTCCTTCTACTTTCAGTGGAGCATCCTCAAATGTTGCTTCTGCAGGAACATCAGGTGTAAGGTTTGAATAAGCCCGGCGAGTGAATGTAGCCGCATCGCGGCTGTCGTCAAAGGCAGCTTCTGATGGTACCTCAGGAGATAAGTTCTTGAAGCTGACTGTCTCGGGTATCGCATCTTCGAAGGAAGCCTCAACCGGGACTTCAGGTGCCGGAAAAGAGAAATCCGGATTTTTTATCGAAATCACGAACCGGATCTCGTTACCTGTTGATGCCAACAAGACGGAACTCCCATCAGTATTGCCAGTGGTCTCAGCAACGGGCTCTTGCATAACTACCTGCATCGTTTGTACCTGGTCGGTTTTAGCCTTTTTACCGGAAGGAATGGTTTGTTCCGGGTCATTTCCTTGCATTATCAGCATCACGTAGGCTATCAGCGAGATTAAAAGCGTTGTTTTCATATTCGTTTGGTTTTTGACTTGTTTTTTCAGTTCATAAGACGTTGGTTTTTTCCTTTAGTTACATTTTCGAAAATTCCGGACGTCATTTATTATTTAACTGAAAATGATTAATTTATGATACAAAATTCGGTGTATTGACAGAAATGGCTACCCCCTTTTCGATGAATCCCCGATTTTTCCAGTTGAGTTCAGAAAATTCATATGGTAATGTAGAAAAACCGGAAATTCAAATATCCTGGCGAATGCGTACCTTTGCATTTTATCAAGTTTTCACATATAATGTATTCATTGACACGCCCTTATTCTTCAATAATCCTTGCGCTTTTAAGCCTAGGACTGTTTTTCTCCATCACGATAAATGCCCAGATACCGCCAGGTTACTATGACGGCACGCAGGGTTTATCAGGGACTGCGTTGAAATCGGCCCTTCATGATATCATTAAAAACCACCGGTCTCAATCGTATTCCTCTCTCTGGGATCATTTTGAACAAACGGATAAAAAAGGAAACGGGACTGTGTGGGATATGTACTCCGACATACCCGGCGGCACCCCGCCTTATGTTTACAACTTCACGGCATCTGATCAATGTGGAACCTACTCCCAGGAGGGAGATTGCTATAACCGGGAGCATAGTTTTCCGCAAAGCTGGTTTAACAGTGGAATGCCCATGAAGTCTGACTTGTTCCACCTTGTACCAACTGACGGATTTGTAAATGGAAAAAGGGGGGATCTTCCTTTCGGGGATGTGGGTGCTACCACCTGGACCTCGATGAATGGCAGCAAGCTCGGCGATTGCATCACGTCAGGTTATTCCGGAACCGTGTTCGAGCCGATTGATGGATATAAAGGTGACATGGCCAGATCATTCTTTTACATGGCAACCCGGTATTATTCGGAAGACGGTAGTTGGCCCGGAAGCCCCATGGTTAATGGTGCTGAACCCCTTCCCTGGGCGCGGGACATGCTGATGGAATGGGCCGAAAATGACCCTGTCAGCCAGAAAGAGATCAATCGCAACAATGCTGTTTACCAAATCCAGGACAACCGGAACCCCTTCATCGATCACCCGGAATTCATACAATCCATCTGGGGTTCCCCATCGTTGATAATAACTGAGAACTCTCTGCAAATTCACTTATGGCCTGTTCCCTTTTTGGATGTTGTGAACATTTCCATCCCTGAAACGATCCTTTCCAAAGATCTTTCTGTGACCGTGACCGATGCAGCGGGAAAAGAGATAAAGGCTGATTTAGACTTTGGTCCCGACCGGGTAGTCATTCACACAACTACCTGGCCAAGAGGCTTTTACTTATTTTCAATAAGGTCGGAAAACGGAGTTCAGGTGCTTCGCGCCATTAAATGATCCGGCTTATCATTCCAGGTAATCCTTAAAGTAGGTTACAATTTTCTGGTTGAGATGTTTCCTGTCTTTTCCACGGATGTTATGTTCGTGGCCGGGGTAGACGAAATAGTCGATCATCTTTCCTTTTTCAATACAGCTTTGCAGGAAAACCAGGCTGTTTTGCCAGACAACTGTCGGATCCATGGTTCCATGAATGATGAGGAGGTGTCCCTGTAGCCGATCGACCATGTTGGGCAAGCAACTTTTTTGGTAACCCTCTGAGTTTTCCAGGGGTGTGTCCATGTAGCGTTCTCCATACATCACTTCATAGTATTCCCAATTGGTCACCGGGCCTCCGGCAACCACAGTCTTAAATACCCCGGGGCGTTGGAGCATCATGGATAGGGTTAAAAAACCACCGTAACTCCAGCCATTCAATCCGATCCGAAGGGTATCCACATAGGGTTGATTCTTCAGGTAACCGATTCCGGTCATCTGGTCTTCCACTTCATACTGGCCAAGGTTTCTGAAAATGGCTTGTTCAAAGTCTTTTCCGCGGTTATTGGTTCCCCGGTTATCCAGTGTATATACGATATATCCTTCAGCCGCAAGATAATTCAGGAACAGCCCACCGCCGGCCAGCCAGGAATTGGTAACCGACTGCGAGTGAGGACCGCCATATACATAAACGATCACAGGATATTTCTTTGTTGAATCAAAACCGGGTGGAAGAATTATTCGACCATACAGATCAAGACCATCCTGATTGCGGATTTTCAAGATCCTGGTTTTTCCAAGAGAATAATCCTTTAGGGGGTTTTTTGATTCCAGGAGGGTACGGATTACTTTCCCATCCCCGGTTACTAATCGGTAAGTTGTTGGAACCGCTTGACTGGAGAACTGATCGATCAGGTATGAGCCTTCCGGGCTGACATAAGCCGTGTGCTGTCCGGGATCTTTGGAGATCCGCTGTATTCCCTCTCTACGCAGGGGGGCACGATAAAGGTCAACATCCAGAGGACTTTCTTTGGTTGCACTGAAGAAAACAAATTGTCCCTGCTCATCCATGCCATCAATACTTACTACTTCCCAGAGGCCTGACGTGACCTGTCGAAGCAGCTTCCCTGACGTATGATACAGATACAAATGCATGAATCCGCTCCTGCGGCTCAACCAAAGGAATTCATCCTGCTTACCGGGAATGAAAAACATACCATGGAGCGGTTCAACATACCTTGGGTCTGTTTCGGTGAACAAGGTAGCTTGCCTTGAACCATCTTTCACCTGGTAACTGTTCAATTGCATGGTATCCTGGCTCCGGTTGAGTTCTGCAACAAACAGCAATTTTTCAGCCGGATCCCAGGTAATATTGGTCAGGTAATGATCCGGCGGAGGACCTGTCTGAAGATAAACGGTTGATCGCAACTCCGAGTCGTAGATACCGATGGTTACCTGATGGCTTGTTTGTCCTGCCATCGGATAACGTGTTTCTTTGACAGAAGCAATAGGTTCAGTGAGGTCGACCAATGGATATGCTGCCACCATCGATTCATCCATCCGGTAAAAAGCCAGATACCTGCCCGAAGGGGACCAGAAGGTGCCCTTTTCAATTCCCCACTCATTCCGGTGAACCGTTTTTCCGTAAACAAGTCCATTCCCTCCGTCGTCACTGATGGGAATGATTTCCTTATTCAACGCAATCAGCAGGTTGTCCTCCACGGTAAAAGCTACGGCGCCTGTTTTGTCCATGATGTCTTCATTTTCAGCTGTTTCATCCCATGTGTTAAGTGTTTTCAGTGTGTTGCCATCGAGATCAAATTGAAAGAGCTGGTTGTTATCCTGGAAGATGAAAGTCGAAGGGCCGGTAAACCGGAGCATGGGAAATCGCTTCATCGTTTTGAAACCCAGTGAACGGAGCGCCCCATTGATATAGGCAAGGTTGACGATCGTATCGGAAAGATCATTCTGAATGCCACAGCGAACCAGGGCATTTTTTTCCACCCAGCAATACATGCCGGATCGCCCGGCCCATTGCAATTGTCTCATCGTCGAAGGAAAAAGCGAAGGGTTTAATCCTGAGGCATCCTCGATCGTGAGCGTTTTTTGTCCACTTACAGACCATGCTGCTGCGAGCAGTAAAATAGAAAGCAACCATTTCATATCATGGAAGGATTAAACATTGTGGATGGCCCTGGCCATCACGGAGATGAGTGATTCATTTTCTTCGATGGCGTTTCCGACGACGACGACATCGGCTCCGCTGAAGCATGCGGTTGCAGCCTGGTCCGCCGTACGTATCCCGCCGCCAACAACAATGGGTATTTTTACAGCTTCATGAACGGCTTTGATCATGTTGGTTGGGACCGGATTCATGGCTCCGCTGCCTGCATCCAGGTAAATGAGGTCAAGACCGAGCATCTCCCCGGCAAGCGCCGTGCAGGCAGCAATGTCATCTTTGTCAGCCGGAATGGGGTGTGAATGGCTTATGTAGGAAACCGAGGTAGGACGACCGCTTTCGATGACCATGTACCCGGTTGGGATCACTTCCAGTTTGCTGGCCTTAATATAAGGTGCCGCCATCACATGTTTTCCAATGAGCATCTCGGCGTTGCGGCCGGAGATCAGGGATAACAGCAACAAGGCATCCGCTGCAGGATCGATTTGAAGGCTGTTTCCGGGAAACAGGACAACGGGGATGTTCGATTCCTTTTTAATGGTCTGAACGATACTTTCATGAGAAATGTTAGAGATCAGGCTGCCTCCGACGAAATAAAGGTCAACGCCACCTTTCTTTGTCTTCCTGATCAGCCGTGAGAGCGATGCACCCTGTACCTTATCGGGATCGATCAACAGGGCAAAGAGCTTTTCCCCTTTGGCAGATTTTAATTTAATGTATGGATATATTTTCATAGGTCAAGCGATTATTACCGTGAACAGGCATATGTGAGCACCCAGGGATCCCTGAAAAAGTAATGAACTAAGTACTTTCTGGACTTTCCGGAGTAAGAAACCGTAAGCAAAAAATCCCCATGAGGTTGAAGTTCAGGGATGTCAATACTCATGTGCGTACGAAAGTCTATTTTTCTGTTATCCAGCAGTTTATATACGGATTCTTTGGCACACCAGCACAGGTAAAACAGCTCTTTCTGATATTGGGAGCCAATCGCTTCGATTTCCTGCAGCGAAAGAAACTGTTCTTTAACCCTCAGAATACGGTCACTTATCTTTTCAATATCGATACCAACAGGGTAAGTGTCAGAGACGATAGCGGTAGCATAATCTCCTGAGTGCGAAAGAGATAAATATCCATGCTTATTCTGAAAAACCGGTTTTCCGCTTTTTTGCCAGGTGATGCCTGCAGAACTTTTCTCCGTTAATGCAGCCAGGAGATTCATATTGGCAAGCCACTGTTTCTTTCTCGACGGGTTTTTCATCTCGCCATATCGCTCCTTTTGTTCCGGCAATAAGGTGATCGACTTTTCTAACTCATCTATTTCTTCCGAGATATGCCAGACGCCAAGTCGGGTTGATGTTTCAGGATTATGGAAAAATTCAACTGGCATCTGCAGGCTCGATTTTTTCAAATTGTTTCAAAGATACTTTTTTTCTTGTGAACCCATTGATTTGGTATCTTTGCAGCCCAATTTGAAATACCCTATGCAAAGAACAACAGAAAACACAATCAAAGACTATAAAGTTGCCGATATTTCCCTGGCTGAGTGGGGAAGGAAAGAGATTGAGATCGCTGAGCAGGAGATGCCGGGTTTGATGAGCCTCCGGGCTAAGTATGGCAAGCAGAAACCGCTAAAGGGGGCACGAATTACAGGCTCCCTGCACATGACCATCCAAACGGCCGTGCTGATTGAAACATTGATTGAGCTGGGCGCTGATGTTCGCTGGGCAAGCTGTAATATCTTCTCTACCCAGGATCATGCTGCTGCTGCCATAGCGGCCAAAGGGATTCCTGTATTTGCTTGGAAGGGCGAAACCCTGAAGGAATACTGGTGGTGCACAAAAATGGCGCTTTCTTTCCCCGGCGGGAAAGGCCCGAATCAGATCGTAGATGATGGCGGCGACGCCACCTTGCTGGTTCACAAGGGATTCGAAGTCGAGAACGATCCTTCTTTATTGAAAGCTACTCCATCCAACCCGGAAGAAGCCACAGTTTTAAAGACGCTGCAGGATGTATTTGTAGAGGATTCTACGTGCTGGCATCGAATGGTAAAGGAGCTGAAGGGTGTTTCTGAAGAGACCACCACCGGCGTGCATCGGCTTTATCAGATGAAGGAAAAAGGAACCTTGCTTTTTCCAGCCGTTAATGTGAATGATTCGGTGACCAAGTCAAAGTTCGATAATCTTTATGGCTGCCGGGAATCGTTGGCAGATGGTCTGAAACGGGCCATGGATGTGATGATCGCCGGGAAAGTTGTGGTGGTCTTGGGGTACGGAGATGTGGGTAAGGGATGTGCCAAGTCCATGCGTTCCTACGGCGCCAGGGTAATTGTTACGGAAATTGATCCCATCTGTGCCATGCAGGCTGCCATGGAAGGATTTGAAGTGACTACCCTGGAAGATGCATTACCGGAAGGAAACATCTTTGTAACCGCTACCGGAAACAAATCGGTCATCCGCACCGGGCACATGCGGAAAATGAATGACCAGGCGATCATTTGCAATATCGGTCATTTTGATAACGAAATAGAAGTCAACGAGTTGGATGATCTGCAGGATGTCATCAGGACGAACATTAAGCCGCAGGTAGACAAGTATACTTTCCCGGGAGGCAAAGAGATGTTCCTGCTGGCAGAAGGACGATTGGTCAATCTGGGTTGTGCTACCGGCCATCCATCCTTTGTCATGAGCAACTCCTTTACCAACCAAACCCTGGCCCAATTGGATCTCTGGCAAAACACCTATTCTGTAGATGTTTACCGCTTACCCAAAAAACTGGATGAAGAGGTGGCCCGGCTGCACCTTGAGAAGATTGGCGTCAAACTGACGCAACTTACGAAAGAACAGGCTGATTATATCGGTGTATCTGTTGAAGGCCCCTTCAAACCGGAGCACTACAGGTACTAGTCTGCGTGAGGTATCTAGCTAGTTCGAAACGTACAGGTAAACCCCGTCGTAGACGGTTGCATAGGAAAGCAGGGAATAGGGTGATGGGCCTTCAAACGGTGTTCCGTCCAACAACAGAAACCGGCTGCCACACACCGGACATCTGGCTGTAATCCCCGACTCTTCCACATCCACATAGGCATCGGCAGAAACATAATGGTCGTAAGGACAAGCCCTTTCAAAGGCATTGAACTCCTCTATCCCTGCCCTGTAAGCCAGGATTCCCCGGTATCCGCCGGTTAAATACTCATGACCACTCACGGCATTCAATCCCTGATACTGCGTTGAGTTGGGATTGATAGAAAAACTTACATAGACATAGGGGATGTCCACCCGGTCATCATCTTGTTTCTTACACCCTGGAAGCAACATTAGGAACAGCCCGCCAAATAAGAAAAGTGTGATAACGAATCTCTTCATACCATGAGAAATCTTGAGTCAAAGGTACACATTCGGAACGATGAGGAAGAAAAATATTTGATCCGGTGGCGGTTGATTCAAAAATTGTTGTAATTTAGTGTTTGAAAATGAACATGCCAAGATGGTTTCCATGGGTCTTCACGATCCTTTTTTTGACACCGGTTGCATGGTCCTGCAAGGTATCAGGTGAATCGGCAGCAAAACGGAAGATGGAGCGGTCGCAAAAGAAGCAAGACAGAGAGGCACTCAAGGAATACCGGGCGGCTTTGAAGAGGCATCTGAAAATGCAGGATCCAACCACCCGTAAAAGGATGCGCAAGACCCTCAGGCAATCAAAAAAAGACCTCGATAAGCTGGAATTTGACTGAACATTTTCCAATTCTTGTTTCCCCGGTTCTGTTGGTGATCCTGTTTCAAGGGGTATTTCCCTGGAATTGAAGGGATCATGAAGAAGATGTTAACTTTTGTTAAAATTGTTTGTTGAACTGAAATATTTTCTTTTTAACTTTACCCACTTTTTTCAGCAAGATATTATCTAACATAAAAATGCATGGTATGTTTCGAAATTTACTACTTACTATTGGAATCGTACTGACAGCCAACCTGTTGGTTTTCTCACAGGGCTCAGGCGCCCTGAAAGGAAGAATAACCGATAAGGAAACCCGGGAACCCATTGCCTTCGCCAACATTATCGTTCAGGTAGGCGGGGTACAACAAGGAGGGAGCATGTCTGACTTTGACGGGAACTACCTGATCAAGCCGGTACCTCCCGGAAAGGTCGATGTAACCGCCACCTATGTCGGGTACAAGGGCATAACCATCAAAGGGGTTGTTATTGCTGTCGACAAGATCACCTTCCTGGACCTGGAAATGGAGGCCACTTCACTCAATTTAACTGAAACTGAGATAATTGATTACAAAGTGCCGTTGATTTCCAAAGACCAGACTTCATCCGGCGGAACGGTCACTTCCGAAGAAATCGACAAAATGCCGAATAAATCGGCTGCCTCCGTTGCCACCACCATTGGTGGTGTGCAAACCGATGCCAACGGGAACATTACGAGTCTCCGGGGTCAACGGGAATCAGGAACCGTTTATTACATCGATGGGGTGCGCGTGATCGGAAGCCTTGCCCTTCCGCAATCTGCCATCGAGCAGGTTGACGTTGTTCTGGGTGGTACACCGGCCGCTTATGGTGATGCCACCGGCGGTATCATCAGCGTTACAACCCGTGGTCCCTCCAAGGAACTTCATGCAGGATTTGAACTTCAGACCTCACAGTTTCTGGATAAATTCGGATATAACCGCGTGGGATTGAACCTTAATGGCCCTCTCTTCTCCAAGAAAGATACATCTGGCAATAAAACGCCTATCGTCGGGTACTTCATCGCCGGCGACTTTATCTATCAGAAAGATGGTGCACCCAATGCCACAGGTATCTGGAAAGTGAAAGATGATGTACTCGAAGACCTGGAAAAATATCCACTCCGCTTGTCAGGAACAGGTGAGGGGGGGGTGTATTACAACGCCGAATACCTGACCAAGAACGACCTGGAAAAAGTCTCCAACACACAGAATACAAGGAATATCGATGTGAACATGTCGGGAAAACTCGATTTTCGTCTCTCCAAAACCATCAACATGGCCATTGGTGGAACATTTGTCTATTCTGACAATTACGATTTCATCTATGGGTACTCCCTGATGAACTACAAGAACAATCCCCACTCCACCGATATGACATGGCGTATCAATGGAAGACTAACCCAGCGGTTCCCAACCTCACCTGACAGTAAATCACTGATTAAGAATATTTACTATACCCTCTCTGCCGACTATACCAAGCGAAACTTCAAACGGGAAGATGCCAACCACCAGGATGACCTTTTTAAATATGGCTATGTCGGGAAATTCAGTTCCCACACTATTCGCGCGTATACGCCTGAAAAACAACTTGATACGGTAACAGGGAAATTCGCTTTTATCCAGAATGGTTTCAGGGATACACTCCTGGCTTTCGAATGGAAAGACATCAACCCGGAACTTGCCAACTGGACTGCCCAGTATTACAGCTTCTTTGACAGCCCGATTGGTCACTATCAAAACTGGGATGAAGTGGTTGGAGGTAGAGGCTTGGTGAATGGCGTAAGACAGGATGCCGTTTACGGTGCCTGGTCAAATGCGGGCGCTCAATGGAACGGGTATAATGTAACCGATGTCAGCCAGATCGGTATCAATGCTTTTGTTGCCTTGGATATTGGAAATAATGAAATCCAGGCAGGCTTCCAGTACCAACAAAGGTCATCCAGCGGATATGGGTATTCTCCCATCTCCCTCTGGAACATCATGCGCGGCCAAACCAACTTCCATCTCCGTGAACTGGATGTAACCCATCCCCGGTTGGTATACCGCGATGGTGTATTTATGGATACCATTTATTACTTCAGAAAGTACGCTGATGTGTTGCAAAGGAATTTTGATATCAACCTCCGGAAAAAACTGGGCCTGCGTATTGACGGCACTGACTGGATTGATATCAACTCCTACGATTTTGACAACAATTCCATCCAATACTTTGACGAAAACCAGGTGGCCCATACCATCTATCTGAATGACAACCTGTTCACCATTGATATGTTCAGTGCAGATGAATTGCTCAATGGCGGGGATAACCTGGTTAATTACTATGGATATGATTACACCGGGAAAAAACTTAAAAATAAACCTTCCTTCAACGATTTCTTCCTGAAGAAGGATGCGAATGGAAATTATACCCGTGACATTGGGGCTTACGAACCCATCTATATTGCAGGTTTCATCCAGGATAAATTTGCGTTCCGCGACCTGATCTTCAACATCGGTGTACGTGTCGATCGGTTCGACGCCAACCAGATGGTACTGAAAGATCCTTATCTTTTCAATGAAGCTTTTACCGCCGATAAGGTTACGGAAGTCGGTGGATTACAGGTCAACCACCCGGGGAATATTGGCAATGACTATGTGGTGTATGTTGACAATGTGGATAATCCTGCCACCATTACCGGGTACCGGTTTGAAGACAAATGGTATAATGCAGAAGGTTCCGTTATCTCCGATCCACGTGTATTGGACAAAGGGTCGGGTGTTTCACCATACCTCCGGAACCCAAGTGATAAGTCAATTAAGCCAGATGTTTTCAAGGATTACGAACCGCAAACCAACATCATGCCTCGTATTGCCTTCTCGTTCCCGATCTCTGATGAAGCCCTGTTCTATGCACACTATGATATTCTTACTCAGCGTCCAACCGGCCTTGTCCAGGTTGATCCAATCAGTTATTACTTCATCAAAAATGCAGGCGCCGCTGCCATCAACAACCCCAACCTGAAACCTGAAAAGACCATCGATTATGAATTGGGCTTTCAGCAAAAAGTGAGTAATACATCATCCCTGAAACTCAGCGTCTTCTACCGTGAAATGCGCGACCAGATCCAGGCTTTCCGTTTCACCGGAGCCTATCCATTTACATATTATTCTTATAATAATATAGATTTTGGAACTGTGAAGGGATTGACCATCACCTATGATTTGCGTAGAAGTGGCAACGCCCGTGTAAGGGCCAGCTATACCCTGCAGTTTGCAGATGGTACCGGCTCCGATGCCAACACAGCTTTCAATCTGATCCGGTCAGATCAGCCCAACCTTCGGACCTTGAACCCCCTCTCCTTCGACCGCCGTCACCAGTTTAACATTGACATTGACTACCGGTTTGGCGAAGGAAAAGAATATAACGGTCCAAGATCGAACCGGGTAAAAAGCGGTAAGAGGCCCATTGACTGGTTGCAGAATACAGGCATCCACATCACCCTTACCGGTGGTTCGGGAACACCTTACACCAAGTCAAGCGAAATCATGCCTTTTGGCGGCATGGGACCAATCAGCGGTTCGGTGAACGGTTCCCGTCTTCCCTGGCAGTTCCACGTGAACGCTCGTCTTGACAGAGATATCAGCCTCGGGAAAAAGAAACAAACCTTCCTGAATATTTACCTCGAAGCGCTCAACGTTTTCAACACGAAAAATGTCACCGGTGTGTATCCTGCAACAGGCGTTGCAGATGATGACGGCTATCTCGCCGCAGCTGAATTCCAGCAACAGATCAACCAGCAACAGAACCCACAGTCATATCGTGACCTTTACTCCATCTTTATTGCCAATCCTTATAACTACAGCACACCTCGTCAAGTTCGTCTGGGATTATCACTTAATTTCTAACAGGCATTTGAAAGGAATATAATATGATAACAATAAATACAACCGCAATGAAAAACATTCTCCGACTGACTTTCCTCTCGCTGTTCCTCGTTGCAGTAGCCCATCCCGGGATGTCACGGGAGGTCATCAAAAAGACTGGAACCAAGAGCACCAATTCAATCAAGTCGACCACAGCCGGATGTCAACCGGGTTCTGCTTATAAATACCTTGACATTAACAACGTCAGAACATTGATCTATTCTTATGGGAACATGTGGTTTTTGGAAAATGCCGAATATGAAATTCCCAAAGGATCCCGGAAAATGTCGATGTTCTCTGCCTCTCTCTGGATTGGTGGTATCGATGTGAACAACAACCTGAAACTCGCCGCATACAAATTTGGACAGGGACCTACTGGAGGACCGGCACACACCAAAAACGATTTCTGGCCAGGACCTCTCAGCATCGACGGCAATGCTGCCGTGGATGAGGAAACATGCGCCAAACATGACAAGCTGTATCCCATTACCCGTGCTGAGGTCAATGAATATCTGGCCTGGTGGAATAGCAAGGATGAGTTCCCGAATTATGTGATTCCCAACTCCATCAAGGAGTGGCCGGCCCACGGGGATGCTTCTAAAAATCAAGCAAAGTTCCTTGCACCCTTCTTTGACCGGGCCGGCGACTATGTGTATGACCCGGAAGATGGCGATTATCCCTACTATGATCTGGCTAATGAGCTTTGCCCGCGAAACCTGAAACCGGGTGAACGGATAAAACGTGCTCCTCTTGGCAATGGCGGGCCTACAGATACGCTCGGTATCCTCGTTGACCAGGTGATCAAGGGAGACCAAACCCTGTGGAGCGTTTTCAACGACAAAGGCGGTTTTCACTCAGAAACTGAAGGTGAACCCATCGGAATGGAGATCCGGGGGCAAGCTTTTGCCTTTGCCACCAACGATGAGATCAATAACATGACATTTTACAGTTTCGAGTTGATCAACCGTTCAACATTCACTCTTACAGGCACTTACTTCTCTCAATGGGTTGACCCTGATCTTGGTTTTGCGGAAGATGATTATGTTGGATGTGATGTTGGCCGCGGCCTTGGGTATTGCTACAATGGCAATCCTGTTGACGGAACAGGCCAAGTGCAAGCCTACGGCGCGCACCCACCGGCAGTCGGTGTCGACTTTTTCCAGGGTCCCTATGTCGACCCTGATGGTTATGACAACCCTGCTTTCCGTGGTTCCAATGCTAAAGGACCTTCATTCCTGGGCAGTTGCAACATCGTAGCGCTTAACAACACCATGCATTACATGGAATGGGGAACAGGAAGTGGAGAAGTGCTCGTTATGGCTGAAGCCATCAATGGTATCAACTTCGGCGATGGCATTATCGATAACGAACGTTTCGGGATGCGCCGGTTTGTTTATCATAACAACCCAATGGCCGGTGTTCCACTTTATATGGGAGATCCTGATTATGCTCCTGAATATTACTTGTTTCTACGTGGTATCTGGAAAGATAATGTGAAAATGCAGTATGGTGGAAATGCCCACCCGACTGCCGGCGGATATGGTCCAAACTGTGACTTCATGTTCCCGGGAGATTCTGATATCTGCGACTGGGGAACCAATGGTCAACCCCCGAACGGCCCGAGATATTGGACAGAGGAAACAGCCAATAATAACCCAAGAGACCGCCGTTTTATGCAATCTGCCGGACCTTTTACTTTACAACCTGGCGCTTGTAACTATATTACCGTCGGTATTCCCTGGGCCCGGGCTATTTCCGGAACACCTTTCGAGTCTGTCGAACTACTCCGTATCGTCGACGACCTTTGTCAAAGCCTCTTCGATAACTGCTTCGCCGTTCTCAACGGACCCAATGCTCCTGACATAACCATTGAAGAACTTGACAAAGAACTGATCATCTATCTTACTAACCGGAAGACCAATGATGCAGGGAACAATTACCAGGAAAAATACGTTGAATTTGATCCCAATATCCCCAACCCGGAAGGCCAATCTCCAAGAAATGACTCGCTCTACCGCTTTGAAGGATACCAAATCTACCAATTTAAGGACGCTACCGTCAGCATCGCAGACCTGAATGACCAGAGCAAAGCCCGTCTTGTCGCCCAATGCGATATTAAAAATGGCATAACCAAACTGGTTAACTGGACTTTTGACCAGTCCCTCGGGGGAAATAAGGGTGAAGTGATGGTGGATGGTACGGACAGGGGCATTAAACATGCCTTCCGCTTAACAGAAGATGCTTTCGCTACAGGGGACAAACGACTCATCAACCATAAACAATATTACTTCACGGTTGTTGCCTATGCCTACAATGAGTTCAAGAAGTACGATCCCTTAACTGCTGCCGGACTTGATGGTCAAAAGATTCCATACCTTCGTGGCCGTAGCAACATTAAAACCTACACTGCCATTCCTCACATTTCTGTAGGGCAATATCTGCAAAGCGCCTTTGGAGATGGTCCTCGGATCACCCGCATCCAGGGACAAGGAAACGGAGGGATGATCCTCGATATGACCCAGGCTACGATTGCTGAGATCCTTTCCAAGCCACCTGCTGACAGTTTGAACCAGTACGGTGGCCCAAACTACCCGATCAGCTACAACCCGGAATACAAGAACGGTATGGGCCCGCTGAACGTGAAAGTAATCGACCCGCTCAACGTTGTCAAAGGGGAATTTACGGTGAAACTTGACTCAATGAAAGCAGCTACTTCCGACTATTTTATCAACTCCAGAATTAAATTCGGCAAATGGACACTGACCGATAATTCAACCGGCATATCTTACCGTTCAGACACAACCACCATCTATCCTTACGAGCAATTATTCCTGGATCTTGGACTTGCACTCACCGTCAACCAGGTACCCTACCCTGGCGACACCCTTGGCAACGGATCGTTTTTAGAAGAGAACGGTCTGATCTGGGCTCCTTCAGCCCTCTATAATGACAGCACAAATCTCTGGCTCAGTGGCGTACCTGACAACGATGTGCCAGCCAGCGCTGCCAACTGGATTCGATCAGGAACATACAAAGGCGATGAACCTGCATACTACGACTGGAATATGGGAGCCGATGAACCCTGGGATCCTAATAACAACTACGAAAAGATACAGGGAGGTACCTGGGCCCCTTATGGTTTGTGTGCTTACGCTGATCAGCAGACAATTCCCCCAACCGGGCTAAACAAAGTGGGGCCTGCATACAACAAAATATCTAAGGAAAATTCTACTATGGATAACCTTTGTAGCGTGGATATTGTCTTTACACCAGACAAGCAAAAATGGACCCGTTGCGTGGTAATTGAGATGTGCCCGAATGATCAGCTATCTCAGGGAAATGCCAAACAGTTCTCAGTCAGGAAAGCGCCATCGGTGAACGTGGATGGTCTGGCAGGTGAGATCAGCGCTGACCCGCTCTACAATTCAAACTACATTGACAGCGTGGGAATGAGTTGGTTCCCGGGATATGCCATTAACCTCGAAACAGGAGAAAGGCTGAATATTATTTTCAGTGAAAACTCGTGGTTGGTTGGCCATAATGGCCGGGATATGATCTTCAACCCCTCTGCCAACGTCTATGATGTTGCCGGAAACCCGGTATTTGGCGGACAACATTATGTTTACATCATGAATCATATCAGTTACAGCTCCAATGCAATCAACCTCGACTTCCCTGCTTATGATGCTGGATCCTACATTCGGAAGACACTTCTCAAGACACCTTCATCGGTTTATTGGGGCTTTACTTACGCCAGCGCAGCATGGGTTGGTATGCCATTGTCGGTGGAGGATGAACAATGGCTTGGAAATCAGGTAACCATTAAAATCAGGGTTGCCAAACCCTATCAACCCTACTATAGCATGCCTTTACCTGTTGGTTCAACGGATACTCTCAACAAGAATAACCCTGTATATACTTTCTCCACCGATGGTATTGAAACCGTTCATAACAGCGTGGAAAAAGGGAAGACGGACCTCGACCTGGTCAATGTAGTACCCAATCCCTACTACGCTTATTCCGATTACGAAAGAAACCAGCTTGATAACCGCATCAAGATCACAAATCTACCCGAAAAATGTACCGTCACGATCTATGATGTAAGCGGTACATTGATACGTCAGTTCAAAGTCGATAAAGGCGGGGTTACCCTGCCACGTTCTTCAACACTCGGTTTGAATACCGAAGCGAAGACATCCATCGACTGGGATCTGAAGAATTTTGCCGGCATTCCAATTTCCGGCGGTGTGTTCCTCATCCATGTGAAAGCCGATGGCTTGGGAGAAAGAACCCTGAAATGGTTCGGCATCCTTCGTCCTGTTGACTTAAACTCATTCTAATTCTAACAGCTGAAAAAAGTCATGAAAACAATAAAAATCAACAATATGAGAAGCATATTACAGAGCCTGGCTGCCATGTCACTCATCCTCGTGATGATCGCATCAGTCCAACCCACACAGGCGGGAAACAAGGACCGGTCAGGTCAGGCTGGAGCTGCCGAATTATTGATCAATCCATGGGCACGCAGCACCGGATGGGGAAGCGCAGGAACAGCCTGTACCATTGGCCTGGAAGGTATGTATACCAATATTGCAGGAACCGCCTTCACCACAGGTACGGAGTTGATC
Source organism: Bacteroidota bacterium (assembly GCA_016868575.1). Taxonomy (GTDB): domain Bacteria; phylum Bacteroidota; class Bacteroidia; order Bacteroidales; family FEN-979; genus VGGL01. The sequence continues at coordinate 47,496 of VGGL01000001.1, forward strand.
TTCAGCTATACTGACTGGCTCAAAGGCACCGGTATCAACATCATGGCCTTCGGTTTAAGTCAAAAGCTTGGCGAAGACAAGGGCGTGCTGAGCATCGGTATCATGAACATGTCATTTGGCGAAGTTGAAATCACCACTACGAACCTTCCCGAAGGAGGGATTGGTAAGTTTAAACCGAGTTACCTGAATATCAACATTGGTTACGCCAAAGCATTCAGTAACAGTATTTATGGTGGTTTGAACCTGAAGATCATCAGCGAATCCATCGCCGACGCCAGCGCCCAGGGCTTAGCCCTGGATGCTGGTATACAGTACGTAACGGGTGAACGCGAGAATATCAAGTTCGGCGTTGCACTGAAAAACGTTGGCCCGCAGATGCGGTTCAAGGGTGATGGGTTGACCTTCCGGGGAATCATCCCCAGTCATGGCAACGACAATGACCAGTTTACCGTATCACATCGTTCCCAAAACTACGAACTGCCGGCAACTCTTCGCATTGGTGCTGCCTATGATTTTCTGATGGGAGAGATGCACCGCCTCACCGTGGCTGGAAATTTCACATCCAACTCATTCGTGAAAGACCAAATTACTGTCGGGCTTGAATATAGCCTGAAATACTACCTTCAACTGCGGGCAGCCTATACTTACCAGGATGGAATTTTCGGAGCTACCGTTGAAGACCGCGGGACTGTCTTTACAGGACCCAGCGCCGGATTTACCGTGTCTGTTCCCTTCAACAAGGAAAAGAACACCGGGATCGCCATCGACTATTCATACAATGCTACCGATCCATTTCAGGGCAACCACGCCGTGGGCTTGAAATTTAATTTTTAGCGCTTAGAAGAACCTTTACAAACGGAATAGATTTTTTTCAGAGTTGGGCAAAGAGCAATGCTTTTTGCTCAATTCCTTTTAATAATCAATGACCTCACCCCTTTCTCCCGCTCACAGATTCCTGCTTTCACAGGAGCCTAAGCGGAGAGGGGATAGGAGAATTGAGCATAAATACGATCGACTATGGCTGACATACAGTATTATACAGAAGAAGGGCTTGAAAAGCTGAAGCAGGAGCTGAGCCATCTGCTCACCGTGGAGCGGCCACAAATATCAAAACAAATTGCAGAGGCCCGTGATAAAGGTGACCTTTCAGAAAATGCAGAATATGCCGCGGCCAAGGAAGCACAGGGAATGCTCGAATTGAGGATATCCAAACTCCAGGAAATGATCAGTAACGTCAGGCTGATTGATGAATCTAAACTCGATAACTCAAAAATCCTGATCTTTTCTTCGGTTAAGCTTCTTAACCTTAAAACCAAGACAACCCTGACCTATAAGCTTGTCCCGGAAAGTGAATCGAATGCCCGGGAAGGAAAGATATCTGTGAATTCTCCCATCGCCAAGGGATTACTCGGAAAAACGGTGGGCGATGTAGTATCGATCGACGTTCCTGCCGGCAAAATCGAATTGGAAATCATTAACATTTCAAGATAACCCATATGGCTTCGATTTTTTCACGCATTGTGGCAGGCGAAATACCCTCCTATAAAGTTGCAGAAACAGCACATTGTTATGCTTTCCTGGATATCAATCCCCTGGTGGAGGGACATACACTGGTGATCCCCAAAAAAGAGATCGATTACCTGTTCGACCTAGAAGACCCTATCTATAACGAACTTTTCCTGTTTTCCAAAAGAATCGCTGTTGCCATTAAAAATGCTTTTCCCTGCCAGAAGGTTGGTGTGGCTGTGATCGGGTTGGAAGTTTTCCATGCCCATATTCATCTGATCCCCTTGCAAAGCATGAGTGACATCGATTTCAAGCGACCCAAACTGAAACTGTCGCCGGAACAATTTCAATTGATAGCAGAGAAGATCAGGAAAGCACTTGGCGAATGATCAGTGATACGCCCGTTCATCCTTCCGTTCGATGTAGTTGATAAATGATTTGATGGCAACCTTATACCCGCCGGGAGTAGGGTAATCGCCGGTAAAGTACCAGTCGCCGCGGTGATCCGGGCAGGCGCGGTGCAAATCCTCGATAGTCTGGAAGATGATTTTCAGATCTGCCTTACAATCCCTGGGCTTTACCATGACAGCGATCTTTTCAGCGATCCGTTCAGCCGGAAATGACCGGTATATCTCCCAAACGTGATTCACCACCTGTTCCTTTGGCATATTTTCCTGCTCTTTGCATTTCCGGTATACCTCGGCGATCAGGTCTGTTTGCCGGGTATCATAGAGTAGTTCGATAACCGCCTTGAAAGCAATGAAATCGCTCAGTTTGGCCATGTCGATCCCATAGCAGTCGGGATACCTGATCTGTGGCGCAGAAGATGCGATGATGATCCGTTTGGGCTCCAGCCTCGACAATATCCGGATGATGCTTTGGCGCAGCGTTGTTCCCCTAACAATGGAGTCGTCGATCACCACCAGGTTGTCAATATCCTTTCTGACGGTACCGTAAGTGATGTCGTAGATGTGTGTTGTGAGATCATCCCGGTGGGTGTCTTCGGTAATGAATGTCCTGAGTTTCATGTCTTTCACCGCCACCTTTTCCATGTGCGGGTGGATGGACAAAATTTCTGATAATGATTCCGGGGTCAGCTGATCCTTCAGCCGGAGGATTTTTTCCTTGCGGATGTCATCACAAAACTCATTCAGTGCCTCTATCAATCCATAGAATGCAGAGGCTGCAGTATTAGGGATATAGGAAAAGACCGTGTTTTTAAGATCGTAGTCAATGGTCCTCAGGATTGCGGGCATCAGAAACCGCCCAAGGTTTTTGCGTTCCTGGTATATTTCAATATCGGTACCCCGGGAAAAGTAGATACGTTCAAATGAACAGGCGCTTTTTTCTTTTGGATGGAGGATGGGGCGTTCTTCCGCCAGACCGTTTTTCTTGATGATCAATGCATGGCCGGGCAATATTTCATGGATGTTTGAAGCGGGGACGTTGAAGGTAGTTTGGATCACCGGTCGTTCGGAGGCGGCAACGATTACTTCATCATCCTTGTAATAAAATGCCGGCCGGATGCCATTGGGATCGCGGAGAACGAATGCGTCACCGTGCCCCAATAAGCCGGCAAGGACATAACCTCCGTCCCAGTTCTCGGAGGATCCCCTGAGCACTGATTGAATGTCCAGATCCCGGGCAATGAGGTGAGAAATATCTTTTTTCGAATATCCCTGTGCTTTAAATCGCCGGTACAATATTTCATTTTCTTCATCCAGAAAATGGCCAATTTTTTCGAGGATGGTAATGGTATCAGAAGTTTGAACCGGATACTGTCCCAGTTCAATGAGCCGGTGAAACAGCTCGTCCACGTTGGTAAGATTGAAATTTCCTGCCAACACCAGGTTTCGGGTGATCCAGTTGTTTTCGCGGATCAGGGGGTGGAGGTTTTCGATGTTGTTTTTTCCGTAGGTGCCATAACGCAGATGGCCCAGGAATAATTCTCCGGTAAAAGGAACATGGTACTTCAGCCAGCCAGTGTCATTCAGTCTTTTCGGATTGGTCTCCCGGATGTGGTCGATCTGTTCGTAAATCCTTCCGAAGACATCCTTTATCGGGGCATCAGCATTTGACCGGAACCGGTCGATGTAGCTGTTGCCCGGTTCGATGTCGAACTTAATACAGGCCATGCCTGCCCCATCCTGTCCACGGTTGTGCTGTTTCTGCATCAGCAGGTGCAGCTTGTTGAGCCCGTAGAAGGAGGTGCCGTAAGTAGCCAGGTAATATTCAAGCGGTTTGAGAAGCCTGATAAATGCTATTCCGCACATGTATGCAGGGTTGAGGGATCAAAACGCAAAGATAATCCAAATCCGGAGAATGGCTTGAAATGATACAGGCAGATTAAGCAGGCCAGGGAAAAATTGTATTTTTACCCGAAATCTGCAGGAATGTATCATTTTGCTGATGCGGCGACATTTATCAGATGCAGTGACCAGGTCCCCGTCGTCGATGTCCGGTCACCACTAGAATATTCTCAAGGGCACATCCCCGGGGCGTTCAATATCCCTCTTTTCAATGATGAAGAACGGGCTCGGGTTGGTACCCTGTACCGTCAATCCGGAAGTGAGGCAGCAGTGTTGCTGGGGCTTGACCTTGCAGGTGTGAACCTTAGCCGTTTTGTAAAGGAAGCGAAGAAAATAGCCCCTGAAAAAGAGGTATTGGTTCATTGCTGGCGGGGTGGGATGCGTAGCGCCAGCATGGCCTGGCTATTGGACTTGGCAGGATTCAAGACCACCATTTTGGAAGGAGGATACAAAAGTTATCGCCATTACATCCGGCACCGGTTTTCCTGTCAGGCGAATATCATGATTCTTGGCGGAATGACCGGCAGTGGGAAGAGTGATATACTCCGCTCCCTTGCATCACAGGGAGAACAAGTACTAGACCTCGAGGGTCATGCCTGCCATAAAGGGTCGGCTTTTGGAGCCATCGGTCAGCAAAAACAGCCAACCAACGAACAGTTTGAAAATAATCTCTTTAATGATTGGAGAAATTTTGATTTTTCCAAGCCTGTCTGGATCGAAGATGAAAGCAGGGGCATCGGAACAGTGAGCATCCCGGAGACCCTCTGGGAGAATATGCTTCATGCTTCCGTGATTGAGGTTGTGGTCCCGAAAAGTGATAGGATCCAGCGATTGGTGCAGGAATATGCTTCTTTCGACAAGCATGAGTTGGAAGCAGCCATCCTCCGGATCCGCCAGGCCATGGGATTCGACCAGGCACAACTGGCGCTGGATGCACTCCGGCACGATGATTTTGCTACTGTTGCCGAGATCACCTTGACTTACTATGACAAAACATACCTGCACCATCTTCAGCGGAGGAAAGAGATTTCCTTGCACACGTTGGAACTCCCTTCGGATGATCCCGAGAAAAATGCCACGCAGATCCTTGCTTTCGCACGTCAAATATCAAAAAAATGAAACCGATATATCTTGACTACAATGCCACCACGCCCATTGATCCATTGGTGGCCAATGCCATGATGCCTTTTCTGAAGGATCATTTCGGGAATCCTTCCAGCGCCCATTGGTTTGGCCATCAGGCACGGCAGGCTGTTGAGAAAGCTCGGGAACAGGTTGCACATTGCCTCTCCTGCAATCCGGAAGAGATCATGTTTTCGAGCGGAGGCACTGAATCCAACAACATGGCGCTGAAAGGGATGGCCTACGCTTTGCGTGATAAGGGGAATGAGATCATCATCAGCGCGGTTGAACATCCTGCTGTTACCGAAGTATGTCATTACCTTGAAAATCAAGGGTTCCGGATCATAGTAGCAGGCGTTGACGGGTATGGGATGGTAGATCCGGCCGATGTGGAGCGACATATCACCCCTGCTACGATCCTGGTGAGCATCATGCATGCCAACAACGAAACCGGAACGATCCAACCGATCAGGGATATCGCTGCCATCACCCGTCGGCATGGCGTTGTATTTCATACCGATGCCGCCCAGAGTGTAGGAAAAATTCCTGTGGACATCAAAGAGTTGGGTGTTGACCTCTTATCGATCGCAGGACATAAACTGTATGCTCCCAAAGGGGTTGGCGCACTGTATATCCGGCAGGGAATACAACCTGAAAAACTGATCCATGGCGCTAATCATGAGCGAAACCTGCGGGCAGGAACCGAGAATGTACTTGAGATCGCAGGACTCGGCATGGCCTGTCAGTTAGCTGTAGAAAACCTGGAGGCCAATGCCCGGCAGATGAAGAAAACCCGGGATCTGCTCTATAGGGAACTTCTAGACATGTTCCCTGCCCTTCATCTCAACGGACATCCGGAATACCGGTTACCCAACACCCTCAATGTCAGTTTTCCCGGCATCGAAGCCCAAACCATCCTTTCTGCCATTCCTCAGGTGGCAGCCTCTGCCGGTGCTGCCTGCCATTCCGACAAGATGGAGGTCTCGGCGGTCCTGACAGCCATGAAAGTGCCGCTGCACATCGCGATGGGAACCATCCGTTTTTCTACAGGGAAAAACACTCAGGAAGCAGAGGTCATGGAGGCTGTAAAATCCATCAGGAAGGCGGTCGAGCCTTTGTTCCATCAGCACGGACAGCCATCGCCTTCCATCCAATCAAAGACCGGTGATTTCAAACTTACCCAATATACTCATGGACTGGGTTGCGCCTGTAAAATCAGACCCCAGTACCTGGAGCAGGTGTTGCGGGAATTGCCGGCCATTACCGGAAAAAATATCCTGGTGGGACCTCAGACCAATGATGACGCAGCTGTTTATCAGATCGATAAGGAGACAGCGATCGTTCAAACGGTCGATTTTTTCACCCCCATTGTTGACAATCCATATGATTTTGGCGCCATTGCTGCAGCCAATGCGTTGAGTGATATCTATGCCATGGGCGCAAGGCCATTGTTTGCCCTGAATATTGTTGGGTTTCCTGACAACCGATTGCCTGTCAGCGTGTTGCATCAAATCCTTCAGGGCGCAACGGACAAAGCCAGGGAAGCAGGGATCGAGATCCCCGGAGGGCATACGGTTGAAGATACGGAACCCAAATATGGTCTGGTGGTGACAGGTATTGTACATCCCAAAAAGGTAATCCGCAATTCCACAGCCCAACCGGGAGATGCCATCATTCTCACCAAGCCCATTGGTACTGGGATCATCACCACCGCAGCAAAAGCAGGCCAAGCATCATCAACAGTACTTCAGGCTGCCATCCGTTGGATGTCAATGCTGAACAAGACAGCAGCCGAGGTGATGGCCATGTTCAGGATCCATGCGTGCACTGATGTGACCGGCTTCGGACTCCTTGGGCACCTAAGGGAAATGACACAATCGGCTGGAATAGATGCAGCCATTCACCTGTCGGATATCCCCTTGATGGAAGGTGCGCGGCAGCTCGCACTGGCAGGATTCATCCCCGGGGGAACCAGGAACAACCTTGAATACATTGCTGACGCCATACGGTGTGCCCCGGAAATCACTGAAACAGACAAACTCATTCTTGCGGATGCCCAGACATCCGGGGGATTGCTTATCGCGGTCCCTCCAGCTGAGTCGGAAAAATTATTGAAAGATCTCACCACGGCCCATGTGTCCGCTGCGCTGATTGGTCATTTTACCACCCCCGGGAAAGGGCACATATACATCAAAATGAAGTAAGGAATCACCTCAGGCGAATACTCTTTAAAACACCCGGATCCATGATTTTACCGACCGGGTAGAGGTTCTTCTTCTGATCCCAGTAAGGTGATTTCATGTAAAACCAGTTGATGATATTTCTCGGATTTTTGGTGAACTCCGGATCGGATTTTTTCTTTTCCTCCAGTTCCTGCAGCAATTCCGGTTTTTCAAGGATCATCTCCCGGGCCATCACCTCCATGACATAGGATTCGGCATATTCCTTTTGTTCCGTCACAGCATCAAAAAAGCCCCAGGAGAGCAGCGATCCATCAGCTGAAGGTTCAAGTATATAGGGGATCAGCCGGGCGGAGCGTTGGCTCATACCAACAATGGCCGAACCTGCCGGGAAACGAATATCCTCCATAGCGGTTTTTCCTTCAATCTGAGACATGACATGCCTTCCTTCATAGGGTTGTTCCTGCCATTTGGGCCCATTCAGCCGAAACATGGCGGCAAGAATAGTTGTTTCTTCGGCCAGGTAATTCATCTCAATGTCATGATCCTTCAACAGGTTGATCACATCGGTCCACTCTGCCGGGATGATGTAGGCGACCGGAAGATTGGCTTTCAAGGAGGGATCAATCTTGTTAAAGAAAGGAATGTGAAGGGTTTTCGGTTTCTCTTTGTAATAGGTGACCCAGGGACCACCGGTTAAATCGCTGATCTTTGAATCGTATTCCACGCCCAGGATGTCAACCATTACAGAATCGTTGGGGTTGGCCGTAAAGTCGAGGGGGTAAGGTTCTTTCCGGAAAGTGTCGGAGGCACAAAAAGCATCAGCCTGTTTGATTAATTGAAGCAAGGTTTCCCGATCCCTGTCGACCCTCTCCACACACAGACGGATCATCTCGTAGGTTGAAGCAACCCTGGGCTGGTAAGGTTTCAGCATATGTGTCTCGATGAGTAAACCCGGACAGTTGCGCAACGCGGTATAGCCTTGAGACAGCATGGGCGGGGATACCCCTGCAGAGAGGCCACTGGCCGGATCATGCCAGTTGCGGAACCACACATAGGGGAATATCGAAAAGCCTGCCTTTTCCATCTCGTTTTTTAGGAAAGGTTCGAGCGTTTCCGATTGCCATTGGGTGAGTCCTTCATCCATGTTGCCATGTGTATCGAGGATCAGCAATGGAAGATCCCTGCCTTGCGCAGATTTTCCGAACGATTGATAAGATATCCAGGGAGAGGCAGCATCAAGCTTCTTATAAAAGTCAATCGTTTCGGCGTACCGGGGTGTTTGCTTGAATCCAGACTGCTCATAATAGGTCAGCAAGGAACCATCCATGGCAGCAAGTGACAGGGAGAATAATGACCATAGGACCACCGGAGAAAAGGTTCTCATCATACTTCTTTCAACTTGATCGGAACGAAATTAAAGATTTTCGGTTTTTGCCAGGTATTTTTTATACGAAACGACCTGAAGATCGGTTTTATATGGCATTGTTTCTCCAGTATAGACTAATTTCCCTGAAAACCCTGGCTCCATGAGTTTTTCAACCGGCTTAATCATAGCAGTCCGAAAAGTTGATGAATTCTTTATTTCGATGAGATCAAGGGTACCTTGTTTTTCCAAAATTATATCCACTTCAAATCCATTGCTGGTGCGGTAAAAATAATACTTATGCCCCGTTTTGGCATGAAGAATGGTTTTACGAATTTCTGAGATCACGAAATTTTCAAATACAGCGCCGGCCATGGGTCCTTTCTCATAAAGCGTCTTATTGATAATTCCCGTTAGGAAACAAACCAGTCCGGTATCGTTGAAATACATTTTTGGGCTTTTGATGATCCTGCTTCCCAGGTTTCTATAAAATGGCTGTAATACAAAGATGATGTGGGATGCTTCAAGCACAGAAATCCAACGTTTGATCGTTGAAACTGAAACACCGACATCGGAAGCGAGGAGTGAGTAATTAAGTAACTGCGCCGTTCGCGAAGCCAACAGGTTGATAAACCTTCTGAAATCATGCAAATCTCCGACATTCAATAAGGTTCTGACATCCTTCATGATAAAAGTCTCGATGTATGATTCATACCATTCGGGGTGGTTCCGGTAACGTTCAATGATCAGTTCCGGGTATGTGCCTAAATAGATTGACAGATCTCTAAGATTTTCAGGGATCTCGCTATACTGAAAAGGCAAAAGGGTGAGTAGTCCTATTCTACCGGCCATTGTTTCCGTTAAACCTTGGATGAAAGTAAACTGGCTCGAGCCGGTAAGAACAAATTGTCCCTTGATATCCCTTTGCTCATCGATGTGTTGCTTCAGGTATGTAAATATCTCCGGGACTTTCTGCACTTCATCAAAAATTACTTTGTGCCTGTATTCCTTGAGAAAAGCCATAGGATCAGCATGAAAGAAATCAACCATACGGAAATCGTCGAAAGTCACATACCTGAATTCAGTGCCCAACATAGTCTTGATCATGGTCGACTTTCCTGACTGGCGTGGACCGGTGATCCCAACTGCCGGAAAGATATCCAAATAATGTCTGACTTGGGTCTCTAATATTCGTGGAATATAGTCCATGTTATGTAAATTTATTATTAAAAAACAAAATTACATAATTTCTTTGTAAGAAACAAGTAATCCTTCTACGTTTTAAAAAAAAGAAGGGAGCCCATTAGAACCTAAAGTAAATAAACGGGCTGAACCCTGAAGATACTACGTAGCTGATGCAGATGATGAGCAGGATCAGGCCAATCAGTCCGAGCGTGATGTATCCGGAAAGCTGATGTGGTTTGGTGAACACCCATTCCTGCAGTTTTTCTCCGGGTTTGACGAAGGCCAGGAAAGAGAAAAGGGCTGCCAGGATGGTAGTTATCAGGAATTCGCGGTCGAGGTAGAGGTCGATGAAGTGGAAATCGAACGCGAACATCTTGGTGATATACATTTTGGCAAAAGCGAGATCAGGGGAGCGGAAGATCACCCACCCGATGACGACGATGAGGAACGTGAGGATGACGCTGGGCAGCCGGCCTGTTTTTTTATACCATTTCAGCAGGAAGAGGCGGTCGAAGATGAGGAAAGCGCCCTGGAAGAGCCCCCAGAGGATGAAAGTCCAGCCGGCGCCGTGCCAGAAGCCGCAGAGCAGGAAAGTAACGGTTGTAGCGATGAGGTAGATGATCTTGTCGGCGCGGATGGTCAGGTATCTTTCTTTTTTCATCCTCCGGGAGACGGCATACGCCAGCGGAAGGAAGAGGTAATCACGGAACCAGGTGGAGAGGGTGATATGCCAGCGCCGCCAGAATTCGGTGATGCTGCCGGAGATATAGGGGCTGTTAAAGTTCTCCGGAAGCCGGAAGCCCATCATCCGGGCGATACCAATGGCCATGTCGGAGTAGCCTGAGAAATCGAAATAGATCTGGAAGGTATAGGCCAGCGCTCCGGCCCAGGCAATATGGGAACTCATGTCAAAGGGTGCCTGGGCGAAAATCTTGTCGACTTCAACGCCAAGTATATCAGCGATCAGTACCTTCTTGGCCAGTCCGATGATGAACCGGATGAACCCTGCCAGCTTGTCATCCGGGGTGTCGGGTCTGCTCCCGGCCTTGAGTTGATCGGCCATAAGCGGATATCGGACGATCGGTCCGGCAAGGATTTGCGGGAACATCAGAATGTAAACGGCATAGTCAAAAATGGAGTCACACGGTGGCTTGGCTTTCCGTTTGACTTCAATCGTATAGGAGAGCTTCTGGAAGGTAATGAAAGATATCCCAATAGGCATGACCAGTTTCGTCCATTCGACCGATTGTACCCCGATCCACCCCAGAACAACATTGAAATTCTCGACAAAGAAATTGGCATATTTGAAATAGACCAGCATCCCTAAGTTAAGAAACAGGGAAGCCAGGAACAGGAGCCTGCGGGGTCGCCCTTCTGAACCGGCCATGTTTTTGACCAATAAATAGTCAACGATCACCCAGCCGAAAAGCCAGAAGATGAATACCGGTGCGCCCCAGGCATAAAACAGGATGCTGGCCGGCAGGATCAGCCAATTCTTGAACCGCCGGGGTATGATGAAATAGAGAACCAGGAATACCGGCAGAAAATAGATAAGGAAGATAACACTGCTGAACAACATACTGGTTTCTTTTAGTCCATCAAAGCCACAGACAGGGATCTATTCAATGCTCACCTTAATATCATCTACAAACAGTTTTTCCCGGTTCTGATTCCAGATATAAACGTTGATCAGGTAATCAGGATGCAGGCCAACCGGGAGTTCAAAGGTACGTGTTACCTCGGTCCACTCATTCAGGTTTTTCAGGTGGGTATCGATCTTTTCAGAGAGCCAGAGGAATGGTGTTGACGGTGCGGATTCGATACTGCAAACAAGGTAAATCTCCGGGTCAAGCCTGATGGGAGCGGACACCCAAGCCGTCACTTCAACCTTGTATGGCGCCTTGCCATAAAGATCCCCCACCTTTTTCACGATCTGGCAGCAGAACTCGTTGTTCTCATCTACCTTGTTGGCATACATCCCTGACCGGCTTTGCTCGCGAGTCAGGGTTTTCCAGGAATTCAGGGAAGAGTTTTCAGTGTCATTCATGAAGGTGATCTTCCCGGAAGGATTTGGGAAAAGGCCGATACTGGCGAGCTGCCGGGAATACTGGGGCCAGTCCCATGTGCTGCCAAAGAAACATTTTTCATAGGCATAGCTCATCCGGAGGTTATAGTAGGTGAAAATAATGATTAATAAGCCGATCAGGATTTTACCATCCGGTTGTCTTCGGGAAAATATCCCTTTCAGGAAAAAACCGAGCGGGAGTGAGAAAAGGGAGAGGTGCTCTACAAAAGACCTTTGACCATAGCTGCAGCCAAAGTACCAGGTATCCCAGGCTGCACAAATGTAGCTCACCATCAGGAACATGGCTGCGATAAGCCGTCCATTGGGTTCTCTTCGGATGATCATCCACACAAGACCGGCGACCATCAACAGCAGGATGGGGCTATAGAGGAATAATCCGTTCAATGGGGCAAACCAGACTTCCAGCAGATAAGGTGAGGTCCAGTTTGAAAAACCTTCATTCCCATAGGAATAATGCAGGAAATGTCCGGTGGCATATTTCCAGTAGATGATTTGCGGGAGAAAAACGAGGATAAATGACCCTGCCTTGATCAGGATATACCGGATTTTTAAGAAGTGCTTGAATCGTGCCTGGAACTCCTTGAAGGAGGCGACATTCCAGAAAGCGAGTACCAGGATCAACAGCAGGTTGACGGGACGGATCAGGGTGATCACTGCGATTGAAAAACTGAGGATGAAAAACCAGGTTATCTGTGGCCTGTTGCCCGTAAGCAGTTTCTGCAAGCTGAAAAGGAATAACGCGAAAAGAAAGAAGGAATAGGCATGCGACATCATGGTTTCGTCTACAGTGTAGTAGAGGAGGTTGGTGGCAAGAAAGAGGATCAGGATGGTCAGGTACGACCATTTCTCCCCTAGATAATGTCTCAAAAACCTTCTCAAAAGAAATAAACCCAGTACAACATAGAAGGCGGCAGCTACATTCAGGATCTTCTGGTAAATGGGTGAGAATCCATCCGCCGGATATCCGGCAACCTTAGCCATGAGATGGGCTGTCAGGAAGAATGGGCTAACCATCAGGGAGACGCCATAGGTGTATTTTGTTCTCACTTTATGATTCTGAAGATCGAGGTTGAAGCCATCACCGGTCTGTTGATCCATAGCTTCCGGAAAACGGGATGCATCAAAGTCGTAAATAAAAAGTGACGGAAGATAGACATAGTAGCCTGCTTTATCCGACCAGATCTCGGTTTTCCAATTAAAGTAGCCGATGTACCGGTGGTTTTGAATTCCCAGGAAACTGATCATCAGGAAGGCGACGAAGAACAACAGATATTCAAGACGTTTTTTCATCTGGTGAGGGTATTCATTTGGAAGATTTCGAACCGGGCGAGTTTCATTTTTTGCATTCGGTAGATCAAAGAGGTCTTTACAACACCGAGTCCATAGGTCACGCTCCGGAAAAATTGATGCTGGAGGCCATCCTCTTTATAACTTGTCGGGCATGTAATCTCGGCGATTTCGAAGCCGGCATAAAAGATCTGTGCGATCATCTGGTTGTCAAAGACAAAATCATCGGAATCGGCCTGGAAGTTTATTCTTTCCAGCACCTGACGTGAAAAGGCGCGGTAGCCGGTATGATATTCCGATAATTTTTGGTTGATGAGCAGGTTTTGGAATAGGGTTAGAAACCGGTTGGCGATATACTTGTAATGTGGCATTCCACCGCGGAGGGCGCCCCGTCCGAGGATCCGGGAACCCAGCACCACCTGGTACAGGCCGCTGCTGATGAGGTGTACCATTGAAGGGATCAACCGGGGGGTGTATTGGTAGTCGGGATGGAGCATAATGATGATGTCAGCGCCCATCTCCAGGGCTTTGGTGTAACAGGTTTTCTGGTTTCCCCCGTAGCCCTTGTTGGTTTCGTGATGGATGATGGTTCTGATTCCCAATTCCGTTGCAACGGCCATGGTTTGATCCCCACTGGCATCGTCAACCAGCAGTACTTCATCTACCAGGTCCATAGGGATCTCCCGGTATGTTTTTGCCAGGGTTTTAGCGGCGTTGTAAGCCGGCAGGACGACAATGATTTTTTGGCCGTTCAGCACATCACGAATCTTTAAGATATTTCCGGTTGAAAAGATTGTATTTCAAGATGCAAAACAGCGCCCGGAAACCATCTTTCCAGTTGATCTTTTTCCCTTCTTCGTAGGTTCTGCCGTAGTAGGAGATGCCCACCTCGTAGATCCGTATTCCCGGAAACTTGGATATCTTGGCAGTAACCTCCGGTTCAAATCCAAAGCGGTTCTCAACAAAATGGATTTTTTTCAGATGTTCCGCCCGAAAGAGTTTGTAGCAGGTCTCCATGTCGGTGAGGTTCAGGTTGGTGAACACGTTGGAAAGGAGCGTCAACCAACGGTTTCCAATGGAATGCCAGAAAAAGAGGATCCGGTGTGGATTTCCTCCCATGAAACGGGAACCGTAAACCACATCGGCAAATCCGTCAAGGATCGGTTGAAGTAAAAGATTGTACTCTTGTGGATCATATTCGAGGTCGGCATCCTGGATGATGATGAAATCGCCGGTGGCCAATTCAATGCCTTTATGGATAGCAGCGCCTTTTCCCTGATTGACGGGTTGGCTGTGAAGCTTCATACATGCTTCCGGATGATGCCGGATATATGTTTCGACTTTTTCTGCTGTGGCATCTTTGGAGCAGTCGTTGACGATGATCAGTTCCTTTTTTATCTCTCCCGGAAGATGGACTGCCAGTACTTTGTCGAGGATCAGATGTATCGTAGCAGCTTCATTGTAGGCCGGAATGATGATGCTCAGTGTCTGTGTCATAATAGACAGGATGAGGTTAAACAACCTGCCAAAGATAGCAAAACCTTTGTTGAGAGAATCTTCCCTGCTACTCCCGGAAGTAAATCCGTTTCACTCGGCGGGAGATGGAAGTCAGGATCTCGTAGGGGATGGTTTCCAGCATCCTGGCAAGGGAGGAGATAGGCTGTGGAGGACCAAAGATGATCACCTCATCTCCTTCGTTGCATGCGATGCCGGTGATGTCGACCATGCACATATCCATACAGATGTTGCCAATAATGAGAGCAGGCTGCCCGTGGATGTATAAGCTTCCCTTTCCCTTACTGAGTCTTCGATTTAAACCATCGGCGTAGCCAATGCCAATGACGGCCAATGTCATATCGTGTGATGCCCTTCCCGCCCTGCTGTACCCGATAGATTCCCCGGCTTTCACTTGCTTGATCTGGGAAATGGTGGATTTCAGTGTGCTGACCGGTTTCAAATGTTCTTCTTCCTCGCCGGCAGATGGAATTCCATACAGTCCGATCCCGACGCGAACCATGTCGTATTGGGCATCCGGGAAACGGGTGATGCCGGCCGAATTGAGGGCATGAAGCAGCACGGGGTAATCGAGCCGCTCGGTAAGCATCAGCGCCATCCGGTTGAACAGATCGATCTGAAAACGGGTAAAATCATCATGCGTAGGGTCATCAGTGGCTGCAAGGTGCGTAAATATTGATCCGACATGAAAGAAGCCCACTTCCCTGACCCGGTTGGCAAGCAGCTCCATGTCTTCCTTATCAAATCCCAGCCTGCGCATCCCGGTATCCAGCTTGATGTGGATGGTCACAGGTTGGTGGTTCCTTCCGCTCTTCTGAAGCGCTTCTTCCAGGAGTGACAAGAGCCGGAAGCTATAGATTTCAGGTTCCAGGTTGTATTTAATGATGGAGTCGAAGCTCGACTCTTCGGGATTCATCACCATAATGGGGAGGGTGATGCCGGCATTACGCAATTCGATCCCTTCATCGGCATAGGCCACGCTCAGGTAATCAACCCGGTGGAACTGAAGCAGGCTGGCGATCTCAAAGCTTCCACTGCCATACGAAAAAGCTTTCACCATCGCCATGGTTTTCACGCCAGGATGAAGTCTGGAGCGATAATAATTGAGGTTATGCACCAGGTTATCGAGGTTGATCTCGAGCACCGTCTCATGTGCTTGTTGTTCCAGCATTCGACTGATCTTTTCAAAAGCGAATACCCGTGCACCTTTCAATAAGATGGTTTCATTCTGGAACGAGTGGAGAGGGTATTTTTCAAGAAACTCTTCCGTATCCGGGAAGAAGGCTTTTTCGAGATCGAACTTGTCTGCCTGTTTGGAGATGTCCTTTCCGATACCGATGATCCGGTCGATCGATTTGTTCTTGAGCAGGGCAGCGACATCTTCATAAAGTTCAGCAGGGTTTCTCCCGCTTTGGAGGATGTCGGAAAGGATCATGGTCTTTTTCTTGTGCCGGCGCTGCTGCTGCAGGAAATCAATGGCAATACTGAGACTGTTGATGTCGGAGTTGTAGCTGTCGTTGATGATAGAACAGTTGTTGATCCCTTCTTTCAACTCCATCCGCATGGCGACAGGCTGTAGGGTTTCCATCCCTTTTGCGATAAAGGTCTGGTCGTAACCCAGGAACAACATGACCGCCCAGCAGGTGATGGCGTTCTCCACAGAAGCCTCATCAGTAAAGGGGATGCGTATGGAGGCTGGCTCATTCTTGAAAACCGCATCGATGTGGGTAAAATGATCTGACCGGGAGGTATTTTTCACCATCAGGTCAGCGTTGGTTTTGCGCGCCCAGGTAAAGACCTGGATGTTGTCGAGCAGCTTGGTGCGGAGAATGACCTCCTGTATTTCGTTGTGGTCGGCGCAATAGATCAGGGACTTAACCTTTGTGAATAGTTTCAGCTTTTCTCCAACCTTCTGGGCAAGGGTGAGAAAGTTTTCTTCATGTGCTTGTCCGATGTTGGTGAAGACGCCAATATCAGGCTGGATTATTTGCTGAAGCTTGCCCATCTCGTCAGGCTCTGAGATTCCCGCTTCGAAGATGGCCATATCGTGGAATGCCTTCATTTTCCAAACGGAGAGGGGTACACCGATCTGGCTGTTGAAACTCTTCGGACTCCGTACGACCTGCTTGTTTTTGGCCAGCAACTGGTAAAGCCATTCCTTCACGATGGTTTTTCCATTGCTACCGGTGATGCCGATAACCGGACAGGAGAACTGTTTCCGGTGCCAGGTTGCAAGCATCTGGAGGCCTGCGAGGGTATCTTTTACCTGGATAAAGGAGGCCTCCGGAAATTTTGATAAGTCATCAGGGAGGGATGAAACCACAAAACATCTCACCCCTTTCGCATACAGATCAGGGATGTAGCGGTGGGCATCGTTTCGTTGACTTTTCAGGGCGACAAAGAGGCATTTCTCAGGTGTGATCAGTTTCCTGCTGTCGATGAGCAGGTCTGTCACCGTAATCTCCTCGCCGGGATTGCCAACACGTTTCCCCTTAACGGCTTTGGTTATCTGCGTCAGGCTGTATTCCACCTTCTCGCTGGGTTTGGATGAAATCGTTAGGTTTTGTATGGTTGGCCCCCAAGGCGTTGGCTGCTAACTCAATATACTGAAGGCGATTGTTGAAGATGTCACAAGCCAGGTAAATGGCCTGCCGGAATGAGTCGGGCGAAGCGATGTTTTTTCCTGCTATCTCATAGGCTGTGCCATGGGCGGGAGAAGTCCTGATATAAGGAAGGCCTGCCGTATAATTGACGCCTTCTTCAAACGACAGGAGTTTGAAAGGGATCATGCCCTGGTCGTGATACATAGCCAGGATGCCATCGAAATTATTGTAACCGGATGATCCAAAAAAGCCATCAGCCGGAAAAGGACCATATACCAGGGTTCCCTTATCAAAGGCCTTTTGGATGGCCGGAATGACGACCTGTTGATCTTCATTGCCGATAACGCCATCGTCGCCGGAATGGGGATTCAGCGCCAGGATGGCGATACGGGGTTTGGAGATCGCAAAATCACGCTTGAGGGATTGATCCAGGATGGCAATTTTCTTCAGGATGAGCTCCTGCGTAATGGTGCCCGGTACCCTGCCCAGCGGAACATGACCGGTGATCACGCCGATTCTGAGGTTACGGCAAATCATCAGCATCAGATAGTCACTCGTGTTGAACTTTTCAGCCAGGTATTCGGTATGACCGGGAAACTGAAACCCAGCCTGCTGGATGTTTTTCTTGTTGATGGGGGCGGTGACCAAAACATCCAGATGGTTTCTCTTCAGCTCTTCCGTTGCCATTTCCAGCGAAAGCATGGCCAGTTGTCCTGCGGTGGGGGTGGAGATACCCAGGTCAACTTTAACCTCTTCATCAATGATGTTGACAATATTGGCGCGTTTGGCATGTGCCATATCGGATTTCTTGACGAGGTTGAAGTTGAACTCATTGAGGTGAAGTGTCTTACGGTGATAGGAGGCCACTTTAGAGGATCCAAAAACCACCGGGATCAGGTTCTCCAGCATCCTGGGGTCATTCAACGATTTAATGATGATCTCATACCCAATGCCATTGATATCACCATGGGTGATGCCAACCCGTATTTTTTTCTCTTTTACTTCAGCGATTTCCATAGTTATCCGTTATCAGGCGGCAAAGATAGTTGTAAAATACCAGATGTTTCAATCAGAACCTGACGACGAACTCCAGCACCAGCTTATTATCCTGGTTTACAACGCCGGCATGGTAGAAATACCGTTCATAGTTGATCCGGATATCGTTTCTGAAAGGTTTTTCCAGGCTGACGGTCAGCCCGCCTGTCAGCCGCCACCGTTCCTGGTCAATCTTCATCTTACCACTGTCGTCATACCGTATGTTTTTTGTCATCAGGTCATATCTGAAGACAGGAGAAATTGATCTGATTATCCAGTTTTCCTTCATGTTGATGCGGTACCCAATGAAAGCGAAGAAACCATGTGTTGGCGCACAGGAGCTATCCTGGTAAACTTTCTGATAATACTCAGATTCGAAGTGCCAGTTTTTCTGATCGGTATAAAACCCGGCATTGAACAGGTTCATCCGTAGGTTAGTTGGCTTGATAGAGTTAACATTCATGGAAATATTCCAGTTTGTTCCGGGTTTCATTTCAAGCCGGCCGACATAACTCAATTCATGTGATTTCCGCCAGGTTTTCTGATTGTATAGTCCGGTACCATTGTAAAGACCCACCGAGAAAACCAGGGGCAATTTATATTTGTTGATAAATTCGATGGTGGCGCCGACATCACGCAAGGCGGTGAGCTGTTTGCCAATAAATGAACGGTTGGCGAAAAAGAGTTGATGGGGTGACCGGAGGTTGTCGGTACTGAATGGCACCTTTTGCTGTCCAATAACCAGGCTTAACCAGCTCCGGGGTTTGATTCGAAGAAAAGCATCCAGCATCCGGGTGACCCCTTCATCCGAAAGGTCAATTTCTGCCTTGTAAGAGGTGATTTTGTTCAAAGCGCCCAGCACGCTGAAACGGGCATTGCGAACTTCAAATCGATGGGCGTCCAGGCTGGTGTTATACTCGTATTTTGCCCGGACAGTACCTTCAATCCTCGGTTTATAGAAATTCGAGGAATCGTTGTCTGCGCGCAGAACACCCGGTATCCCGGACAGAACGCCGATCAGCAGGAATAAATAACGGAGATGCATTTTCTTTCAGGAAAATTGCAATAATACAAAAACTATTACAACTGTCTGGGTAATCTATGAGATTCTTCGCTTTGCTCAGAATGACGAAAGAGCAACTCGGGCAACCTTCAGCTACCCTGGGAACCGCTTGATATAGATCGCCTTTCCGTCTCCCGGTTTGTAGAAGTCTGGAATATCGGCTTCAAGTTTATATTGGTTGCTTTCGTAGAAATGTCGGGTTGGGGTGTATTTGGGCAGGGTGGATGTCTCGGCAATGAGCATCCGCCCGCCCAATTTTTTCACCTCTTCTTCCGTTGCTTCCAGCAGCTTCTTCCCGATCCCGGCACCGCGGTAATCGTTATGTGTGACGATCCAGAACAAGTCATAGCTCCCTTCGGTACAAGCGATCGGGCCAAAACAGGAATAGGCAACGGTTCTCTCCCCATCGTCGGCAAACAGGAAATAATATCCGCTATCCAGCCCATCTTTCAGACGATCTTCCACCAGCTCAACGGCTACCGGTATCTCAAAGTCATAGAAAAAACCTGTTGAAGTGACGATCTCCCGGATGTTTTCAATATCCTGGCCGGTGGGCGCTGTGCGAAAACGGATCTCTTTCCTGAACATGTTGATGGGTATTAATAACGATCGATCTCAAGTCCCGAAACCGCTGTATCGATGTTGATGAATATCTTTTTATCTGCGGAGGCAAAGTTATCAGTTCTGTATTTACCCCGTTCAATTTTGTTGAATCCTATGAGTTCCTTTCCAGTCAGGAATGAGTCGATGATAACCTCCACGCCGGCCGATCTTGGAACTTCAATCTTTATTCCTGCGGCTCCTGAGTCAATATTTACATCGGTGCGCTCGCTTTTATCACCAAGTTTCAGATTCAAGGAAGCGGCGCCGGCATCAATCGTTACCTTTCTTGTGATATACGGACTCAGATCAAATTTCACTTCTGCCGCACCGATATCGAAATCAAAATCCCAGACAGGAATAGTATTCAACTTGATCTCTGCATTGTTTTCCTTGGTTGATCCACGAACGTGCTTGTTTTTGAACCGGAGTTTGATAACACGGTTTCCGGTTGTATCTGAAGCGGTAAGAATATAATTTCCAAGTCGGCCTTCTTTTTTGAAGTCGATCAGGTAACTGGTTGTATCCTTCATCTTAAATGAGCCGGCTGCAGCTTCGAACTTCAGGGTTGCTTCCCGGGTCGATGAATCAAATAAAATGTTGAGTCGCTGGGCTTCGGTGTTCTCTCCACTATGATCGTCGTCGTCATTCCAGGAATCATCACGATCCCATTTATCCTGGAATTCCTTGTCAAACCAGCGAAACTTGAAAATATCATTCGGCTCATCATATTTTTGAACAAAGAGGAAAGCAACCCCAATGGTTAAAACCACCAGAATGATCTTGATGAAATCTTTCACCGGCAGGATAGCGATCCCCCAGAAGATCAATATCAACGGCCAGAGGTTAAAAAACCATGACCAGTGAAAACAGATCAGCCCGGTATTGCGGAGGATGATCAGCAGCCCAACAATGATGAGCAATATACCCCACAATAGATGTTTACTTTTCATGGCTCTTCTATTTTTCTTTTTTATTGTAAGTCGCATTATAGATCAGAATCGCACCAATTGCAACCAGCAAGATAGGCCACACGTCGCCAAAGTCGATACGCGGTACGAACCGGGCAATGAGGAAAAGAAAACCAAGGGTGATCAGCACGGCGCCACCCATCAAGCTTCCTTTTGATTTTTTTTGTTCAGTGGACACCGGTATTTTATTCTCCATCGCCGGTTCCGGGTTTTCAATTACGGGTTTTTCTGTTTCCATGGTTGTTTGATTGGATGATGGTAAAGGTACTGAAAAAGGCTCCTGCGGGATAAATATCCACATCAGGATATAGATAAGTAATCCGCCGCCACCGGCGAGGAAGAGAGCGACAAAGATCAATCTGACGATCACCGGGTCGGTACTGAAATATTGGCCCAGACCACCCGCCACACCGCCGATGACATTGCTTGTCCTGCTTCGATAAAGTTTCTTCGGTTCCATTTGAATTGTTTTTACCTGGTTATTATTGATTTGCTGACAAAGGTAGATTGACACGACGAACCGGGTAAATACATTATCGATAAAAGCCGGATATCAGGGTATGAATTGCGGAAAAGAGGTCGCTGAAGTATTCACGGCCTGCTGCTTAATGGCTTTCCCTGAAAAACAAACAGCCATCGCCATAGCTTAAAAACCTGAAATCATGAGCCATGGCATATTCGTACGCTTGCTTCCAGGAATCGCCGATGAATGAAGCAATGAGCAGGAGCAAGGTGCTTTGCGGAAGGTGAAAATTGGTGATCAGGCTGTCGGCAAACTTGTGTGAATAACCGGGAACGATGATGATCTCCGTTGAAAAATCAAGGTATTCCCGGTTGTTTCGATCAAGGTATTCCAGGAGGTTTTCAAGCGCTTGCCGGGGCGTTACCAGCGGTTTGGCATCATAAGGTTCCCATTGCATGACATGGGAGATCTCCGCATCAAATCCTTGTTGGAACAGTCTGTTGCCAAGCCAGTAAAGACTTTCGACGGATCGCAGCGTTGTCGTTCCAACAGCCATCAGGTGGCCCGGCAGGTGGCTGATCATCTGCTCCAGCAGGGACCTGGTGATGCGCACCTTTTCAGCATGCATGTCATGTCCGCCGATGGTTGGCGTACTCACCGGTTTAAAAGTGCCGGTCCCGACATGCAAGGTGACTTTTTCGATGCTGAAATGATGCGCTTTGATTTTTTCCAACAGGGCATCGGTGAAGTGCAAACCGGCTGTAGGGGCTGCGACACTACCTTCGAAGCGGGCATAGATGGTCTGGTAACGCTGTTTATCGTCGGAAGTTGCTTTCCGTTTAATATAAGGAGGTAGCGGAGTAGCTCCGGCCATTTCCAGGATAGTTCCAAAGCTTACATTTGCAGGCAGCCATTCAAAGGTAATCCTCGCGGTGCCATCCGGGAAATGGTTGTTTTTTCCGGCTTGTAGAATCACAGCTCCGGTATCGTCCCGGATTTCCATTTCCAACACTTCCTCTTTCCATCTCTTGGCATTTCCAACCAGGCATTTCCAGGTAGCTTTTCCAGTCTGGGCCATGGCTGTATTGAGTTCTCCATCAGGTTCCAGGCAAAACACCTCGATGCAGGTGCCTGTTTGCTTTCTGAAAAGGAGCCTTGCAGGGATCACACGGGTGTCGTTAACGATCATCAATCCGGCGGGAGGGAGGTGCTTGGTGAGATGGATGAATACATCTTCCCTGATCACCCCATCACGCACGATGAGTAATTTGGATGAATCCCTTTCCTTCAGTGGAAACTGGGCGATCCGCTCCGGCGGCAGATGATAATTGAAAGCTGATATCCTGATCTCTCTCGGGTCCATTCGGGTGTTTGTCCTTCCGCTCACATTGATGAAGCAGGCTTCACTTTTCGGATTTGAAAAAGACGGGCTTCCAGGTCACCATCAGGTAGGCCCATTGCGGGAACTTGCTTTTCCCCGCTCCAAATATCCCAGGAAGGCATCTTGTATCACGAACTTACCGGTAAGTTTTTCTCATCATTGAATCTTAACCAGGCTTGTATTAACCACTTCATCACCTGCCGTTAACCTGCAGGAATAGAAGCCGGGGGAGACATCGGGTGCCAGCGTCACATGGTTATTTCCACGTTGGTGCATACCAATCTTGTTAGAGGAAACTACATTCCCGTAAACATCTATCAGATCAACGCATACATCTTTGGGAAATGGCAGGAAGAAGCTGATTGTCAATCGATCCCGGAATGGATTGGGATAAACCTGCATCTTTATTTTCTTTTCAGCATAGGGATCAATTCCTGTAATATCGGGCATAATGTAGCTGTAGTATACATCTTGTTCTCCGTTCAGGGTGTTTGCCCAGGCCAGGTGTGCGCCGTTGTTATCCGATTTCATATCGAAATAATCGCCCATCTTGTTCTGTTGTGGCCAGCCGACGTGCGGGTCAAAGGCATCCGACATGCGTTCATTTTCCGACCAGGTCACCCCCTGATCAAGGGAATAGGAGTAATAGAGCGATGACATGTAGGATCCGGGTCCTCCGTCACGGGTATCCAGCCAAATAGCGTCAATTCTTCCGTTGGGCGCAACCGACATGGTTCCGAACCACTGATAGTTATTGGTTCCGACATCATCATTGATCCGGATGGGATTGTCCCAGGTCATACCGCCATCGGTGCTTCTGGCAAACATCACATCGGCAGAATCATTAACGGAATATCTGACCACTGAGGAAAGGATGTATACATTGTCTCTTCCCGGGCCGTTGGAACGGTCTACGTCAATACTTGCCTGACCCAGCAAGCCAACAGGATTGATGGAGATTTGTGCCGTGATGTAGCCGTCAATGAAAACGTTGGAATAAAAATCCCAGTAAACCGGGATAACCGGATTCGAAGCGGTTGTGGATTTAGCAACCACCACCCCGCCGGTCTCTCCCATCCCTACAATGTATAATTCGCCGTCATTGCCAACTGCCATGGTCCCCCAGTATGGATTTCCAGAGACTTCGACACAATTCTCATAGCTGGCGCCGGTATTGATTGACCGGGTGAAATGCCCCGGATAGCAGATGCTGTAATATGAAGTCCAGAATGAATAGATGTGCCCACTGCCTGAACCGTTAGTCCGGTCGATGGTCATCCACTGCTTGTCTCCTCCCTGGGCTTCCACTCCCAAATCCCAGGTGGCTCCGCCATCCGAGGAACGGAATACCTTGCAGTGAAAACCTGTGACATCGGAGGTCAAACTGTTGTAATAGGCTGTTCCGTTGGCATCAAAATCAAGCACCGGATCGGATCTGAAAATGCCAGATTCAATGACCCCCGGAAATGTCCAGTTTTGCCCGGCATCAGTCGTATAGCCATATCCTGCCTGGCGGAAACTATTGGAAACAGTATAGAAATGCCGCCAACCGATCACCATCCTTGAAGGATTGGTTGGATCAACAGCAAGGGATGGCTCATTGGATGCATCTCCCACAATGTTCTGTCCATTGGCATCCACATTTACCTGGGTTGTAAAGATATCGGAACCCTTGTACTTCATGGCCGGAGAAGTTGGCGGGTTATCGGGAATGGCAGGCGCAACCAATCCATCAGCCACTTCGTTATGAATGGAAAGATTCTTTTCCCTGAGGGTTGGAATATTTTGGCTTACCGACAGTGCCGGCAGCATCATCAGGATGCCGCAAATGGTCACTAAAATGAGGATTCGTGTTTTCATTTTTCAAAGGTACTAAATCCTTTTTACAAGACCTGCTGGTTTACGCAAACCAGGGCCTAGCCTGGACGGCCACTGAAGTCCGGAAGAAAGGGATGAATACCAATGACGTTGACCGGCACATCAACAGCTGTCTGTTCATCACTGTTAACTGACACTGTCATTCTTCATCCGCAATCAGGATCGTGTCACATTCCGCTCCAGCAAGGCGATACTTCAATATCTCCTGGTACTCCGGGGAATAATACCAGTCATCGAAATCGGCTTTTGAAGGAAAACGCAGCAGGACTGTACGGGTATAATTCCATTTTCCCTCCAGGATTACCGGCTGATCATCCCCGGCCAGGAATTCCCCTTTGTAGCGGTTGAAAACATCGTTGATCTTTTCCATGTACCTGGCGTACACTTTTTCATCCTTCATCCGGATATTGGCGATAAAATAATGGCTCATGAATCGATTTGTATAATGTGAAAGCAAATATAAACAATAGATGATTGTTGCATTCACTTTTCTCATCAACTGTTTGCTGTTTGCTGATAACTCCATAATTCTCTAACTTTGCAGTCCTATTTACCATTTTGATCCGTATTATCCCATGAAAAATTGTCTCCTTTTGGCTTCGTTTTCCCTGTTATTCCTGTTTCCCATTCAGGCGCAAGATCAATCACTGAACCAGTATCCCTCCGGTGAAACCTATTTCACCTTCCTGCTGGGTTCAACGGCAGAGATTCACCAGCTTACCAAGGCTATTTCCATCGACCGGGTGAAAGGTGATTCAGTTTGGGCGTATGCCAATGAACTGCAGCTGATCAAATTTATGCAAAGAGGGATAGATTTCAAGGTTTTGCAGCATCCCGGCATCAATCCCGGTGCGGTCATGCGGGATTATACACAACCCCTTACCATCTGGAATTTCTACCCGACCTATTCTGCATACGAGACCTATATGGCTCAGTTTGCTACAACATACCCGGCTATCTGCACAATGGAGACGATCACTACGCTTCCCAGCGGAAGAAAGCTTTTGGTAGTGAAAATATCCGATAATGTGAATAGCGAAGAAACGGAACCTGAGTTCTTTTATACCTCTTCCATGCACGGTGATGAGACCACCGGCTACATCATGATGATGCACCTGATCGATTACCTGCTGACCAATTACGGAACGAATACAGAAGTTACGGAACTGGTCAATAACCTGGAGATATGGATCAACCCGCTGGCGAATCCTGATGGAACCTACTATGGTGGGAATAATACCGTGAGCGGCGCCCGGCGCGGAAATGCCAACAATGTTGACCTGAACCGCAATTATCCCGATCCGGAGGATGGGCCACATCCTGACGGAAATGCCTGGCAACCCGAGACCATTGCCTTCATGAATTTTGCCGGTCAGCACCATTTCACTGTTTCTGCCAATTTCCACGGTGGCGCTGAAGTCTTTAATTATCCCTGGGATACCTGGGCAACCCTCCATGCCGATGACAATTGGTATTACTATATCGCCCGTGAATATGCCGACACCGTGCACCTGCATGCGCCGTCTACCTATTTTGATGACCTGAACAACGGCGTTACCAATGGTTACGCCTGGTACGAAGTGGATGGCGGCCGTCAGGACTACATGAATTACTGGCACCATTGCAAGGAGTCGACCATTGAAATTTCCAATACCAAGAATCCTGCAGCGAGCATGTTGCTCACCTACTGGGATTACAACTGGCGCTCACTGATCCTGCTGATGAAACAGGCCAGGTATGGGATCCATGGGGTCATCACCGACCAGACGACGGGCAATCCTGTCGCTGCCAAAGTCTTTATCGCCGGCCACGACAACAACGGATCGGAGGTCTATTCCTCCGCCAACCTCGGCGATTACCACCGTCCGATCAAAGCAGGAACCTATACCCTGACCATCACCGCCGATTGTTATCAGCAACAGGTGATCAGCAATGTGGTTGTAACAGATAAAAATACGGTGAATCAAAACATCCATCTTGTCCCCTTGTCCACCATGAACCCGGATTTTACTGCCGATAAAACGGTCGCAGGGATCGGAGAAACCGTTACCTTTACCAGTACCGCCTGCTCAAATCCAACCGGCTACCTGTGGGCATTTGAGGGTGGAACCCCTGCCACAAGTACCCTGCAGAATCCATCCGTGGTCTATGCTGCCACCGGATCCTATGACGTAACCCTTACCGTTACCAATGCCGGTGGGAGCCAGTCGATCACAAAAACCGACTATATTTTGATCAACCCACCGACATATAACATGAGCAACTCCACGGTGAATGCCTGCTCCGGCATCTTCTATGATTCCGGCGGACCATCTTCCAACTATGCCAATAATCTGAATTACACCATGGTATTCAACCCAGGCTCACCCGATAACAACCTGCAATTCACCTTTACCGGTTTCAGCCTGGAATATCATTCCACTTGCAACTATGATTACCTGAAGATTTACAATGGCAACAGTACATCAGCCCCATTGATCGGAACCTATTGCGGAACAACTTCACCCGGTACCGTTACTGCGAACAATACCACGGGGTCGTTGACCTTTGTGTTTAAGAGTGATTATTCTGTTACCGCATCCGGCTGGGTCGCTAACTTTACATGCATCCCGACAAGCAAAACCCTCAACCTGACTTTGTTGCTGGAGGGCTTGTTCAACGGAACCGGCATGAACAAAGCACAAAATGCATCCGGCGATCAATTTGCCGGGAACATCGCCGACCAGGTTACGCTAGAAATGCACAATGCCGCTTCCCCGTACGGAATTGTCGGTTCACCCTATACCCTGAATATGACTACAATCGGTACGGCAAGCCTGACATTGCCCGGAACATTTTCAGGATCCTATTTCCTGGTGTTGAAACACCGCAACAGCATTGAAACGTGGAGTGCCAGCCCGGTCTCTTTCAGTAACCAGATTACTTCCTACGATTTCACTGATGCGGCATCCAAAACATTTGGAAACAATGTCAAGACCATCAGTGGAAAATACCTTTTCTATTCCGGTGACGTCAACCTCGACGGAACCATCGACTCCAATGATCTGGGTAACATCGACAATGACTCCGGAGCATTCCTGATGGGTTACCTGCCCACCGACCTGAATGGAGATGGGATCATTGATTCCAATGACCTCGGCATGGCTGACAACAATGCCGGCAGTTTCATTACAGTCCTGCAGCCCTGAGAATAACCGGCGTTTTACTTCTGAATGTAGTCGGAAAGCGTATGTTCCTTCAGGAACTTCGTGAACCCCTCCGTCATTTCATGGATGATGTTATCTATGAAACATTTATCAAACGGGCAGATTTGATAATCCATCGGGCATTTTGAAATCTCCACCTTTCCTTCAATGATCTCATAAATATCAAGGAGAGATATTTGATCACCAGGCAGTTTTAGGAAAAAACCTCCGGAAGGCCCCCTTACGGAACGAAGAAAACCGCTCTTGACAAGCCGTTGCAACACTTTGCTGATATGATTCTTCGAAGCGCCGGTTTGTGAAGCAATGTTCACAACATTCATCGAACCCTCGTTGCGGGCAATCAACACCATGCTGTGAATAGCAATGGAGGCCGCCTCTGATAATGAGAAGATTTTTGACATGAAGACCCTAAATAAGCAAATCAATACCCAAATGTAGATATATTTTTAATACTCCCGGAAAAATTCTTCTGAAATTGTTTTTTCAAAGAAATCATGTAAGTTTGTCGTCCCAAGATATTTACCCCTCCTCAATAACAAACATTTTTCCCCATATTATTTTCGGTATGACAAAACTGATCAACAGTCTGCAGAATCCGCTTGTTAAAAATATCCTCCTGTTACAGGAAAAACCAAGGGAACGGAAGCAACAAAACCTCATTGTCATTGAAGGATTCAGGGAGATCAGGCTGGCCATTTCTGCCGGATATACCTTGCAGGCACTGCTGTTCTGTCCCGATTTCATTACCGACAATGAATTGTCGCAACTCACCTCACAATCTTATTCCTCATTTGAATCAGTAGAGATCAACCCTGAAGTCTTCAACAAGCTGGCTTACCGGAAAGAAACCGGGGGCGTGCTGGCATTGGCAACACCGAGGAAGATCCATTTTCGCGACATTCCACCTCGGCCGAAACCCCTCGTGCTTGTATTGGAAACCGTGGAAAAGCCCGGCAACCTGGGCGCTATGCTTCGCACCGCCGATGCTGCCAACATGGACGCCGTGGTCATATGTGATCCACAAACCGATATCTTTAATCCGAATGCGATCCGGGCATCCATTGGATGCATCTTCACCATGCCGGTTGTCATCAGCAGCAACCAGGAAACCTTGCAATGGCTTCGCAACAACCGGATCAAGATGTTTGCCACTGCCTTGACAGCCCATCGCTTTTACCATGAAACCGATTTCCGCAGTCCCTCAGCCTTCATTATGGGATCGGAAGCTTATGGCCTCAGCGATTATTGGCTGGATGAAGCGGATGAACTGATCAAGATCCCGATGATGGGAAAAATCGACTCGATGAATGTTTCGGCGTGCGCAGCAGTGGTGATCTACGAAGCCATGCGGCAACGCAACTTCCGCTAATGATTAGTATTGCTCATCTTTCTTCCCCGGCTTCAGGAAATTTTTTGGCAATGTTGCTTCGATCATGATCTTCTTCGATGTGAAGGGATGTACAAATGAAAGACGGATAGCAAATAAGCGGATTTGCCGGACGACCGAGGCATTGGCTCCATAACGCCGGTCACCAACAATCGGACAGCCCAGACTCACCAGGTGAACACGGATCTGGTTCTTCTTTCCGGTCTCCAGTTTTACCTCAACTTGAGAAAACTCATCCCATTCCTGAATAACTTTGAAATGGGTGATAGCCAGTTGAGCGCCTTCTTCTTCTTTTGTCACATACACCTTTTGATTGGCATCTTCTTTCAGCCAGGTCTTGATGGTCCCGGCTTTCTTCGGCACTTTTCCCTCCACCAGCGCGCAGTAGGTCTTGTCAACCTGTTTCCAGGCCTCCTTGATCTTCATCTGCGCCAGTTGGGTCCGGGCAAACAGCAAGATGCCGGCCACTTCCCGGTCGAGCCGGTGGACGACAAAAACCTGTTCATGGCCTTTTGACCGTTTCCGGACAAACTCCTGCAGGAGGGCATGGCAATTGGAATCTTTCTCCTGTTCGGTTGGGACAGAAAGCAGTCCGGCTGGTTTCAGACAGGCCAGGTAGTAGTCATCCTCGAACAGGATCGGCAGGGGCGGCTCAGTTTTCACGGCAGTCCCCCGGTGGCGAGTATATTCCACCTTGCTTCCCTTGCTGACCATGGCAGCCGGATTGGTCTCCTTTCGCCCATTGACGGTCAACCCTCCGTGCACAATGATCTTTTTCGCCGACGATTTCGACATCCCCGGAAAAGCATTGATTAACACATCCAGCAACAACTCCTCCTTCTTAACTTCAATATGCATACTAACCACTGATAACTGATAACTGATAACTGATAATTGATAACTGATAATTGATAATTGATAATTGATAACTGATAATTGATAATTGATAATTGATACCTGCTCAATGTGCTTCCAGCCAATTCTTCCCGGTATTCATCTCTACTTCCACGGGTACCTGAAGGGCAATGGCGTTTTTCATACCTGTTTCAATGATGGGTTTGACCATTTCCAGCTCATCCTGATGAACGTCGAATACCAGCTCGTCGTGTACCTGGAGGATCATCCGGCTTTTGAATGCCTGTTTCTGAAACTCCTGATGGATGCGGATCATGGCGATCTTGATCATGTCGGCGGCCGATCCCTGGATGGGGGCGTTGATGGCATTGCGTTCGGCAAATCCGCGCACTGCGGAATTCTGTGAATGGATGTCCCGCAGGTACCGCCGGCGCTTCATCAGCGTCTCCACATACCCTTTTTCGCGGGCAGAGCGGATGGTTTCATCCATGTAAGCCTTGATGCCCGGATATTGCTTGAAATATTGTTCGATGATGGAGGCGGCCTCTTTTCTTGGAATGTTCAACCGCTCACTCAACCCGAATGCGGAAATACCATAGATGATGCCGAAGTTGACCGTCTTGGCATGTCGGCGCATTTCTTTCGTCACCAGGTCGGGAGATATCCCATAAACTTTTGCAGCGGTGGCCGTATGGATGTCAAGTCCCTGGCGGAAGTCGTTGATCATGGATGGATCGCCGCTCAGGCTGGCAATGATGCGGAGCTCAATCTGGGAGTAGTCGGCTGACAGGAGGATATACCGGTCATTTCTTGGGATGAATGCTTTCCGGATCTCCCTTCCCCGTTCGGTACGGATTGGAATATTTTGGAGGTTGGGATTATTGGAACTCAGCCGCCCGGTGGCCGCCACCGTTTGGTTGAAAGAGGTATGTACCCGTCCGTCCCGTTG
Source organism: Bacteroidota bacterium (assembly GCA_016868575.1). GTDB lineage: Bacteria > Bacteroidota > Bacteroidia > Bacteroidales > FEN-979 > VGGL01. The sequence continues at coordinate 78,443 of VGGL01000001.1, forward strand.
GCTGATCAGGGTGGGCAATACGTCCACATAGGTTGACTTCAGCTTGGTCAGGGAACGGTAATCAAGGATCATTTGTACCACCGGGTGTTTATTCACCAGTTTGGTAAGCACATCTTCACTGGTGGAATATTGTTTCGTCCGGGTTTGTTTGGGATTTTCGATGATCTTCAGGTGATCGAACAGCACTTCGCCCAATTGGCGCGGTGAAGCGACATTGAAAGTTTTTCCTGATGCGGAGAATATCTCCTTTTCCACCTGCCTGATCTCTTGTTCGAGTTGAAATGCATACTCCTGCAGAAAACCGGGGTCAATCCTTACCCCTTCCGCTTCCATGGAAGCAAGTACAGGAACCAGCGGGATCTCAATCTCCCCGAACAGATCCATCACACCTGATTCAACCAGCATGGGTTCGAATACTTCCCGCAACCGGAGGGTGATGTCGGCATCCTCGCAAGCATATTCGCAGATGGTTTCAATATCCACCGTCCGCATGCTCAGTTGTCCGCTCCCTTTCTTGCCGATCAGTTTCTCGATGGATACCGGCGTATAATGAAGATAGGTTTCAGCCAGAAAATCCATGTTGTGCCGCAGGTCAGGCTGCAGAAGGTAATGAGCCAGCATGGTGTCAAACAAAGGACCTTTTACTTCAACATCATACCAACGGAGGATGGAGATATCAAACTTCAGGTTCTGACCTGTTTTCCCTTTTTTCTCATCTTCCAGCGGGGGCTTGAATTCCGACAGGATCGTACAGGCTTCATGGTAATTTTCCGAAATTGGAACATAGAAAGCTTCCCCCGGTTTCATGGAGAAGGAGAGCCCGACCAGTTCAGATTCATTCGGATCCAGACCGGTTGTTTCGGTGTCGAAACAGAAAGATGACGACTCTAGCAGCAAAGTGATCAGTTCCGCTCTCTTTTCAACAGTATTTATGAGGTGATATTGATGGGGGGTGTTGGAGATGTTGGAGGTTGGAGGATGGAGGATGGAGGATGGAGGGGTAAGTCCGGGGAGCTGAGTCTGAACTGTGAAGTCTGAAATGACTTCACTGCCTTCTGACTTCTGGCTTCTGGCTTCTGGCTTCTGACTTCTTTCCTCCTCTTCCATCCACCTGAACACCCGCTGCCCGAAATTGCGGAATTCCAGCTCATTGAACAATGCCTGCAATTTTTCAGGATCGGGATGTTGTCTGATCAATTGATCTTCTTCAAAGGATATCGGCACATCGAGAATGATTGTCGCCAGCCGTTTGGAAAACAACGCTTTATCAGTATTTTCAAGGACTTTCTCCCGCAGTTTTGGATTTTTTATTTGATCGGCCTGCCGGATCAGGTTTTCAACATTATCGAATTCAGCGATCAGTTTCTTGGCGGTTACTTCACCCACTCCGGGAATGCCAGGGATGTTGTCGGAGGTATCACCCATCAATCCGAGGAGATCGATAACCTGTGCAGGTCGCTGGATGCCGAATTTTTCACACACCTCTTTGATGCCCATGATAACAGGCGGGTCGCCCATCTTGGAAGGCTTATATATCCGGGTTTTTTCAGTGACCAGCTGCCCGAAATCCTTGTCAGACGTCATCATATAGGTCAAAAACCCGTTTTTTTCAGCCTCCTTAGCCAATGTACCGATGACATCATCCGCCTCATAGCCATCCACTTCAAGTACCGGGACATTAAAAGCCTCCAAAATGGCTTTGATGTAAGGGATAGAAAGGATCAGATCTTCCGGTGTCTCCTGCCGGGTGGCTTTATACTCGAGAAACTCTTCATGCCGTACGGTTGGGGCCATCGTGTCGAATGCAGCGCCGATGTGCGTTGGTTTTTCATTTTTTAGCAGATCAAACAAGGTATTGGCAAAGCCGAGTATCGCAGAGGTATTCAATCCTTTGGAATTAAACCACGGCGTTTTATTCAACGCATAGAAAGCGCGGTAGATCAGCGCCATGGAATCCAGCAGGAAGAGTTTCTTTTCCATCATGTTGTAAAGGTACAGAAATTCCTGAGTCAGCTTCTTCAACAGCCGCCTGTGCATATTTTCTTCCGGAGCCATGTTCGAAGGCATATATTGACATGTATCTTTGGATGCTAAATTTCCACGACATGCCTGCGAAAAAATCAGGAGAGAGGAAAATCTTTGTGCTGGATACCTCTGTTATCCTTTATAACCATAGCGCAATCAACAGCTTCGAGGACAATGACGTCGCCATTCCCATCACCGTTCTCGAGGAACTTGACAACTTTAAGAAGGGCAACGACACCATCAACTATGAAGCCCGTGAATTCATCCGGATCATGGACAAGCTTTCGCAGAAAAGCACCCTGACGAATTGGATCCCGCTGAAGAATGCCAAGGGGAAGTTTAAGGTGATCATGAATGAGCAAAGCGATCTGGATGCCCAGAAGATCTTCGGAGAGGTGAAACCCGACCACCGCATCCTGAATGCCGCCCTGTCGGTGCAAGCTGAAAACCCTGCGAAAAAAATCATCCTGGTTACCAAGGATATCAACCTTCGCATCAAAGCCAAGTCTCTCGACATTCCCGCAGAAGACTTTGAAACCGGCAAGGTGAAGGATGTCGAACAGCTTTACAGCGGAAAAACAGCTATAGAAGGGATGGATCGGGATACCATCGATTACATTTACCAGGAAGGCTATTGCATGCCAAAGGACATCGGCATCACCAACCCCGTTCCTAACCATTACTACATCATCAAGAATACCAAGACCAGTGTGCTGGCTTTTTTCAATGCTGTTTCCGGACACATTGAGAAGATCGAGAAGCATCCCTGCTACCGCATCACGCCACGAAATGCCGAACAGGTATTTGCCTTTCATGCCATCCTGAACCCGCAAGTCCGCCTGGTTACCCTGCAGGGCATTGCAGGCACCGGGAAAACCCTCCTGGCGCTGGCCGGAGCGCTGGAGCAGAAACGAAACTGCAAGCAGATATACCTGGCTCGCCCCATCGTTCCCTTAAGCAATAAAGATATCGGATACCTGCCGGGAGACATCAAATCCAAACTCAACCCTTACATGGAACCGCTGTGGGACAACCTGAAATTCATCCAGAATCAATACAGCGAAAAGGACAAGGAGTATAAAAACATCGGGGAACTCGTTGAAAACGAAAAACTGGTGATCACTCCGTTAGCCTATATCCGCGGCCGCAGCATCTCCAATGTGTTTTTCATCGTCGACGAAGCCCAAAACCTCACACCCCACGAGATCAAAACCATCATCACCCGCGCCGGAGAAAATACCAAGATCGTCTTCACCGGCGACATTTACCAGATCGATACCCCTTATCTCGATGCACAAAGCAACGGCCTGTCCGTGATGATTGAAAAGATCAAACACCATCCGCTCTATGCGCACGTAAGGCTGGAAAAGGGAGAAAGATCGGAGCTGGCAAACATTGCCAACGAAATGCTGTAAAACGCTATTCTTCTTCCATGATCACCGTCATGACCGTTTGACCCACAGCCTTCAGCGTGGCAGGAGAGATGTGTTCCATGTTGTCACTCGTCGTATGCCAATATGGGAAAAAGCCTGTTTTCGTGGACTTGTCGGTGTGAATGATATCAATGGTCGGTATCTTCCGGATGGTATTGATAAAATAATGATCATCGGTGATGTTCGACCCTTCTTCCATCGGGAAATACGAGGCATAACCGACCCTGGCAGCTGTCGACCACACCAGCTTGACCACGTCCGGAGCGTACATCAGAGAGAATAGTTCCATGTAAAACGTTGCATGGTGCGCGCCAACCATGTCGAGGAGGATGCCATATTTGGCAAAATATTTTTCGATGTGCTGCCGGCGTGACCAGTATTGAGAGCCGAGTCCCCAGTCCGATTCCGAATGGTCACCCGATTGCATGTCTGAAGGACGGCCATAGTCTTCCACATCGAAAAAGATCAGGTCAATGCCAATGGGTGGTTGTGTTTGTGACAGAAGCCTGGCGATTTCCATGATCACACCAACCCCGCTGGCGCCATCATTGGCGCCATCAACCGGCAAATGTCGCCTGGAAGGATCGGGATCATGATCGGCAAAAGGCCTCGAATCCCAGTGGGCACAAATAAAAATACGGTTGTTGGTTCCGGGTTGATACGACCCGATGATGTTTTTCATCCCGAGTTTCTTGCCATCATATGCAGTTACCGTTCCTGTTTGAACATGCACTTCAGCCCCATATTGCCTAAGCTTTCGCGCCAGGTATGCCGCACAGGAATCATGCGCCGGTGAACCGGGTACCCGCGGACCAAAGGCAACCTGCTCAGCCACAAACCGGTAAGCGGAATCGCCATCGAATGACGGAACGGTCACCCGCTTCGCCACTTTATCTTTCTTTTGTTCCTTGTCTCCTCCGCAGGAAGCCAATAACAGGATCATGATTAAGGATAATAACCCAAAGGAGTGTTTCATGGATCTCAGTTTCTATCGGTAAATATTGATGATGGATGACCAAATTCTGTTTCGAAGATGAACTGGTCAAAATCAAGCCTTGTTCGCGGTGCCATTTCCGGCTTACACCCTAAGATAAAGCGCCATGGTTGCTCATTCATGGCCGAAGGGGCCCACCGGGCAGCCTCAAAAAGACGCTGCAAAATCGTTGCTTCTATAGGCCTCTCATCAAAAGCACGGGGGCTCCAGCGTTTTTTTAGAAGCTCGTGAATGTCATATCGGGTTACTGCCGGCTTATCCATAGCTGCTTTGCTTATGTTTTTTTTCTGTTCATGATCCATGATACCAATGTCAGCAGAAGCAATAAAAAGGTTGTAAACATGGCGATACGGGCCAGGTAATCGCCATATCTGACGTAAAAAGTCAGGGTATCATTCGAATTTAAAATGCCCTTGATAGCTGCCGGTTCCCAGTAAGGGGTAACCTGCCAGGCATCACCCCGCTGGTCAATAAATGCGGAGATCCCGGTGTTGGCAGACCGGGCAATACCCCTGCGGGTTTCAATGGCGCGAAGTTTTGAGAAAAGAAAATGTTGCCGGTGCCCTGGTGTGTTCCCCCACCAGCCATCATTGGTAATGACAAACATCAGCTGCGCGCCGTTCTTTACGTAGGTCGCAAAATATTCTCCGAAAATCGATTCATAACAGATCGTTACACCTATGTTTTTTCCGATTACCGGTATCCGGAAAACCCTTCGCACCGAGTCAACACCCAGACTGCCGACAGTGCCTCCGAGATCAATGGCATATTGCTCCAGCCACCGGAAGTTCCGGAAGGAAGGTAGCTTTTCAACACCCGGCGTCAGCTTCGATTTGTGAGAATACCCGATGATTCCCGCCGAGTCGATGATAAACGCAGTGTTGTATGCATCGTAATAGAGCTCTGCATCAGGATATGTCCGGGCAGTCATGCTGATCTTTTCTCCGGGTTGAAACAACCTGAAGGTCGATGCACCCACGATCATGACCACACCCTGATGGTGTCGGCTGAAATCCCTGAAATATAATACACTTGGATAGTTGGGGAGATCATTTTCCCAGATCTTCTCCTGGATAGCTGACTCCGGCGACACCACAATGGAGACACTGCTATCCATTTGCTGACTCGCCAGAAACTCCATCCTGCGGACCACCTCCATGGGATCCAACGCATACTGTTCACTGTACGGATCAAGGTTGGGTTGAACCACGATAATGCTCACCGGCTCGTCCTTTTCAACATACCGATGGTAACGGAAAAGGGAGAAAACCATCGGTATCGCAAGGACTGATATGATGGATGTAATTAATCCCAGGCGATGCCTGACAGCATTTCCGGGTAAAAAGGTTTTGATGAGCAGGAATAGTAAGATGTTGAGAACCAGCACCCAAAGGGTTCCGCCGAAAGCACCGGTATATTCATACCATTGCACCCATTTGATCCAGGCTGCAAAACCGTTGCCCAGGTTCAGCCAGGGCCAGTTGAGATCCCAGTTCAAATGGAGGTATTCAAACGACATCCAATAAACCACCATCGCCAGATATCCTCCGCCGCGGAAGTACATCTTTCTCCTGGAAAGGTGGAACATCATGAATACAATCGACATGAACAGGGCGTTGAGTACAATGGCCATGATAGCGCCCATGTCTGTTGAATAGTAGATCCAGTAGGTTGTAAGCAGGTTCCACAGGAAAAAGGCAGGATAGGAGTATCCAATGGCGCTGAAAACCGTATGATCCTGCCGGTGCCGGAAGAGATGATCTTCGATGATCAGCAATGGCACCAGTCCCACAAACAACAGAAATGGGAATCCCCGCTCAGGCCATCCCAGCGTAAGGATCACGCCGGATAACAGGGACAAAAGGATCAGGTGCTTCTTTTTCATGATGGGAACCTTTGACAAAAGTAACATTTCAAGGCTCAAGCCTCGGCTTCAGGATATAGAAAATCATTGTATGGATAACGCTGGATGTGGATTTTTCTGACTTCAACATAGATTATTTTCCTGAGTTGATCAATGTTGGCCTTCTTCAACGCAGAGATGAACAGGGAAGGGCTGTTTGCTCTGGCAATCCAGGTCTTTTCCAGGTCGGCGAGCGTCAGGTTTTCCCGTGTGGGCGGAGCAAGGTCATCCGGATCTTTCTCTATATGCCGGTAGGCATCGGTTTTATTGAACAGCAAGATTACCGGTTTGTCGGCTGCCTGGATCTCCACCAGTGTTTGTTTCACAATATCCATCTGTTCCTCAAATTCAGGGTGGGTGATATCGACCACATGGAGGAGGAGATCGGCTTCCCGCACTTCATCGAGCGTCGATTTGAAGGATTCGATCAGGGTATGGGGCAGCTTGCGAATAAAGCCCACCGTGTCGGATAGCAGGAAAGGGAGGTTCCCGATGACCATCTTCCTGACGGTCGTGTCGAGGGTGGCAAAGAGCTTGTTCTCAGCGAATACATTTGATTTGCTCAGCAGGTTCATCAGTGTTGATTTGCCGGCATTGGTATATCCGACAAGCGCCACACGTACCAACTTCCCCCGGTTTTGCCGCTGGGTGATCTTCTGGCGGTCGATCTGCTGCAGTTTCTTTTTCAGCAGGCTGATCCGGTAGCGGAGGATCCGCCTGTCGGTCTCAATCTCTTTTTCCCCGGGGCCTTTCAGCCCGATTCCACCCTTTTGTTTTTGCAGGTGCGTCCACATCCTTGTCAGCCGCGGTAACAGGTATTCACATTGTGCAAGTTCCACCTGGGTACGGGAATAGGACGTCCGGGCACGGATGGCAAAAATGTACAGAATAAGGTTGTGCCGGTCGATGATCTTACATTGCAGCACGCGCTCAATGTTTCTGATCTGGGAGGGCGTAAGTTCATCATCAAACACAGCCAGGTCGGACTGATGATCCTCCATATATTGCCGAATCTCATGAAGTTTCCCCGCTCCAACATAGGTTTTTGAATCCGGCACATCCAGATGTTGGGTGAAACGCCTGCCCGGGATCCCGCCTGCCGTCTCCAACAGAAAGGAGAGCTCATCCAGGTAATAATTAACTTTTTCTTCCGACTGATTGCGGGTAACAATACCAATAAGGATCGCTTTTTCCTGCTTAGGAGAAATCTCGATCATAGGTCATACAGGAAGTGTTTCTTTTTGGAAGCATTCCGTTTTGATTTGGTCATAAAATAAATGGAGATGCAGGACAGGAATGCATAGATGGGTATCTGAAGGAAGGTGTGGGTGACAAATATGATGAATAATACTTTGAAAATACTGGCAATGAAAACGATGAAAAAGCCAAACACATCGAAGTTGGAGCGGTTCAAGACAGCAATGAGAATAAAAAGAGCCAGGAAAAGTACAAACAGGGCAATGTTGAGAATATTCATCGGATTGGTTGAGCCCAGCAGGTTCTGGCTGACGATTTCAAGGAAAAGTCCACCAATGAAAAGAATGACACCGGCTTTCAAGAGCGCATACACGATAATGTTGAAGAAATGTTGCTGGGAGGACATATTTATTGGAGTTATGTATTATTTCAGAATTTTTTAAATCCAATGATCTCGCGCACTTCGTGAATGGTTTTTGCGGCGCTTTCACGGGCTTTGTCAGCGCCTTGCTTCACAACCCTTGACAGGTACGGCGCATCTGCCTGCAACTGGTTGATACGCGCTGTGAAAGGAGCAGTGAACCGGATCACATCCTCAGCCAGTTGTTTCTTCATGTCACCATAGCGGATGGTGCACTGCTGATAGGCCTCTTCAAAATAACTCAAGGTCTCAGGAGTCGACATGATCTTCATCAGGGAGAAGAGGTTTTCCACACCCTGAGATCTCGGCTGTCCGGGTGCTGTCGGTCCTGTATCGGTAACCGCCCGCATGACCTTCTTTCGGATCACTTCCGGAGAATCAGCCAGATAGATCGCATTCATATCTCCTTCCGATTTCGACATCTTCATCGAACCATCCAAACCGGGGATCTTGATCAAATCCTCACCAAAATTAAAGGCAACCGGTTCAGGGAAATAGTCAACGCCATAGATCCGGTTGAAACGATTGGCAAAAGTCCGGGTCATCTCAAGGTGTTGCTCCTGGTCTTTACCTACCGGAACCTTGTGCGCCCGGTGGAGGATGATGTCCGCCGCCATCAGCGTCGGATAAGTCAGCAAGCCTGCATTGATGTTTTCCGGCTGGGTACGGATCTTCTCCTTGAATGAGGTGCACCGTTCCAACTCACCAAGATAGGCATTCATGTTGAGCAAAAGGTACAGTTCCGCCACTTCAGGCAGGTCGCTCTGGATATAAAGGGTCGCTTTCTCCGGGTTGAGACCGGAAGCCAGAAAGTCCACCAGCGCTTTTTTTACATTCCCGTGAAGATCATCCGGATGGGGATGGGTGGTCAGGGAGTGATAGTCGGCAATAAAAAAGAAGCAGGTGTTGGTCTCCTGCATCTTCACAAAGTTCCGCAAAGCGCCGAAATAGTTCCCGAGATGCAGGTTACCGGTTGAACGTATGCCACTGACTACGATATCCATTGGGCAAAAATATGGAATTTTTTAACAATACGGGTTGTGTTAAAAAGCTTTCGAACCGAAAGGCATAACGACTCAGATCTTGATCTCGTCGTTGTTCCGGTTGAAAAAGTGATACTCCAGCAGGTGGTATGATGAGGTAGAACGGAGCCTGACCCACTGCTTATAAGAAAGCCACCACTTCACCTGGAAGTTCTTCATCCCTTGTTTCAGGAAAGCATAAACATAGGGATGTACCGACAGGGTGAGCTGTTTTTCATTCTGTTCATGGATCAGGTAGCTGAGATTGTTTTCGATCTCATCGGTCAGGATGATACTGGGCTTGATCTCGCCGGTTCCTTCACAGGTAGGGCATTTTTCAAGGACGGCAATATTCATGGCCGGGCGTACCCGTTGCCGGGTGATCTGCACCAGACCAAACTTGCTGGGAGGAAGGATGGTATGTTTGGCCCGGTCTCTCTTCATCTCATCTTTCAGCTTCTCATAGAGCTTCCGGCGGTTGGATCCTTCCGTCATGTCGATAAAATCGACCACAATGATGCCTCCCAGGTCGCGGAGCCGCATTTGCCGGGCAACTTCCGTGGCTGCTTCAAGGTTCACCTCCAGGGCGTTTCCTTCCTGGCTGTTTTCGGTATTGATCCGGTGTCCGCTGTTGATATCGATAACGTGAAGCGCTTCTGTCTGCTCAACGATGAGGTATGTACCGCTTTTGATCGTCACCACTTTCCCGAAGGAGGATTTGATCTGCTTGTCGATCCCGAAAAACTCGAAAATGGGGGCTCGTCCGTGGTAGAGCTTAACAATGCTCACCTGGTCGGGGGAGATGGTGCGGATATAGTTTTTGATCTCTTCGGCGAGCGCAGCGTCGTTGACATGGATCGAGTTGAATGACTCATTCAGCAGATCACGCAGGATCGTGGAAGTACGGTCGAGTTCGGAAAGTATCTTCTGCGGCGCCTTCGACGTCTGCAATTTGGCTGCAATGGCTTCCCACTTTTGCACCAGGTTTTTCAGGTCGAGATCGAGTTCAGCTACCAGTTTGTTTTCTGCGACCGTGCGGATGATAACCCCGAAATTCCGGGGTTTGATGCTCATCACCAGCCGTTTCAGCCGGTTGCGCTCTTCCTGGCTTTTGATCTTCTGGGAGACCGAGATCCGGTTCGAAAATGGTACCAGCACCAGGTATCTGCCAGGGAAAGATATCTCAGAGGTGATACGTGGTCCTTTGGTAGAGATCGGCTCCTTGGCGATCTGCACCAACACCTGCATGTTAGGTTTCAGTACATTGGAGATCCGGCCTGTTTTATCAATGTCCTCTTCCATCTGAAACTGCTCCATATCACTGGATGACAGTTTCCCTAACAGAGCTTGGCGTGTGAACTTGCTAAGCGACTGTACCTGTGGACCCAAATCAAGATAATGCAAGAAAGCATCCTTGTCATAACCCACATCAACAAAAGCTGCATTGAGCCCCTGCATGATCCGCCGCACCCGTCCCAGGTAGATGTCGCCTACGCCAAATTCAGCATTCGTCCGCTCCTGGTGCAGTTCAACAAGTAGTTTCTCTTCAAGTAATGCGAGTTGTACTTCCGATCCGGAAGCATCAATAATCAGTTCCCTGTTCATGTTTCAGGCTTTTCATCTTCCATCTATCCGTTCGTATAAGAACAAGCACCTGCTCAGGAAATATTTGGAAGAAATCAGGAAGGAATCAGATGCTGATGAAGTTATCTTTATGTCCCTCTGTGGAACTCCATGTAATAATTATGGTTCCACAAGGATTGATACCTCTTGCGAAAGGCATGCCATGAGCCCTCAAGAGCATCTGCAATGCCTTATTTCTTCTTATGACGATTCTTTCTTAAGCGTTTTTTCCGCTTATGGGTAGACATCTTATGCCTTTTTCTTTTCTTTCCGCTCGGCATGGCTATGAAGCAATTATTTTACGCTCGATTTCACTTTGTTCATAAAGACCTTTGCCGGTTTAAAGGCAGGGATGTTGTGGGCCGGAATGACAATGGTCGTATTCCTGGAAATGTTCCGCCCGGTTTTCTTGGCTCTTTTCTTGATGATGAAGCTTCCAAACCCTCTCAGGTAAACGTTTTCGCCTTTCACCAGCGATTGTTTCAGGGTTTCCATGAACGCCTCCACCGAAGCTTGAACGGCAACTTTCTCGATGCCTGTCTTGGAAGCAATTTCTGAAATGATTTCTGCTTTTGTCATGTTACAAATATTTTTGTAAAATATTGATAATGTGAATGGTTTCTTTATTTCGGGTTGCAAATATAGGACTTTTTTACTTATCCAACCTCCGACAGCAAAAAAAAAAAACTAAAAATGAAAACATCACAAGAACGCCACTTCGAATATCGACCATCGGGTCTCGACAATCGGATATCAATCCGTTGCCGTTTCGCCCTCCGTCTTGAATAGCGAAAAACCCTAAATTTGCCGGAAAACAATCGACTTGACCTTTCGGAAAATCCTTCTTTCGTGGTACCGGAAAAATGCCCGCGCTTTGCCTTGGCGCGGTACGCGCGATCCCTATGTGATCTGGCTCTCCGAGATGATCCTTCAGCAAACCCGCATAGAGCAGGGACTTCCGTATTTTCACCGCTTCATGGCCGCTTATCCGGATGTCGGTGCGCTTGCTGCAGCCTCAGAAGATGAGTTGCTGAAGCTTTGGCAGGGGCTGGGATACTATGCCCGCGCCCGGAACCTGCTGAAGACAGCCCGCGAAGTGATTGAGAAGCACCAGGGGACATTTCCCGGGAACTACAACGACCTTCTGAAACTTAAGGGTATCGGGCCCTATTCTGCCGCCGCCATTGCTTCTTTTGCCTTTGGAGAAAAAGTGCCGGTGACCGACGGCAATGTTTTCCGGTTTCTCTCCCGCTACAGTGGTTCGGTCATTCCCATCGATACATCCCAGGCCAGGAACAATATCAGGGATCTGGCTTATTCCTTGATGGGGGATGTTGATCCCGGAACTTTCAACCAGGCGCTGATGGAGTTTGGCGCCCTTCATTGTGTGCCAGCCCAACCGGTCTGCCATTCCTGCCCTTTCTCCCATGCATGTGCGGCTTTTCAGACGGGCCAGGTACAACAGATCCCGAATAAAAAGAGCAAGATCAAGGTCAGGTACAGGTTTTTTCATTACCTTGTCTGTATCTTCAGGGATGTCAGAAACAGTCCTGTCATGGCGGTTAAGAAACGTCAGGGGAAAGACATCTGGCGAAGCCTGTATGATTTTCCATTGATCGAGACCCAAACGATCCGGTTGCCTGCATCACAGGAATTGCAGATCCCTCAACCTCTCCGACAACTTCTGAAAACAAAACCTTGCTGGACATCACCGGAAATCAAGCATGTACTGACCCACCGGACGATCCGGAGCAAGTTTTACCTGTACGACCTCCCATCCCGGATCACAGCCCAGCATCTGCCGGATGGGTACCGGCTCATTTCACCGGAAGACTTTCATTCACTGGCAGTTCCAAGGCTTATCGACAAAGTTTGGAGAGAAAGAATCGAACCCCGGATAAAAAAAATTGTTGCAAAACAGATGACCTTTTGAGTTTTTTCCGATTAAGAGATAACCTAGCAGCCCGGGCAGGTTTTTTAGTAATTTTGTTAACCGGATTTATTCATTAAAACTTCGAACAATGGCAAATGGCGTGAACAAAGTGATTTTGGTGGGGAACCTGGGCAAGGACCCGGTGATTCAAACCTTTGACAACAACGTGAAGAAGGCGACCTTTTCGCTGGCTACCACAGAAACGACAAAAGATGCTTCAGGCAATAAAATACAGAAGACCGAGTGGCACAACATCGTTCTCTGGAGGGGCCTGGCTGAAGTTACGGAAGCTTATTTAAAGAAAGGCAACCAGATCTACCTGGAAGGAAAGATCAGGAGCCGCTCTTATGACGACAAGGAAGGGAACAAGAAGTACATTACCGAGATCGTGGCCGACAGCATGATCATGCTCGGCGGCCGGAGAGACGGTAACGGCGCGGAGCCAGCGTCAGCAGGCAACGTCCATCCGGAAGAAAGCAGCGACGTGCTGGACCAACCGGCTCCGACTGACGATCTTCCTTTCTAATGACCTGAACAGGGCAGCCGTCACAGGCTGCCGCGGCCCGGCGGGGGATACGGATAATCAGCATGTTATGCTGTGTATCCCCTGCTTTGCCGATTATCCATTATCTTTGCATCCCATTAACACGGGTTTACCTAATTGAGTATGATCGACTTGCCGGATTCCGTATTCACCATGATCTTATATAATATCTCTTCAGAATGGTTTTACATTCCGGGGTTCTTCCTCATTTTATTGCTCTTGTTTTGTTCTGCATTGATTTCCGGTTCTGAGATCGCCTATTTTTCCCTGAATCCAGGACAGATTTCAACACTCAGGGAGGGCACATCACGGCGGCATAAGCTTGCACTTCGGCACCTGGAACATCCCCGGCAGTTGCTGGCTACCATCCTTGTTGCCAACAATTTCGTTAATGTTTCCATCGTCATCCTTTGCGGGTTCATTGCCAACCGGCTGTTTGACCTCTCTGCCTACCCCGTCCTGAATTTCCTGATCCAGGTTGTGGTGATCACCGCCATGATCCTGCTGATCGGGGAGATCATGCCCAAAATATGGGTCGTACAGTCTCCGGTCAAATTTGCCCTTTTCATGGCCATTCCTGTCCGGTTTCTGACGAAGATCTTCTTCCCACTTTCCAATTTGTTGGTGCACTCCACGGGCGTCATCGACAAAAAACTCAGGAAAAAAGCCAGAACCATCTCGATGGAAGACCTCTCGGAGGCCCTTGATATTGCCACTGAAGAAAATGGCTCGGAAAAAGACCACAAGATGCTCCGGGAAATCGTAAAATTCGGTAACATCGACGCCAAGGAGATCATGAAATCCCGGGTGGATGTGATAGCCATTGACATCAGTATCTCCTTTTCTGAACTGATCAAGAAAATTCTGGATTCGGGCTATTCGAGGATACCGGTGTATGAAGGATCTTTTGATCAGGTGCGTGGTATCCTCTATATCAAAGATCTTTTGCCTTACTTAAACACGGGTAATGAATTTAACTGGACAACGCTGATCCGCGATGCGATTTTCGTGCCTGAGAACAAAAAAATCGACGATCTTCTGCAGGAATTCCGGAAGAAAAAAATCCACATGGCCGTTGTGGTTGATGAATATGGCGGCACCAGTGGCATCATTACCCTTGAAGACATCCTCGAAGAGATCGTTGGGGAAATCAAGGATGAATTCGACACCGACAGCGACGAAGTGCAGCATCAGCAATTGAACGACCACACCTACCTCTTCGAAGGAAGGATTCTGCTAAACGATTTCTGCAAGATCACCGCTACCGACGGTAAAATCTTTGAACCGGTGAAAGGTGAATCCGACACCCTGGCCGGATTGCTCCTCGAATTGTCAGGCACAATCCCGGATGTCCACGCCGCGATCCCTTTCAGAAATTTCCTTTTCATCATCGAATCGGTTGATAAACGGCGGATCAGGAAGATCAAAGTGATCATCAATCCCGAAGAAAATGCCGGAGTATAAAAGAGATCCATCAGGAATCAGGGTGATCTTTTGCGTTGCCCCGCTTGTGCTGACGATCATCCTATTGGCTTCCTGCAACCAGCAATCCGTGCCACGTCCACACGGCTACTTCCGTATTGACATGCCCGGGAAAAGTTATCTAAACCATACATCCGATTGCCCTTTCTCGTTCGAGTATCCCGAATATGCCAGAATCATTCCCGATACCAGCGACCTGGCCGAACCCTGCTGGTTTCATATCGATTTTCCCGTTTTTTCCGGTCGCATTCACATGAGTTACAAGCCCGTGAAAAATAACCTGGCCACATTTCTTGACGACACCCGAAGACTGGTCAACAAACACATCCCGAAAGCCAACGCCATCAGGGAATCGGTCTATTCCAACCCAGATGCCGGGGTATATGGAACCGTCTTCCACATCAGCGGCGCCGGCGCAGCCTCTCCTGTTCAGTTCTTCCTTACTGACAGCCTGCATCATTTCATCCGGGGCGCCCTCTATTTTAATACCATCCCAAACAACGACTCCCTCGCACCGGTCATTCAGTTCATCGATCAGGACATCGAGCGGATGATCAATACCTTCCGCTGGAAATAGCAGTTGTTGCCTCTCTTTGCCACTCCCAGTCTTCCTCAGTGGTATTTTGTGTTCAAATCAGTGAATCGTAACTATTCATATCTTTGTATCTATAATTATCATTCACCTTCAATAATCTCATACATATGATTAAACGTGCCCTGTTTATCACCCTACTGCTCATTACCACTGTTGTTGCCCTCCTGGCTCAACCTGAAAAATATGTGAAAATCCGTATTCCCCTGGATGACAATACGCTGACACAACTCACTACGCTGGGATTGCCCCTGGAAGAGGTGATCAAAGTCAAAGACCAATCAATGACCGGGATTTTCCGGGAAACAGATGTGGCAAAGATCAGCAGTGCGCACATCTCCTTCGAAGTGCTGATTCCCGACATGCTGGCGTATTATCTTGATCAACTCACCCTGCCGGAAAATGATATCCGGCAAATCAACCGGATGAAATCGTTGGGAAACGTAGATTCCGGTTATCCGGTGCCGGAACATTTTTCCCTGGGATCGATGGGCGGATTCTACACGTATGAAGAAGCCCTGGCCAAACTCGACAGCCTGAGCATCCTCTTTCCTGATCTGGCGACCCCAAAAACCCAAATTGGCAGTACGACCAGTCTGGAAGGCCGGCCTTTGTATTTTGTCAAGATATCCGATAATCCCAACATCCAGGAAAATGAACCGGAAGTTTTTTACAACGGACTGATACATGCCCGTGAACCCATCGGCATGCAGCTGTTGTTTTATTTCATGTTTTACATGCTCGAAAATTACGCCACCGATGAAGAGGTGAAATACCTGGTGGACAACCTTCAGCTCTATTTTGTTCCGATCATCAATCCTGATGGCTATTACTATAATCAATCAACAACCCCGCAGGGAGGCGGTATGTGGCGCAAGAACCGGAGAAACAGCGGGAGCGGAAATTATGGAGTAGACCTGAACCGGAACTTCGGATACATGTGGGGGTTTGATGACATTGGTTCATCACCCGATCCTTCTTCCGAGACATACCGCGGCCCCAGCGCCTTCTCAGAGCCTGAAACACAAATCGTGAGGGATTTTTGCAATGCCCACGACTTTATGATCACCCAGAATTATCACTCCTACAGCAACCTCCTCCTATACCCCTGGTCATATATTACCCAATTTACACCCGATAATGAAATCTTTGTGGACCACGCCCTGCTTATGACTGCAGAAAATGGCTACACCGCTGGGATGCCTGGAGCTGTCCTTTACAATACCAATGGCGATGCCAATGACTGGATGTATGGCGAGCAATCCTCAAAACCAAAAATATTACCATACGTTCCGGAGGTTGGAAACGATGGTGACAATTTCTGGCCCCAACCAGGACGGATCATTCCCCTGTGCCAGGAAAATATGCTCACCAATCTCCTCACCGCCCACCTGGCGCTTCGGTATGCCCAGGTAAATGATGAATCTCCCGTCATCATCCGGGAAAAAGAAGGATATTTCAAGTTTCTACTGAAAAAACATGGCCTGCAGGATGGCGGAACGTATACCGTTGATATTACTCCGTTGGATAACTTTATCACCGCTACCGGACCGGCAAAAAGCTATTCTTCCGTTGACATCCTGGAAGAGATCACCGATTCCATCGCATACACCCTGCTCCCTTCCATCCAAAACGGACAACCTTTCCAATATATCCTCTCCCTCAGTAACGGATTATTCACCTGGCGCGACACCATCACGAAGTATTATGGCATCCCATTGGTTATCTTTGAAGACCCTTGCAGCAATTTCGAAAACTGGGTCACCAACGGAAACTGGGAAATAACTCCTTACCAATTCCACTCTCCGGCCAGCTCGATCACCGATTCAAAGTTCGGTAATTACCAAAATTCGCAGAACAGCTCGGTGACAACCATCAACAAGATCAACCTCTCCAATGCCGCCGTTGCAATCCTGAACTTTTGGGCCCGCTGGAAAATCGAAGATGGATACGATTATGTCCAGGTGAAGGTGTCTGCCAACAATGGGATCAACTGGACTCCCTTGCAAGGCAAATACACCAATCCCGGCACTTCCAGCCAGGCAGCCGGTCAACCGGTTTATGACGGAATCATGGATGGTTGGGTGAAAGAAGAAATCGACCTCGCCGGGTTCATCGATAATGAGATTAAGATCCGGTTTACCCTCATCAGCGATGTCTGGACTGTTGACGACGGTTTCTATTTTGATGACCTGACGGTGACCATTGTTGAGAATACCGTTGGGGTTGATGAACCTCATGCGAAAATCGCCGTTTCAGAGCCCTTCCCTAATCCTGCCGGAGAGGAAATACAGGTCACATATTCCTACCCGGGAGACGACGGATCGCTGTTATTGAATGACCTTACCGGAAAAACTTTGATTAAGATACCCCTCGATCCTTTCCGGCAAACAGTCCGGATCCCGTTATCAAACCTGACCCCGGGGCTCTATTTCTACCACATTGCCGGAAAGCAGGGTAATTCTTCCGTTCGAAAGGTCATCATCCAATAAATTACCAACCATATGAAAAAACTGATCTACGGATTCATTGGCATTTCCCTGAGTGTTGTGCTTTTTATGCAATGCCGAAAGGAAAGTGATCCCCCCGTACCCATAAAGGATCTTGGGATCTCTTACCCGGGTATGGTATTGAAACACGACCTCTATTACCGGATCGACTGCGAGGCAAGTTTCATTGAAGTGAGTTTCAAAGATCCGATCGACACGGCTTCAATAGGGGGAAATATCTCCTTGTCAGATCAGTCGGGCTTGTTGGATACCTGTGTGGACATAACTATCCACGGCAGAAAAGTGCTGATCTCCTGGCATTCCGGTTTTCAGCTTAAAGAGGGGTGGAGGTATTTCCTGACCCTGAAAAGGGGTTTAGGCATCTCATCTGGTCTGAGTCTTACGGAAGATCAACAAGTTGAAATACGGACCACCTCCAGGCTATTACAACCTTTGTCAGGCAAGCAATTATTTTCCAAAGGTTTGCAGAAGCCGCTTTCAGACACAATCCCCAATGCCATCGCTGTGATCAGTGACATCCACATGGGTGATTCCCGCGCCATGTCTGATAAATACTGTTGGTTTGGAAAAAACGGGAATGCCCTGACTGATTTTCTTGATTATGTTGCGAATAGCGGTCAGTTCAGATCCCTGGTGATTATTGGTGATTTGTTCGATGAATGGATTATTCCTTACAGCATCAATCCGCTTGATCCGCAATTTGGAATCCTTACATCAGAAGATTATTTCAAAGCCATTGCCAATGCGCCAGTAAACAAACCCATTTTCGACCGGTTGAAATCTATCGCATCAGGAAGTGGCGTTCAACTTGTTTATGTCCCTGGCAATCATGATATGCTTACCAGCCAGGCTATCCTGAATGACATCATTCCAGGTGCCATCTGGAAAGGTGATGCCACCGGTCTTGGAAGATATATCCCGGTGGAAGATGTGGTCATGGAACATGGTCACCGGTTCGACTTCTTCAATTGCCCCCAGCCGCTGGTAAATCAGGGACATATACTACCGCCCGGATATTTTATTTCCCGTCTGTACGCCCAGGGAATGATGCAGCATGCGCAGGAAGCAACCAAACAAACAATCAGTCCCGGCGGATCCTTTGAGTTTTTATCCGGATGGACCCTGGCCCTCACCTATACCATGATCACCTTCAAGATGACGCCTCCTCCCATGGACTCCGCCATTGTGCTGATGGGCGGCGTAGACGGCTATTCCAATCCTTTGTCTTACAATGGAGCACGAAATATGTATGCCGCCCATATCGAGGATCTCTGGATGCAGACCCAGGCAGCCAACGAGGTGCCCGTTCCAGACCCTTCCTGCCTGATCGCCATCCTCAATGGGATGGACTTGTACCATGCGGCCACCGTTGATTACCTCCAGGGCTCTCCCTCCACTCAACCCTATAAGATCGCAGCCTTCGGCCATACCCACCATGCATTGCTGGAAGTCTATCCCGAAGGGAAGAACTATTCCGGTATATATGCCAATTCCGGAACCTGGATCGATGCCGATCAGTGCAAATACCCGGTGCGAACATTCCTGGTGATCAAACCCGGCGAATGGACCGGCTCTGATCTGGATGTCGTGAGCTTATACCAGTATAATCTCGACAGTAACAGTGGAGAACCAGGTTCAGGCTATCTTCCCGTTCTGCTTGCAGAAGAGAATGTAACCCGATGATCCGTCTGAGGCTCAGATTGAAAACTGAAAATGCGTTTCGTTTCCTGTAAAATACTGATCATATGGAGAACCCAAATTACATTGTCGATGTCACCATTACTGAATTTACAACTCCTGCCCAGGCGCAATCGGCGCCAACGCCTGATGCTGTCTTCAATCTTATCTATACGGAAAGATCCTGGCAGATCATTACATTTCGGAAACCAGAATGATGAATATACTAAAAAAAGAAAAACTGTTATGAAATACTTTACCTCCAGGCGATCAAAAACCTTTTTTTGGGGGATTGCCTCCCTTGCATTGATATTTCTATCCATAACAATCAGAACCTTCGCGCAAAACCAGAATATTTCCAATGGATTTGTTTTTGAAGGAGAACCATACCTGATCATGAATCCATCAAATCCAAAAAATCTTGTTGTTGCCTGGATGGGATTTGTCTATAATTATGGCTCTGGGTTGACAATAAAAGTCCGCTCCTCGTTTGACGGAGGGGATGCATGGAGCGATGTGATCAATATGCCACACATGGCTTCAACATATAAGTCAGCTGATCCCACCATGGCATTCGATGGCAATGGGAACCTTTTTCTTGCTTATATTGATTATCGCGAAGCTCCGGATTCGGGAGGAGTATACCTTGTAAAATCACAGAATGGAGGATTGACATGGAGTTCACCCATTAAGGTAATGGATATCTACGACGATGGCACAAAAACTCCTATCGACAGACCTTGGCTTAAAGTAAATGCTGAAGGTGATAAACTCTATCTTACAACCAAGCCGGCACCATGGATACTTCCCCCGAACAGGGCCTATTTTAGGGCTTCCATCGACAGTGGCCAAACCTGGATGCCATGGAGGTACCTCGACACAACAGGGTACCTGATCGGCAATTTCATTGCTCAGCCCATGGCTGCACCTGCATGTTTTGGAAACCGTTTCTTCGCCGTGTATCCTAGCTTTGTGCTGACTCAAAGTTTCTTTCCACGATATCTTCTTGCCGTTTCGGATAATTCAGGCGCCTCATTTTCCTACCATCCAGTATTCAATTTCAATGGAAGCTACATTGCAGCCAATGATTCTGCTAAACTTGGGTACCAGTTGATCTGCAATCCATACGATACAAATCACCTGGCCTTTTTCTTTTTTTACAAGCCGTTTGGGGACATTGACCTGATGATGACAGAAACCTATGATGCAGGTTCTTCATGGAGTGTCCCGCATAGGGTAAATGATGATCCTCCGGGAAACGGAAGGATGCAGGATCTGGTTTGGGCCGATTTCAGTCCTGAGGGGGATATTATTGTAGCCTGGAGAGACAGGCGGAATGCTCCCGACAGCGGCTATGCCACTTCCACAGAGATATTTGCAGCATACCGACACAGAGATTCACTGAATTTCAATCCCGGCTTTGCAATCAGCGACTCTATTGTTCAATATGATCCAATCCTGGCTCAAAAGGGAAACGATTTTATGGCGGTTGAATTGAACAATGACACCCTTTATGCTGCATGGGGCAGCACGATGGATGGTTCGCTAGATATATGGTTTGTCAAAGTTCGGGCGAGTAACGGCAATGTTACAGATATTTCTCTTATTGCTAGTGAATCCCCAAACATTTCTATTTTTCCAAATCCATCATCCACAGGTCATTATAGGCTGAACATGAATGATCATGTTATGATCAATGAAATTGTTGTTTTTGATAATAAGGGAAGAAATGTCTTTTCATCATCTCCCAACAATTCCACTACTGAAATAGATATCTCCAGTCAATCGCGCGGGATCTATATTATCTCCATCCAAACCGCAGAAGGAATTCTCATGAGAACTGTGATGTTTAACGAATGATCAGAACCTGATCTGATTTCATACATCGTTGATCAATATTCCTCTGTTTGGTTCAGTACTTCAAGCTTGTTTCCCGCGGAATCCCGCAGAATTGTTTCACGCAATGCCCGCAAAGACGCTAGCAACGATCGCTATCAATCACTTCGAATATCGGAAATCGGTTCTCGACAATTCGGATATCAATTCGTTGTTCGTTGTTCGTTGTCCGTTGTCCGTCACGACCATCACGCGCCTCCTCCGCGACAATCCGCGCTCTTAAATCTGCGAGCTTCTGCGGGAAATAAAAAATCCTTGTTTCCCGCGGATTTCCGCAGACCCTTTCCGCAGATTTCCGCAAATCGAGCAAGTGCCAAGTGCCAAGTGCCAGAAAACTTCCACCTTCCGCCTTCTTCCTTTCGTTCGTACCTCGTACCTCGTACTTCGTACTTTCATTAGTTCTTCTGGCTTCGGGCTTCGTACATACATCGAATATCGGGTCTCTGATAAAAGATTTGTGGTATTCAAAAAAAGTATATACCTTTGTGGTGTTAAAAGGAGGAATCCTATGAAGACGTTATCCTTGAAGCTTGACGATTCGGTCTTTACTGATACCGAACAAGTCATCACACAGATAAAAAAATCGCGAAACAGGTATATCAATGAGGCCCTGGACTTCTATAACAAGGTTCAGAAAAGGAAACTGCTGGCATCGAAACTTGAGAAGGAATCAAAGCTTGTAAAGGAAGATTCCTTGCAGGTTCTTCACGAATTTGAGGCAATCGGCGATGAAGATTAAACAGTTTGAAATCTGGTTGGCGGATCTAAACCCCACTTTCGGAACGGAACCGGGAAAAGTCCGGCCTGTGCTTATCATGCAGACCGATCTTTTGAACAAGCACCACCCTTCAGCTATCATCTGCCCGATAACAACCAAAATTCAGAAAGAGAGCGAGATCTTGCGGGTTCACCTAAAAAGGGGATGTTGCGGGCTCAACGAGCCATGTGATATCATGATTGACCAGGTTCGGGCGATTGATAATAAGCGGTTGATCAGAAAAGTTGGAAATCTTCCGGTTGATCTGGTCGACAAGGTAAAAAACAATCTCAAAATAGTACTTGATCTCGAATGACCCACGCTTAATGGAACATCACGACCGTCACGCGACAAGTGTCAAGTGCCAGAAAACTTCCACCTTCCACCTTCTTCCTTTCATTCGAACTTCAAAAATCGTTGATCATTGTTCCTCTGTTTGGTTCATTACTTCAGCGATTCTGTGTCCATTTGTTTCACCCAATGCCCGCAAAGACGCTCGCAAAGATCGTTATCAATCACTTCGAATATCGGAAATCGGGTCTCGACAATCGGATATCAATTCGTTGGTCGTTGTTCGTTGCTCGTTGTTCGTCACAGAGTCACAAAGTGAAGTTTGAAATATGATCGTTCGTGCCTCGTACCCCGTACCTCGTACTTTCATTCGTCCTTCTGGCTTCGAACTTTTTTCTCTTTTTCCTTGTTTTTTGAATTTTTTGTATTATATTTGTCTCCTCTTTAGACCTCATGAGACTACCCGCCGGGTTTTCATTGCCCGGCAAACACTTCTGAAATGTTAACTGGCAAAGTGTTTTGAAGGCATGAACGGTTATTGATCATGTTTGAAATGGAAGGAGATGAATCAGATACAAATCATTTTTTTAGAAGAGACAACCAGGCATTTATTGGTATCATGGTTTTTATCCGATGCCTTTGAATCCTGAAAAAATGGAAACATCGATCAACCATAGTATTGTAAATAGGAAAAACCAAAACCAAATAACGCGCTACAAACCCATTTTATGCAACACGCTACTCATTATCGCCTATCTCCACCTATAAGAAGATATGTGCAACACTTATTGAATAGCTCCAATAAGTGAGTTACAGGCAAGTTAAATACGAATAC
>VGGL01000002.1 GCA_016868575.1 Bacteroidota bacterium
TCAAATCGCTTGGATAGGTTTTCATAATCGTTTGTTTTATTGGTTATTACAAACTGAAGAAATCTATCCGTCGATTGACGAAAGCCTTTTTACTTTTTATTCACATTCGAATGTTAATCAATACAATAATATTTTATACTTCAATTTTTAAACAGTCTCTTAACTCCTGCCGAAATCAAACTGGCTGTTCTGATCAAACTTGGACTCAGTAACAAGGAAATGGCCACTCTTCTTTACCAAACTCATGACAGTTTAAAGGTCTCCAGAAGCCGGCTAAGAAAGAAGATGAACCTGGAAAACGACACCAATCTTTTCTCTTTTCTGGCAACGTATTAATTGGCCGCGATAAACCATTTTTCGGCTTCATTTACCAGCTTTTTATATTACAGATACAAATCAATCCTGATTTGTTAACCTTTTGCTTACCCTTTGGATCTCTGATTATATCGGTTGTAATATATTTTTGCAAAAACTTTGTTTATGTCGTTTGGTTTTTTTCATTTGTTGAGGTACCCTTGATGTCATAAAGGAATGTTATTTCTAAATAAATTAACCACTTAAATCCGTTATGCTATGAAAAAGACAATTACGCTTGTGTTTTGCCTGGTTTTGACAGCCATGGCGCTTATTCAACCGGCTTACGCCGGACCGCCTCCCATTGATCCGGGCAATTCGCTCGCATTCGATGGAACGAACGATTATGTTGCCTTACCGGCGCTTAATTTTAATTCAACAAGTTTTACCATTGAAGGATGGGTTCGCTGGGATGGCTTAACAAGCAGTTGGACCCGTTTTTTTGATTTTGGAAACGGCCAGGCGAACAACAACTTTCTTGTTGCCAACCCTGCAAGCACCAATTCCCTGCGATTCGACATTTACAACGGAGGTACAATTCAGGGCTTCACCGTAGCCAATATTCTCTATGCCGGTGAGTATTACCACCTTGCAGCGGTTGCAAATGCCGGTACGATGTCTCTTTATGTTGACGGAGTATTGATGGGTTCATTATCGGGAGTAACCGTTCAAAACGTGAACAGGACACTTTGCTATTTAGGTCGCAGTAACTGGAGTGGAGAAGGATATTTTAACGGGCAGATGGACGAGGTGCGCATCTGGAACACAGCCCGTACGGCAACCCAGATCAGCAACGACATGACAAACCAACTCACCGGTTCTGAAACCGGGTTGATGGCTTACTACAATTTTAACCAGGGCACCGCCGGCGGAAACAATGTCGGTATCACTATATTGGATGATATGACTGCCAACAATTACGATGGTACGCTGTACAACTTTGCATTAACCGGGAGCACCTCAAACTGGATAGCATCCAATATTACCCAGCCCGTCACGATGACGCCTCCGGGCAACGCCCTGGCTTTTGACGGCGGCTGGGATTATGTCCAATTACCGGCGATCAATCTCAATTCAACCAGTTTTACAGTTGAAGGCTGGGTAAACTTTGGCGCTCAGATCAACAACTATGTACGCTTTTTTGATCTTGGGAACGGACAGGCAAGTAACAACCTTCTCGTTACCCGACCTCCGAATAGCAATGACCTCTGGTTTGATATATATAACGGAGCTACACAACAGCATTTGGTCGCTAGTAGTATTATTCCCGTAGGACAATATATACATATCGCTGCGGTTGCCAATTCCGGCACAATGTATCTTTATGTAAACGGAGAATTACAAGGTACGTTAGGAAGCGTCACCGTTCAGAATATCAATAGAACAAAGTGTTATCTGGGACATAGTGACTGGCCAGGCGAAGCGAATTTTACGGGGCAGATGGATGAAGTGAGTATCTGGAACGTTGCCCGAACGGCAGCGCAGATCAGATCCGACATGAGCAATACCCTCGCCGGCAATGAAAGCGGTTTACTGGCTTATTATAACTTCGATGAAGGCACTGCGGGCGGCAACAATGTCAATATCACCGCACTGTTGGATAAAACCGGAAACTACAACGGTATCCTGAGATACTTTGTAAAAACCAACGGCAATACAACCTCGAATTTTATCACCGGCACGGCAATGACCCCTTATGCTGAAACTTCCCTTACGGCAACCAGCGGCGGAACGGCAAACGGATTGAACCAGGCCGTATTCATTGCAACCGATGCGGTGGTTACGGGAAGTTCCACGCTTAACGGAGCCAATGTTCAGATTACCAATTTCGTAAGCAGTCAGGACCAGCTTGGCATCAATGGCAGTACCGGCGGCACAACGAACGGGATCACCTATTCGTTCAATGCAACCACAGGAATATTGGCGCTGACGGGTTTTGCTTCTCCTGCCAACTATCAGACGGTATTACGTCTTCTTACCTATAAAAATACTTCGGCCAATCCGACGACGACAGCCCGTAATGTTGCCATCAGCCTGGGAACCGCAAAGTTTAACTATCAGAATGGCCATTTCTACCAGTATGTTTCGGGAAGTTACACAGCCACCGCCTCACTTACCGCTGCATCTAATACATATTATCTGGGAAGGCAAGGTTACCTGGTGACCATCACCTCGGCTAACGAAAACACCCTGGTCGCATCCATTTCTTCCGGAAATACCTGGATGGCAGCAAGTGATCAGCCGGTGACAGACTGGAAATGGATCGCGGGACCTGAAAACGGAACCCAATTCTGGGAGGGGTATAATCCGGGATCTTCCTATAATGGCGGATACGCGAACTGGTATAGTGGTGAACCCAATAATGGCGTCGGGGGATATTATGTATATCTCTGGACCTCCCATTGGCCATACTGGGATGATACACAGGGAAGCTCGTTAATGAATTACGTAGCAGAATACGGGGGTATGGCAGGCGATCCGACGCTGCCCATTTCCGCCGGTGTGACCGTAAATTTCAATACCCAATACTCCCTCACAGCCACCGTTGGCGGCAGCACATCGGCAGTGAATACGCTTGTTTATATTGCACAGGATGCAGTGGTCAATGCATGGACGGTCAACTATGCCAATGTTCAGATCACAAACTTTGTAAGCGGTCAGGACCAGCTTGGGATCGACGGCGCCACAAGCGGAACCATAAACGGTATTGCCTATTCCTTCAATTCCTCAACAGGAATTCTGGCATTGACAAACACCGCATCGGCAGCCAATTATCAGGCAACCTTACGTTTGGTAACGTATAAAAATGTCAGCAATTCGCCAAACACTACCACCCGTGCAATCAGCATGAGTTTAGGACACTTTTATGAGTACATTTCCGGTGCAATCAACTGGACCAATGCAAACACAGCAGCCGCTGCAAGGACATACTTCGGCTTGCCGGGTTATCTCGCCACGATAACATCTGCCACAGAAAACGCAACCTGTCAATCAACTGCATCGGGTAACAATGCATGGATAGGCGCCAGCGATGCAGCTTCGGAAGGCGTCTGGAGGTGGGTCACAGGTCCGGAAGCAGGCATACAGTTCTGGCAAGGCAACTGGACCGGAAATCCGGTAAACGGTATGTATAGTAACTGGAATTCCGGAGAACCAAATAATAGTGGTGGTGTTGAACATTATGGACATATCTGGAATACCGGTACCTGGAATGATTACCTTGGCGGTACAAACACCATATCGGGATATCTGGCAGAATATGGCGGTATGCCGGGCGATCCGGCTCCGGGTATTTTTGCCAATGGAAATGTTACCCTTGGTTATTCGCAGAGCTGTGCCGGCAATGCCCTGGCATTCGATGGCGGAGCCAATTATGTGTCATTGCCTGCGATCAATTTTAATTCCACCGGTTTGACGGTAGAAGGCTGGATGCGCTGGAATGTGGTGCCCGGAAACTGGATGCGCTTCTTTGATTTCGGGAACGGTCAGCAAAATAACAACATACTTGTCACCCGCGAGACAGGCACCAATGACCTGATATTTGATATTTATAACGGCGCGACGCAGCAACGTGCCCAGGCTGACAATATCATTCCGGTCGGACAGTTTATCCACATTGCAGCGGTTGTTGAACCCGGCGCCCCCAGCACCATGAAACTTTATGTGAACGGAGAACTTAAGGCCACAACCACGGGAGTGACGGTACAGAACATCAACAGAACCAATTGTTATTTAGGTCATAGCAATTGGGCGACGGAGCCCAACCTGAACGGACAGATGGATGAAGTCTCCATCTGGAACACCGCCCGCACACTCACCCAGATCCAATCGGATATGAATACCCCGTTGACCGGCAGCGAAGCCGGCTTAATGGCGTACTATAATTTCGACCAGGGAACAGCCGGTGGCGACAATACCTCCATCACTACCTTATTTGATATAAAGGGCCATTACAACGGCGGTAACATTACCAGCTTTGTGAGAACGAACGGCAACATCACTTCCAACTTTATCACTTCATCCATTGGCACTGTTCCTACGTTGGCTCCAAGTACCGTTTCAAATATTGCCTATACCTCTGCTACCGTTAGCAGCAATATTACAGACAAAGGCTGGGGAACTGTTACCGTTCGAGGGGTTTGCTACAACACCACGGGCACACCCACAATTGCCGACGATAAAGTGAGTGAAACCGGTAATTTCGGAACCGGACCCTTTTCTATGAACCTGATTAACCTGGTAACCGGAGTTACTTATTATGCACGCGCTTATGCTTCCAACTCCTGCAATACCAGTTATGGCGCTCAAATCATGTTTATTCCTGATTATACTGACCTGGTATGGACAGGCGCATTAACTTCCGACTGGAATACGGCCGGGAACTGGGATCCGAATGAGGTCCCGACAATCGGGGATAATGTTACTATCCCCAATACAGGCGTCGTCAATGAGCCTGTTGTAAACGAGGCTCCTGCGACACCTGCCGTCTGCCATAGTCTGAGTATCGGGTGGACAAGGACCTTTACCGTTGCCTCCAGCAAAGCGCTGACAGTTGATGGAGATCTGACCAATTCCGGAACCGCTGCTTCACTTATCATTGAGAACGGCGCTTCGCTGATCACCCATGGAACTGTGACCGGTAGCGCTACAGTGGTCAGCGGCATCGCTGCGAATGACTGGCATTTGATCTCACCTCCCATTTCTGACGCGTTATCAGGTCTGGTTACCGGCGATTACTTACAGGAATTCAGCGAAGCCACCAACAATTACTCAGATATTATCCCTGTTGATATTCCGCTGCTTCCCATGACCGGCTATGCCCTATGGGGCGGAGTCGCAGGGCTCAATGTAAACTATACCGGTGCGCTGAACAACGGACCGATCGGTTCGGATGACAACCTGGCACGGACCAACCAGGGGTGGAACCTGGTCGGTAACCCCTATTCTTCTTCGCTTGACTGGGATGCATCATCGGGATGGACAAAAACCAATCTCAACAATGCAATCTATATCCATGTGAATGCTTCTACCTGGGCAAGCTATGTAGATGGCGTAGGTGTCAATGGAGGAACCCGGTATATTGCCCCCTGTCAGGGTTTCTTTGTCAGGGCATCCTCTTCCGGTTTCGCTACCCTGAAAACGGATAACAATACCCGTGTTCACAACAACACCCCATTCTTTAAAGATGCTGTCAGCAACCTTGTCAGGCTGGAACTGTCGGGCAGCAATGTGAAAGATGAAATAGTTGTTCGCGTTAAGCCACAATCAACAACCGGCTTCGACAGCGACTGTGATGCCTACAAGCTGTTTGCCGATGAAGTGAATGCTGCGCAGCTTTATGCTGTAGGTAGTGAGCTTTTATCGATCAATGCCATTCCGGAAGCCAAGCCTGTGACGGTCGGCGTCAGAAGCACCCTGCCCGGAGGAACCTATACCATTTCAGCTACCGAGATCAACAACATCGGGCTTTTGAAGCTGGAAGACAAGAAGACCCAGACTTTCAACGATCTTACAGCGCATGCTTATACCTTCACAACCCAGCCGGGGGATGAAGAGACACGGTTTGTCCTGCACTTTACCACCCTGGATGTCCCTGTTTTGGAAGACCAATCCGACATTCATATTTACAGTGACGGAAGCAGCATCTGCATTGACCAGAGCCTCACAACGAACGGTAAAGTCTTTGTGTATGATCTTTCCGGCAGGCAGTTGATCCAATCGGATATCTCCTGGGGCATGAACCGGATTGCGGTTCAGGGTAAAGGAATTTACCTGGTCAAGGTGATTGCTGGAGAACAGGTCTCGGTAAAGAAGGTTCTTTTCTGATGTATTAACAATGAAAACTGGTAAGAATATGAAAAAAAGAATCATCCTTCTGACAGCGATATTGTCGCTTGGCTTCATAAGCCTCTTTGCACAGCCACCCCATCCCAACAATGGCAGTGGTCCGGGTCCGGGAAACACCCCGGTGGGAGGCGGCGCTCCGATTGACGGAGGGCTCTCCATCCTGCTTGCGCTCGGCCTGGGATATGGGGCAAAGAGAATCTATTCTCTGAAGAAAGAGCAATGAGTAATGAGTAATGAGTAATGAGTAATTCTGAAATTTGAATTAATAAGAATTACTCAATGACCTCAAAAGGGTAGTTTCATCGCGGAGACGCGGAGACGCAGAGAAATGAAGTACTGATTATCACTTCTTTGCGCCTCCGCGTCTTTGCGGTTTTGTTAGATTTCACAGCGTTCCACCAAGCGTATAACAAAGATATTCAGAGCGTATTCCTGAAACTTTCATTTTTTTTCTTCCATATACCTGATCAGATTCTATGAATGTTTATATATTTGCATTCAGGTATGATGACATGATATGAATCCAATTTTCCGTGCATTGATTCCTCCTACTCGCTGGCGCAGGCCTGTGGTTGTGGCTTTGGGTATTATCGCCGGTCTTAGCCTGTTTCTTTTCTATATTTCAAACGCTGCTTCTTACCTGTCGGATAACCCCAAGACCTGCACCAACTGCCATGTGATGAATCCGCAGTTTGCCACCTGGCAGCACAGTTCCCACCGGGAGGTGACGAATTGCAACGATTGCCATGTGCCCCATGACAATGTCGTCCGGAAGTACTTCTTCAAAACCCAAGACGGGCTACGGCATGCTACTATTTTCACGCTTCGGACAGAGCCTGATGTGATCATGATCAAAGAGATGGGGCAGCGTGTGGTTCATGAGAATTGCATCAGATGTCACTTGCAAGTACTGGAAAACCCTGAAGAGGTTGAAGAATCTGGCGAAGAGGAAGAAGCGGAAGGGGAAGTAGAATGGATGCAGCGGAAATGCTGGGAATGTCACCGGGAGGCACCACATGGAACGGTCAAGGGACTGGCCTCTGTGCCCCATGCCATGATCACGCCGCAGAAGCCTCCGGTGCCTGAATGGTTAAAGAAATTAGTAAAATGAGGACCCCACCCCTAGCCCCTCCCCCCTGCCCCCTCCCCACTCAGGGGAGGGGGAGAGGGGGGTGGGGCTGGAGGGGTAAAAAAAGAGTCTATGGAAAACACAAAGAAACGCAAGCCCTGGGTAAACTGGGCCCTGTTCATTGGCACCATGGTGCTGGTCTTTCTGCTGGGATTACTGGCTTCTTCAGTCATCCAGCGAAAAGCAGAAAAGGAATATGTGTTCAAACCTACGGTCAAGATCTCCGAATGGGAGGCCAGGAATGAAGTGTGGGGGATGAATTTTCCGCGGGAATTTCAGTCCTATATGGGCACTGCTGACACCTCATTCCGGAGCCTTTACAACGGGAATGCTTTCATCGACATGCTGGAGGAGGAGCCCCGGCTGGTGATCCTTTGGGCAGGCTATGCTTTTTCAAAGGATTATAATCAACCCCGGGGTCATTTTTATGCAGTGGAGGATGTCTATAACTCGCTACGGACAGGCGCCCCCAAAGGTCCGGATGACGGGCCCCAACCCAATACCTGCTGGACATGCAAGAGTCCCGATGTTCCCCGGATGATGGCTAAACTGGGCGTGGCCGGTTTTTACAAAGGAAAGTGGGCTTCCCTTGGGAGTGAAATCATCAATCCCATTGGTTGCGGCGATTGCCACGATCCGGAGACCATGGATCTGCGGATCACCCGGCCGGCATTGCTCGAAGCATTCACTGCCATGGGAAAGGATCTGTCGAAAGCCACCCACCAGGAGATGCGGTCGCTCGTTTGCGCCCAGTGCCATGTGGAATATTATTTTGATAAGAAACATCCCGGGGCAGAAGATATCAGCTACCTCACCTTTCCCTGGAAGGATGGAACTTCTGCCGACAGCATGCTGGCCTATTACAATAAAGTCGGGCATGTGGACTTTGTTCATGCCTTCAGCAAAGCCCCCATCCTGAAAGCACAACATCCCGATTATGAGGCATTCCTGACCGGGGTACATTACGACCGGGGTGTTGCCTGTGCCGACTGCCATATGCCCTACATGAAAGAAGGAGGACAGAAGTTTACCAGCCACCGGGTTACGAGTCCTTTGGCATATATCAATCAGACTTGCCAGGTTTGTCACCGGGAGAGCGAGGAGAAGCTGATTGAAAATGTCTATCAGCGGCAAAGAAAAGTCAAGGAGATACGGGATCAGTCGGAAGTGTTGCTGGTTCGTGCACACATGGAAGCCAAGGCCGCCTGGGATGCCGGCGCCACGGAACCAGAGATGCAACCGGCCCTCGAACATATCCGCAACGCACAGTGGTACTGGGATTATGCTGCAGCAGGACACGGAAACTCCTTCCACGCACCCCTGGAGATGGCACGGATCATTGCCAAATCCATTGATGAAACGTCATCAGCGAGGCTCCTGATCGCCCGGATATTACAAAAACTGAAAAGGAATGCCGATGTTCCTTACCCAGACATTACAACCAAGGAAAAAGCTCAGAAATTGATCGGCCTGGACACCAAAACGCTTTCTCAGGAGAAAAAAGAATTTCTCAATACAACTGTCAAGTCGTGGACTGGACGATAACAATCTATTAATTAATAATTTATAATTAATAATTAATAAGGGGGTTATTGGGGTTTTTCAGGGTTATCTTAATCCATATTTGAACACCGGACCTTCAGAAGGCTGAAGAAAATCATATTTTTATCACTTTGAATGCGGCTTTCCGATCCTTTGTGATGATCATCACATAATAGACTCCCTGGTGGATGACGTCGTTTGCGGGGTTTGGGAATATTATCGACTCAGCAGATGGTTGGTTTTCTCCCATGATGTAAAGTGAAAAGACTATAGATAGCAGGGAATAGTGAACAGAGAAGAGTGAATAGTAATCTGGCATCCGGCAAAGGGAATGGCTTCTGTATTCAACTTTCCTTGTACCTTTACGCAAACAATCAGACATGGTTAATCCTGTTATTCATATTGATAGCGCCATCCGGACTTCAACTCTTTTTGATGCCCGGCAGATGTTTTCTTCTGAAAGATGTGAGGTCATTCATCTTTTACTCCTGCCCGGAGAGAAAATGGAATTACATGTTCAGCCTTTCGATGTTGTTTTTTTCATTTTGGAAGGCAGTGGAACCCTGCATCTTGAATCAGAAGCTTCGGTTTTCTCAGAAAACACTTGCATTTCCATTAAGGCCGGTGTGATGAGAGCCTGGAAAAACCACACATCGTCTCCATTGCGGTTGTTGGTTATCAAGTTATTATCCTGAACATGGGCAATTTATCACCTGCGCACTGGCAGGACTACGAAATCATTGATTCAGGTGGTCACGAGAAGCTGGAACGTTTCGGCAAATACGTATTACGTCGTCCGGAGCCACAGGCATTATGGCCGAAAGCTTTAACGGAAGCCGAGTGGGAAAAACTTTCCGATGCCGCATTTTTTCGTACAAAGGGAAAAGAAGGAAAGCTGAGCGCCTCGGAGAGGGGGGAGTGGAAAACCCGCAGCAAGATCCCGGAACAATGGAGTATTCTTTACGATCATGATAGCCTGCGGTTGGTTTTCAACCTACGGCTCACCTCGTTTGGTCACGTCGGGATTTTCCCGGAGCAGGCGGGGAATTGGGAGTGGGTGTGTGCCAGCCCCACCCCCAGCCCCTCCCCCCTGCCCCCTCCCCTGATTGGGGAGGGGGAGAGGGGCCGGGGGAGAAGGGGAGGGGCTGGAGGGGTTCTCAATCTCTTCGCTTACACCGGTGGGTTTTCGCTTGCTGCACGTGCCGCCGGATATGATGTTGTGCATGTGGATGCGGTGCGTAATGTGGTCAACCGGGCAAAAGAAAACATGGTTGCCAGCCACCTGGATCAGATCCACTGGATCGTGGAAGATGCCTTCAAATTCGTTCAACGGGAAGTCCGCAGAGGTAAAAAATATACCGGAATTATCCTCGATCCCCCTGCCTATGGCCGGGGGCCGGAAGGTGAAAAATGGCTGCTCAGCGAACAGATCGATGAAATGGTTAAGCTTTGCAGCATCCTGTTGGAACCTGAAAAGAGCTTCTTTATCCTGAATTTGTATTCCATGGGCTTTTCTGCAACCATTGCCGAAAATCTGGTTTTATCTCATTTTTCAGGGATCCGTGAGCTGACCTCAGGCGAACTTTATCTCCCTGACAGGGCTGGTCGGAAGCTCCCGCTTGGGGTATTTGTTAGGTTTCAGAGATGAGGCTGATCTGAAATATCACTATTTTGAGTTTGTTTTGGGCTAAAGCCCTGTTTACCAACTCCTTGACTTACCCCGGCCTTAAGGCCGGGGTTATTGAAAACCATTGTTTTCCGGACTTTAGTCCAAAATAATATACTTTTTGGGGGGGACGCAGAGATAAGATCTAAAAAAACAGATCACGGGCGACAGCATCGGCAAACAACAGGCCTTCATCAGAAACTTTGATAGAATTGCCTTCCCTTATCAGATACTTCAGACAATTAGTACTTTCACCCATATTTTTTATCAGATGGTCATAATAGCTGCTTCCGAAAGTATCTGAAACAACAGAAAGATCACACCCCCAACTGGTTCGCAGGGAAGTCATCACATACTCATTGTACCGGTCGGTATCCGACAAGATCTCTTTTTCAAAGACTTCCGTCCCATTTGATATCCCCGCAATGTACTCATTTACAGAAGCCTTGTTCCATTGCCGGGAGACGCCGTTGTATGAATGGGCAGATGGCCCCAATCCCAGGTAGTTCACAGCTTTCCAGTATGATGTATTGTGTCTGGACTGAAATCCGGGAAGGCAGTAGCTTGACACTTCATAGTGTTCAAAAGCATAATCGGTGAGCTGACGACGAATAAGCTCAAATTGTTCAGCAGTGTGGCTCTCTTCCGGAGTTTGTTTATTGCCAGATTGGATCATTCTATCGAGTACAGTGCAAGATTCCACGGTCAACGCATAGGCAGAAATATGCGGGATCTGCAAAGTGAGGAGGATGTCGAGATTTTCTTCCAGCTTGCTGTTGCTGAGGGTGGGAATTCCAAAGATCAGGTCAACACTCAGGTTATAAATCCCACAGTGCTGTGCTTTCTCAATGGCTTGTACGGCATCCTTCCCGCGGTGCATCCTACCCAGATACGACAGGTCTTCATCTTGAAAACTCTGGATTCCGATGCTCACCCGGTTGATGTCGGTGCAGATGGAAGAAGGTGGCTGAAATTCACCGGAGATCAGGTCGTCCGGATTGGCTTCAAGGGTGATCTCCGCATCCCTGGAAATATGAAAATGGTGATTGATCGATTCGAGAATCTTGCTGATTTCGCTTTGTTTAAGCAAAGTCGGTGTTCCCCCGCCAAAATAGATCGTATCAATGGGATCATGATCGAGATAGTCTTTCCGGAGAACCATCTCTTTGTTCAAGGCAACCAGAAAGTCTTCCTTGTGCCGGAGTCCGGCAATTGAATAGAAGTTACAGTAGTGGCATTTCTTCCTGCAGAAAGGGATATGTATGTAGATTCCTGCCATGATCAGGCTTTTCTCAAAATGATCCGGATGGTTGTACCTTTGTTCAACACAGAGGATTTGACGAAGATCTTCCCGTTATGATAGTTCTCAATGATCCGTTTCGAAAGGGTCAAACCCAGTCCCCATCCTCTTTGTTTACTGGTAAATCCCGGGTGGAAAATAGTTCTGAATTTAGATTTTGGGATGCCTTTTCCGGTATCTGTCACATCAATCCAGATTTGCCGGTTTTCTTCGCCCAGCTGGATATCCACTGTTCCTTGCCCATCCATGGCATCGACGGCGTTCTTGCAAAGGTTTTCGATGACCCAGGAGAAAAGATGCCGGTTGATGGGGATTTTGATCTCCGCATCAGCAGGTTTGTTGATGATGAAATCCACTTTGGAAGAGGTGCGAGAACGGATATAGGTGATCGTATCGTAGATGATTGCCACCAGGTTTTCTTCGCCAAGCCGGGAAGCAGAGCCAATCTTCGAAAACCGGTCGGTAATGGTTTGCAGCCGGTCAATATCTTTTCCAAGTTCATCCACGATCTCCGGGTCAAGGCCTTTCATCTTGAACAATTCTATCCAGGCGATCATCGAAGAAAGCGGTGTTCCCAGCTGATGGGCTGTTTCCTTGGCCAAGCCGACCCAGACCTGGTTTTGTTCCGATCGCCGAGCCGTGCTGAAAAGAAGATAGGCGATAAACAGGAAAATGCCAATGATACCCAGTTGGAAATAAGGATAGTACTGCAGTTGTGTCAGAAGGAAGGAATCCTTGTAATAAATATATCGTACGCCCTGGTTGGAGAGTTGCACACGGATGGGGGTGTTTTGCGTTTTCATGTGTGCCAGAATCCTGGCGACATTCGCTGTATCCTGCATTTGCTCTTCCTCCAGGTTGCCGTATTCCAGGACTTTCTTTCCTGTGCTGTCGGTAATGATAACGGGAACGGAAGCCGAGTTGACGACGATCTCTGAAAAAAATGAACTCAACAGGTCATCCATCACTTTTTTCAACTCTGAAAAGATGCGGGAATCTTTGTAGTAGAGATGGATTTTCTTACTTCCGTAATAGTTGACAATGATCGGATTGTAGGCAGAAAACTCCTGGATCAATGCACCGGTAAGATACTTCACAGAATCGAGGCTAAAATCAACATTCCGGGCATTGATGATGCGGTGGTCTTCATCCACCTGGATCACCGGAATGGTGGTATTGTCGGCAATGATCGACAGGTAGAAGTTGAGATCCTCATTGTTGGTGGCGGTGATGATCCGTCTCTGCGCCTGGGCAAGGAGGCTGACCCTTTTTCGTTCTTCAGACTGCAACTGGGAGAAGAGCCGGTCGGTGTAGTTCACCAGATTGGCTTTCCGGGTAATGGCATCCGCCCAAATCCGGATGTTTTTGATCTGCTCCTGCCGGATCTCGTTAACCAGGATATTGGAATACCAGAGCGACACCCCAACAATCAGCAGGGCCACCGCGAAGAGGATCCATTTCCACCGTTTTTTCCTGATGTAAATATCCACTCAATAACCTGAAAAGAAGGGTAAAAGTATATGAAAAACGGATACCGGGGGAATATATTGCATCGGGCTCAATATTTCGTGATGCGTGACGGGTGGTCGGATTATTGTATTTTCGCATTTCAGACTTTACCCTTCGCATTTGAACCCATGTGTGCCGAGACAACCAGGAAGATCATGCTGGAGATCTGTGCCAACGGATTACAATCTGCTATCCATGCCAGGGATGGCGGTGCAGATCGCATAGAACTTTGTGAAAACCTTCCGCTCGGAGGCACAACGCCTTCGCATGGCACGATCGTCCTGGGCCGCCAGCAACTTGACATTCCCATACATGTGTTGGTCCGCCCAAGGCCGGGAAATTTCTGCTATTCTTGGGAAGAAAAAGAAGTCCTTCTTGAAGATATCCGGTTTTGCCGGGATCAAGGTGTTTCCGGGGTGGTGGTGGGAGCACTAACGCCCGACAACAAGATAGATACGGCGTTTTGCAGAGATATGATCGGGGTCGCACGCCCCTTATCGGTTACCTTTCACCGGGCATTTGATTTTACCGATCATCCCTTCGAGGCAATGGAGGCCCTGATCAGCCTGGGTTTTAATAGGATCTTAACTTCCGGACAAAAACCCTCAGCGCTTGAAGGCAAGATTTTGATCAGGGAGCTCCATCAGGCAGCCGCGGGCCGGATCATCCTCCTGCCGGGCGGCGGAATAAATGAGGATAACATCCTGGAACTAATCCGGTTTACCGGCGTAAACGAGGTGCATCTGTCGGCCGGGAAGTATATTCCGGGAACCAACTATTCTACCGATACTCCTGTTTCATTGACAATGGCAACATCCGGAGAAGAAGGCATCTTTGTGACGGACACGGAGCGGGTGAAGCGGGTGGTTGATGTGCTGATGTGCTGATGAGTGTAATCTGTTTGGGGGGGGTGTTATCGAGAAATCGGGGGGGGTCACAGAAAATTCATCGGAAACCTGCCGGATTTTCTACCTTTGTGCTCCGAAATAACCATATAATCAATTCTTTAATCCAATAACCATGAAACAGTTTGCAGTAATTATGATGATCCTACTTGGCATGATCGGCCATTCGGGCTGTAAAGACAACAAGCCTGAAGCCGCCAAACAACTTCCTTTGGAAGACTTCTTTAAAAACCCGGAAAGGACAAGATTTCAAATCTCTCCCGACGGGAAATACTATTCCTACCTTGCTCCTTTCGAAAGCCGGATGAATATCTTCGTCCAGGAGATCGGCAAGGATAGCGCCATCCAGCTCACCGGCGAAACCGACCGCGACATTGCAGGGTACTTCTGGAAAAACAATACCCGTATCCTCTTCCTGAAAGATACCGGCGGAGATGAAAACTTCCGGCTCTATGGCGTAGATGTGGACGGGAAAAACCTGATGTGCTTTACTGACTTCCCGGAGGTTAGAACAGAGATCATTGATGATCTTCAAGACATTGACAATGAAGTGATCATTGGCTTGAACAAGCGTAATCGGCAGGTATTTGATCCTTACCGGCTCGACATCACCACCGGCAAGATGACCATGCTGGCAGAAAACCCCGGTGACGTGAGTGGCTGGCTCCTTGACCATGATGGCAAACTCCGCGTGGCCATGGCCGTTGCGGGGGTAGATGCTGAAATCCGGTATCGCGAGAAAGAAACCGATCCTTTTAAAACAGTGCTTCGCACCAGCTTCAAGGAAACCGTCAACCCGGTTTTCTTCACCTTCGACAACCAAAATGTGTATGCTGTTTCTAACCTCGGCAGGGACAAGGCGGCTATTGTCATTTTTGATATTAAGAATGGTAAAGAGATAGAGAAGCTATATGAGAATCCCGATTATGATGTTGAAGGTCTTTACTATTCCAATAAGCGGAAGGTACTCACCTCTGCCGGTTATACTTCCTGGAAACGGGAAAGAAAGTTCTTTGATGAAGAGATCAAAGGGATCTTTACCCGCATCCAGAAAGAACTTCCCGATTATGAGATTTCCATTGGTGCCATTACAAAAGAAGAAGACAAGTTTATTGTCCGTACTTACAGCGATCGTTCCCTTGGCGCATATTACCTCTATGACAAGAACACCGACAAGATGGAAAAGATCTCCGACGTCAGTCCCTGGTTGGAAGAATCGAACATGGGTCAACAATTCCCCATCGAGTACAAATCCCGCGATGGTTTAACCATCCATGGATATCTGACCCTTCCGAAGGGATACACCGTTGAGACCGCCGGCGATCTTCCGGTGGTTGTTAATCCTCATGGCGGACCCTGGGCTCGCGACTCCTGGGGATTCAATCCCGAAGTTCAGTTCCTGGCTAACCGTGGATACGCGATCTTCCAACCCAACTTCCGCGGATCTACCGGTTATGGTCGTGCTTTCTGGGAAGTTTCTTTCAAACAGTGGGGTAAAACCATGCAGGAAGACATCACCGATGGCGTTAACTGGCTGATATCACAAGGCATCGCCGATAAAGACCGCATCGCGATCTATGGTGGCAGCTATGGTGGTTATGCCACCCTGATGGGACTGGTGAAAGATCCCGAGTTGTATGCAGCCGGAGTGGATTATGTAGGCGTTTCGAATCTTTTCACCTTCATGCAAACCATCCCGCCTTACTGGAAACCTTACCTGGATATGATGTACGAGATGGTTGGCGATCCTTCAAAAGACAGTCTCCTGATGGCCGAGAATTCACCTGCACTGCAGGCTGAAAAGATCGTTCGTCCGCTCTTCATCGCCCAGGGCGCCAATGATCCCCGCGTGAACAAGGCTGAATCAGACCAGATGGTTGAAGCCCTGAAAAAGCGTGGTATCACTGTTGAATACCTGGTGAAGGATAACGAAGGTCACGGATTCCATAACGAAGAGAACCGTTTCGACTTCTACCGCGCCATGGAGAAATTCCTTGGCCAGCACCTGGCAGAGAAATAATTGAAGCTCCACGCCTCGTTGAGGGTGACTCAAAAGAGCAATTTCACCGCCGAGACACGGAGACGCAGAGAAAAGTTGTTCTGATTATCAATTCTTAGCGCCTTAGCGCCTCAGCGGTTTTATTATAAAACATCACTTCGGTTGTTTCGCGATATTCTCAAAGGTGTCGGTCGTAACCTAAAGGATGACGGAAAAAAGAAAGGTGGCCTCAAAGTTCATATGCTCAGTGATGCTGACTCCCCTTTGCGGCACGTTCCAGACATTGCCAGAGTTTGTCTGCTGTTTTCTCCCATGAGAATTTCTGCCTCTGTTGTCTGCCGGCATCAATAAGTTTATCTCTGAAAACCGGATCATCGGTGAGTTTTGTCATAGCGACCGCAATGGAATCAACCGAAAAAGGGTCGACCAGCAGGGCTGCCTCGCCGGCCACTTCGGGCATGGAAGTGATGTTTGAGGTTATAACGGGGGTATCGCAGTAAAATGCCTCAAGGATTGGGATTCCGAAGCCCTCGAAATAGGAAACATAGGTGAGCGCCAGCGCCGACGACATAAGTGCTGCCAGTTCTTCGTCCGAAACACGGCCGGTGAAAATAACATCATCCCTGTGATTCATTGTTTCATACGCAAGCCTGATCTCCTCGGTCCACCACATTTTCGCACCGGCCATAACCAGTTTTATGCCTTTGGAATCGTTTTCCTTAAACAAGTCGAATGATCGGAACAGGTTGACGAGATTTTTACGCGGGTGCAGGGTGCCGATGAAGAAAAAATAGTCTGATCCCCGGCTGTATTTCTGCCTTACCTGCTTTTTGCTTTCTTCATCCAGCGGAGCAAAGATTTGCCCGGCGCCATTGTAAACCACATCGATTTTTGAAGGATTAATCCGGTAGGTTTTGGCAATATCAGCCTTTGAGTATTCCGAAACGGTTGCAATTCTCGTGGCTTTCAGGGCGAAGCGCGGATACATCCGTGTAAAATACTGCTTAACCACCCAGGGGAGATCTTCAGGGTGGTGCTCGAAATTCAGGTCATGAATGACGCCAACCTGTTTTACAGGGCTGGACAGCGAAAGGTATCCTTCGGGCGACAGAAACAAATCGGGCTTCGAACGCCTGAAATGCCATGGCAGGGATACCTCGAACCAACCCAGGAACAGCAGGGGATGCCTTGCCGGCGGACCTATGACTACGGGTGTGATGTTGGAGTTATAGATGAACTGCGGATCGAATTTGCGGTCGAAGTAAAAGATAAACTGGTGTTCCGGATGCCGGGAGGTAATGATTCGCAGCGTTTCATCGGCAAACCGGCCGATCCCGTCGAGCCGGCCGGACAGCAATAACCTGGTATTGACTGCGATTTTCATCCTGGGTTGCCCGGTCTGGTGTTTAACATTAGTTACGCAAATCTATGAAATTAATTGTATGCTGAGCCCGGCCGGGGATCATTTTCTTCGCACCGACATGAGCCGGGGATTCAACTCGCGTTATCTCCAAATAGTTGTAATTTTGTCGGCAAATGGCATCATGATGAAGACGTTGGTTAAGTATGTGCTGCAGAAACTGCTGGGGTTCCGGAACTACCTATTCGTTTTCGCATTATTTAAGACCTATACGCTGAAAAAGGATAAAAAGGAAGGCGACTTCATTCACTTTCTCTCCATGCTGCCGGGCGATTCGACGATCCTTGACATTGGCGCCAACATCGGGGTAATGACCCTGCACCTGGCACACAGGTTCCCCGGATCGCAGGTGTTTTCGTTTGAGCCTGTTCCCGAAAACCTGATTACCCTGCGAAGACTCCTGAAGTTCTTCAGGATCCGCAACGTCACTGTTTTGAAAACGGCTTTGGGGAGTTACAATGGCACCGCGGATATCATCATGCCGGTTCACGACCGGGTTCGGTTTCACGGACTTAGCCACATCGAAGGGGTAGAAGGTGCCGAGGGCGATACAGGGAACAAATACAGTATTCCAATGAAACGCCTCGATGATGTGCAGGAGTTAAAAAGCATATCAAAACCGGTTTCAGGCATTAAACTCGATGTTGAGAATTACGAGTTCCAGGTTCTGTCGGGGGCGAAAGGATTGCTTTCAAAGTATAAACCGCTAATCTACACCGAACTGTGGGATAACCGAAACAGGGCCGGCTGTATGAGCCTGTTAAAAAAACTCGGATATTCGGTTTTTGTGCTCGATTGCGGAGTTTTGGTTAAATTTGAGTCGGACAAACACCGCAAACAGAATTTCTTTTTCCAGGTATTGCCTGAATCAAAAGGCGATTGATGAAGCGAAAGTTTATTAACAACCTCGGATTCCTACTTTTCCTTAACCTGCTGGTTAAGCCGTTCTGGATATTCGGTATCGACCGTACCGTGCAGAATATGGCTGCCCCGGGTTAGTATGGCTTTTATTTTACTATCCTCAATTTTATTTTTCTCTTTAATATCCTGCTCGATTTCGGCATCACCAACTTCAACAACCGGTACCGGGACTACACAAACTTGTCCCCTTTTTCTACCTTCACATCGTTAACTATCTGACGTAATTGCTGTTCGTCAGCTTTTTTACAGATCAGCAGCACATGATCTTGTTCCACCACAATGTAATCTTCCAAACCCTGAATGACAACCAATTTATTCTTCGGCATGTTGATGATACATTGCCTGGTGTCATAACAAAGAACATTTTTTCCAACGATCGCATTGCCGTGATCATCCTTTTCGCGGGCCTCGTATAACGACCCCCAGGTTCCCAGATCAGACCACCCGAAATCTGCCGCAAGAACATAAACGTTCTCTGCTTTTTCCATAATTCCGTAGTCAATCGAGATATTCCGGCAGATGGTGTATGTGTCAAGAATAAAGGCTTTTTCTTCCGGCGTATCATATTTCCCTATCCCTGAACGGAAGAGGTCATCCACTTCCGGCAGGAACTGGCTAAAAGCCTGCTGTATGGATCGCAATTTCCAAATGAAAATACCGGAATTCCAGAGAAATTCACCGGTAGCCAAAAAGCGTTCTGCCAGCTCCCGATCGGGCTTTTCCGTGAAGGTCTTCACTTTTCTGAGTTGTTTCTCCTGCGGGTACACCACACCATCCTGAAACTGGATATATCCATAGCCCGTATCCGGGCGCGTCGGCTTGATCCCCAGGGT
This sequence comes from Bacteroidota bacterium, assembly GCA_016868575.1. Classification (GTDB taxonomy): domain Bacteria; phylum Bacteroidota; class Bacteroidia; order Bacteroidales; family FEN-979; genus VGGL01. Next base: position 19,426 of record VGGL01000002.1, read on the forward strand.
GAGAAGCCAGTCGTGTTCTTCGGCTGCCTGAAGCCCAATGAGGATATCTTTTAAAAACTCATCTTCATGGATGATGATATGATCCGACGGAGCAACAACCACGGCAGCTTCAGGATTTTTCCCCTGGATCTTGTAATTGGCATACGCGATACATGGAGCCGTGTTTCGTCGTGCCGGCTCCAGCAGGATCTGAGATTCCGGCAGTTCAGGGATTTGTTCCTTCACCAGCCCAAAGTATTGTTCATTGGTAACGATGTAGATGTTGGAAAGGGGACAGATCCGGAGGAAACGCCGAAAAGTTTTCCGGATCAGGGTCTCACCAGTCCCAAGAATATCGATGAATTGCTTGGGGTGATTGGTTTTGCTGAGGGGCCAGAACCGAACGCCAATGCCGCCGGCCATGATCACACAATAGTTGTTTTCGTTCTTTTTGATTTCCATGATGCGTTGATTTCAGCGTTATTTTTTTGCAAATATACCATAGAAGCATAAACCATGCGGGCTTTTTCCTGTCAGGCTCTTTTCTCCAGCCAGACCTCGGCAAGGGGGCTGAAAAGATAGAGCCTGCCAGATACCAGGCACTGGCACTTTAATCTTTTTCGCATTTTTCCGATCACTTTGAAAACCCTGCCATTCTGCGTGCGAAAGGTATCCTGGTCGTTGAGTGAACCTACCGTGATGGTGGCAGTCACAAGGTCATATTTCCGCAAAGCCTCCAGCAGGGCGGTATCGGCATGTACAGAAGCACGGATGCCGGTAAGATGCACCTGTAGGACCGCAAGTAGTGGCAACGGAAAAACACTTTCCAGCAGGAATGGGATGAGTAACAGCCGATACTCCTGTTTCCACTGATCTCCGTGCGGTTTGATCTTTCGTCCATACTTCCGGATGGCCAATATATGCGCCACCTCATGCATGGTGATGATCAGAAAAGCATACCTGTTCAGATTCTCATTCACCGTGATCACATCCCGTCTACCGGGTAATGCCGGCCGGGAGTCACCCCATTTGGTACTCCTGGACCGCTTGATCTTGAGCAGGATATCATGTGAAACCAACACTGCCAGCACGGCATCAGCCGTACCTTCCGGAAGATATTTGGCTAAAATTTCAGCGGCTGAGAGGGTAGGCTTAGCAGGCATAAAATGGGAGTTTGGCTGGAGTAGCTGTAAGCGGGACAATCCCAGCATCGCCTGGGATGATAACGCTGTTGCGGCCCCCGGGAAGAGTAACAGGATGTTAATCCGAACAGTACGAGAAACAAGATTCCGATGCGCAGTGATCGCTTGAAAACCATATCAGGAAAACGGGACATCCCGGGAAATATTTTTCAAATGTAGTTCTTTTCTGTACCTTCGTAGGGCTATTCCGGATGAAAATATTTTCTGTCATCGGCGGTTATCTTATCCTGATCCTAAGGGTGTTACGCAAGCCGGAAAAAGGCCCGGTCTTTCGCAAGCAGCTTTTCAATGAATTTCAGAGCCTGGGGATTGATTCACTGGGTATTGTCGTGATCATCTCCATCTTTATGGGAGCCGTTGTCGCGATTCAAACTGCCTATAATATCGACAGTCCTCTGATCCCTCTGTCGATGGTCGGTTTTACCACCCGGCAATCGGTGATCCTGGAGTTCTCTCCCACGATCCTTAGCCTGATCCTGGCCGGGAAGGTCGGATCGCGGATAGCTTCTGAGATTGGAACCATGCGGGTTACCGAGCAGATCGATGCCCTCGACGTGATGGGGATCAACTCGGCCAACTACCTCATCCTCCCAAAGGTAACGGCTTCCGTGCTGATCAATCCCCTGCTGGTGATCCTCAGCATCGGCTTTGCCATCACCGGCGGTTGGCTGGCCATGGTGATGACCGGGCTGGTTACCACGTATGACTATGTGGATGGGCTGCGTTCATATTTCGAAGGATATACCATCTTCTACTGCCTGTCAAAAACAGTGGTGTTTGCCTTTCTGATCTCAACGGTATCGGGTTATCACGGCTATATCATCCGGGGCGGGGCCCTCGAAGTGGGACAAGCCAGCACCAAGGCAGTGGTCTATTCCAGCATCCTGATCATCCTGTTTAACCTCGTCCTCACCCAACTCCTGCTGGCATGATCGAAGCACGCAACATATGCAAATCGTTTGACGGGCAGGAAGTACTTTCATCAGTTTCTGCTGTTTTCGAAAGGGGAAAAACCAACCTGATCATCGGGATGAGCGGATCGGGAAAGACGGTGCTGATGAAATGCCTGGTTGGGCTTTATGACGTCGATTGCGGAAGCGTGGAATATGATGGGCGAGACTGTACTTCCATGTTGGCAGAAGAGAAAAGATCCCTCCGCAAAGAGGTGGGCATGCTGTTCCAGGGCGGCGCTTTATTTGATTCGATGACTGTTGAAGAAAATGTGATGTTCCCGTTGACCATGTTTACCAACCAGTTGTGGGATGAAAAAAAAGAGCGGGTTGATTTTGTATTGAAACGGGTGAACCTGGAAGGTACCAATCAGCTGCGGACTTCTCAGCTCAGCGGCGGGATGACCAAGCGGGTAGCCATTGCCCGGGCCATTAGCCTGAATCCCAGATATCTCTTCTGTGATGAACCCAACTCCGGGCTTGATCCCCAGACTGCCAGCGTGATCGATGAGCTGATCAGCGAGATCACCCACGAATTCGGCATCACCACCATCGTGAATACCCACGACATGAATTCGGTGCTCAGCATCGGCGAAAAAGTCGCTTTTATCTACAAGGGACATTTATGGTGGGAAGGGACAAAAGCCGAAATCCTTGAAAGTGATAACCAGGAACTCCAGGATTTCATCTTTGCCACGGAATTGACAAGAAGGCTGAAAAAGTAAATTATTTCTCACCTATGAACTATATTGACCTCATCCTCCTCATCCTTATCCTGATCTCCGGGATCTTTGGGTTTATCAAGGGCTTCATCCGCAGCCTGGGATCGCTGGTATCACTGATCGCCGGGGTGTGGGCGGCACTGAATCTTTCTTACCTGGTCAGGGATATCATTGTCGATATCTGGGATTACCAGGGGAAGTTCATTCAACCCATCGCATTTATTATCACCTTTCTGGTGGTAGCGATCCTGATCCGGTTGATTGCCCGGCTGCTGGATAAAGGCGCTGAAGCGGTAAGCCTGGGGTTTTTCAACGAAATACTGGGTGCTTTCTTCGGGATGATCAAGGCCTTGCTGATCCTGAGTGTGCTGATTTATCTCATCGAGATGTTCAACCTGGATACCCACATCATCCCGCAGGAGGATGCCCAAAAGTCGGTGGTTTACCGGCAAACAAGGAATATCTTTCCGTTTCTGATGAAGATCACCGGCACCCGGATCAAAGGGTGGCAACCGGTGGCGGATCCAGCGAAACCGGCTGAACCTGAATCAGCCCTGTAGCTTGAAAATGAGAAGGGTTGTTTCAAGGGAGAGTCACAGGGTCACAGAGGGACAAGGTGTGATTGGTTATTCCTTCTTTGCGTGCGTAACGCAATCTTTTGCGCTCTTTGCGTGAACTAAAAAAAAGAGAAACAGTAATACGGTTTATTGCTCGATAGCCTGGATGCCCGGGAGGATATTTCCTTCGATGCATTCGAGCATGGCGCCGCCGCCGGTCGACACATAGCTTACCTTATCTGCCAGGTGGTATTTGTTGATCGCGGCCACCGAATCCCCTCCGCCGATGAGGGAATAAGCGCCTTTCTCCGATGCTGCAGCCACAGCCAGGGCAATGGCCTTGGTGCCTGCTTCAAACGACGGCATCTCGAACACGCCCATCGGGCCATTCCACAGGATCGTGGCCGATTTGGCGATCACCTCTTCGAATTTTCCGATGGTCTCCCGACCGATATCCATTCCCATCATCTCGTCCGGTATCTCATAGATGTTGCAAAGGCTTTGTTGTGCAGCGTTATCAAACCTATCTGCAATGACCGTATCTGCAGGAAGATGAAAGTTCACGCCCATCATCTTGGATCCCTCCACGGTATTGGCTGCCAGATCAAGCAGTTCATCTTCGCACAAGGACTTACCAATATGTCCTCCCAGCGCTTTGATGAAAGTATAGGCCATTCCTCCGCCGATGATCATGTTGTCGACCTTATCGATGAGGTGGTTGATGATCTCGATCTTTCCCGACACCTTGGCGCCGCCAAGAATGGCTGTAAAAGGTCTTTTGGCGCTTTTCAGGACATAGTTGATGCTCTCCACCTCTTTCCCCATCAGGTAGCCGAACATTTTCTTTCCGGGGAAGAATTTGGCGATGATGGCTGTGGAAGCATGCGGTCTATGGGCCGTCCCAAAAGCATCATTCACGTAAACATCTCCCAGCGAAGCAAGTTCTTTGGCAAAGCTCTCGCCGCCTTTTTCTTCTTCCTTGTGGAAGCGGAGGTTTTCGAGCAGCAGAATGCCCCCGGGTTTTAGTTCAGCTACGGCATCAAGCGCCGGTTTGCCAATACAATCGGTAGCAAAGGCTACTTTTAGGCCGAGTTTTTCCGAAAGATATCCGATCAGGTGTTTGAGGGAAAACTTCTCTTCGAAGCCCTCTTTCGGCCTTCCGAGGTGTGACATCAGGATCACCGACCCGCCTTCATTCAGGATCTTGTTGATGGTCGGTACGGTAGCATCGATACGCGTTGTATCTGTAATTTGGTATTTATCATCCAGCGGTACATTGTAATCCACCCGGATCAGGGCTTTTAACCCCCTGAAATTAAAGTCATCGATTGTTTTCATATGTTCATGGTTTTAATGGACTACAAACATATAAAGAAATCCAAGAATAGTTGGAAAATTCAATGGAGCATATTGTAGGCTTCAACATCGAATAACAGGAGTGTTGGAAGAAGGGCTCGGATTTGATCAATATCCTTTGAAAGATATACCTCTGCAAGAACCTCCCGAAACCTTCTTATTTCTTTCAATGAACTAATCCACCTGGGGTCTTCTGAAGTCAGATCTATCAGTTCGAAAGCACGTTCAATACATTTTTCAGCATCTTGCGGATAACCGTCTTTCAGGCAGTTAATGGCTCTGTTCAGTTCGTTTGAGATCATCAGCACCTGCTGGGTTCTTGCGTTTTTCTCCCATTTCTCCGGGGACAATTGTATATGTTGCTTGAGCGGATACATACTATTTCAATAGGATTTCAACTATTTCCTTTATCTTTTCCCTGATTCTTTGGTCGGATACCTCCATGCTTCTGTTTCCCATCGCTGGTCTGATGTTTATCAAAGATGTGTATTCAAGTTGATCTTGGGGCTTGCGAAGAGGGAAAATATTAGCTCCCCATAAATTCTGTTGAAACGAACCATGATCAAGTAATAGTTGTTCCAGATCGGCATGCATTTCACCATCAACAGCGATAATGTTTTTTCCCAGATCAACGACAATCTTGAGTACTTCATCATATGGCGTTTCCCGTTCTTCCCAAATTTTCAATAAGGATGTTGGTTGAATGATGATCTGCATATTAAGTGGCTTATATCGCAAAGTTACAGATTAAATCATTGACAATATTCGATAAACGTCTTCCGGTGTAATCGCCTCCATACATTCACAATGCTGCTGATGACGGCATTTGGAACAAGTCTTATTCAAAACGACAAAAGAAGCTTTTTCACCTAAAGGTTCCCATCGCCCCGGGTGCATGGGGCGGATCGGAGGATAAATCCCAATAGCTTTTTTACCCAATGCTGCTGCGATGTGTAGCGGACCGGTACTGGCGGCAATAAGGCCGTCAACCCTGGAAAGGAATGCAATGAGCTCCCGGAGCGAAAATCTGCCTGTCAGGTCAACAACCTCCGCAAATTGTCCAATCAACTCATCCTTAACCAGATCGCCCTCCTCTTTTGTGCCGGTGATAAAGATCTTGTATTTTTCAGCCGGTAACAAATGGATCAAGGCCTTGAAATTCGCTGTTCCCCATTCTCTTGCACTTCCTTTTGACTTGGGATGAAGCACGAGATTGAACTTCGTGGGATCGATCAATGCCTGGATTTCATTGGTTGGGAGCGGGATGCGATCGAAATGATAAAGGGTAGGGATCTGGGACGTTGAGTAAGACTCCTTGATCCCCAGCCCCTGAAGCAGCTTCAGGTTGAGCTGGGCTTCATGGAGATCTGACCTTTTCCGGGTCATCCAGACGATCCGGTTGCAGGAATAGAATGGATAGATGCGGGTGCTGCCGGCGATCCGCAGGGGAATCCCGGCTTTTCTGGCCAGGGAGAAGATCTCCCGCCGCGGAAACACGTGCAGGATAACGGAGGCCTGAATTTTTCTGAAGGCTTCAACCTGTTGATGTACCGGAAGTTCAGCAATGGAATCCCAGGAAAGAAATTCATCCACGGAAGAACAACAAGCCACAACCTCACGGGCATATTCCCGGCACAGGAAAACCGTCCGGCAGCCGGGCCAGGTCTGCTTTGCCACTGTGACCAGCGGAAGGGTGAGTATCACGTCGCCAATGCTGTCGGTGCGACTGATGAGGAGTGTTTGTCCGTTCAACTTTTCAGTAAAGAAATGATGAAGTGGAAAAAGCATCCAACTACTCCTTGCGGAACAGGGATCCCGTAACCCCCTTTTCGGTCAAAACCCTCATCAGGTATATGCCGGCGGGGAATTGATCAACAGCCACAGCTTGCCGGTATATTTGATGGTTGAATTGTCCGGTTTCCGTAACCATCCTCCCATGAAGATCAAAAATGCAGATGCTTTTGATCGGTTGATGATTTGGTGTTTCAACGGTAACCTGAGTGGTTGCAGGATTTGGATAAATCTGCAATGAATTATCTGTCAGTTCATTTGATCCTGCCGCAGATATCTGGTAATCTACTGTCACTGCATCACTGCTGATGCCGGTCGGATAGGTGGTGATGGTATCCCCCTGAAGGCTGGTAACCAGGCAAATGCCGGCCGTAACATAATCTCCGATGTTAACATACAGCCGATCATTGATAGAATCCACGGCAGCAGACAAGATATAGGTAAAAGCGGCTGATCCCGGGTCCGGAACAACCACAGAATCAGCAATCTGAAGGGTATTAAGGTCAAATGACCCGATCCCGTAACCAAGTCCAAAGAAGAGCAGATTTTCTTTTATCCCGGCACCGGTAGTGACATTTTTGTCGAAAACGGTATTGATCACAGCATGGCCGGCAAGATCATAGCAGGAGATGCTTCCAACGTCGGGTGTTGCATAGGGTGATTTGTTAACCGTGAAAAGTTTATTGTTGTAATGGTAGATATTCATGGTGCCGACTGCTGCCGCACCGAGGTTGATTTCCCGCTGGACAGTCCATCCTGTCGTTTCGACCACGGCGATCTTTCCTTCGGTTCCCATCCAGCCGCCATTCACGGCAACATAAACAGAATCCTCAACGACAGTCATGTAGCCACAGTCGCCTGAAATGCCGGCTACGGATGACAGCAGAGACAAGTTGGCGGTGTCGAGCACTTGCAGGAAGTACACCGCCACCGGCCATTGTTTTGAAACGAGCAACCCGCCATTGAAAAGGAACAACTTATTGACTCCGGAATCGGCGATGGCGGTAATCCGCCGGTGATTTTTCAGGTTGATCTTCACGATCGAATCCTGAGCTGCGATGAAGGCCACATCTCCCGACACTAAAATGTCTTGAGCCGACTGTGTATAAATGGTTTGGATATCCGCTGTCAGACCACTCAGGGGGTAATAGGATTGAACAGTCACAAAGTCCTGATAAGGTGGAGAAAACTCAAACTTGCCGCTGTTGGCTGTAAGGATCTGCCGGACATAGGGTGTTTGCCCGGAAAGCATAAAGGAAAGGGTCAATCCCGGACAAATCAGTAATAACGAATACAACTTCTTCATTTTCAATCAATTATATTTATTAATGTATTTCATGATCTGGCAAAATTCCGATTTTTTTCAATTCTTTGTTACATTTGGAAAAAATTAACAATGGCATCATCTGTTTCGATCATCTCCAAGCTTTCCAATACGCCAACGACGATTTTCACCGTGATGTCAAGGCTGGCCGGTGAACACGGAGCCATTAACCTTTCCCAGGGTTTTCCCGATTTTGAGATATCCGCTGAGCTTATTTCCCTGGTGAACAAATACATGAAGAAAGGCTGCAACCAATACGCACCCATGCAAGGGGTTCCGGCGTTGCGGAGCGCCATATCAGAGAAAGTACGCAAATCGTATGGCGTCATCTTTGATCCGGAAACTGAGATTACCATTACGGCTGGAGGAACACAGGGATTGTTTACAGCCATTGCCGCATTCATCCGTGAAGGGGATGAGGTGATCGTTTTTGATCCTGCCTATGACAGTTACGATCCGGCGGTTCGTCTGTGTGGGGGTACGGTGAAGCATTACGAAATGAAGTATCCTGATTTTCAGATTGATTGGCGGGAAGTACAAAAGCTTGTCACAGGTTCTACACGGATGATCATCATCAATACTCCCCACAATCCATCGGGTTCCATTCTCCGCACCAAAGACATGAAGAGCCTGGAAAAACTCACATCCAAAACCGATATCCTGGTCCTTAGCGATGAGGTCTATGAGCACCTGATCTTCGATGGCGAGAGCCACCAAAGTCTATGTCGGTATCCTGACCTCCAAAAACGCAGCCTGGTGGTTTATTCTTTTGGCAAGACCTTTCACGCAACAGGCTGGAAGATCGGTTATGTGCTCGCGCCGGAGTACCTGATGCATGAGTTTCGGAAAGTCCATCAGTTCAATGTGTTTACCTGCAACACCCCCATTCAGTATGCCCTGGCCGATTTTCTGACAGAAAGGAATTATGAAGGCCTGGGTATCTTCTATCAGCAAAAACGCGATCTCTTTCTGGAGGGGATCAAATCATCCCGTTTCAAGATCATCCCCTCCTTTGGAACCTATTTCCAGGTGCTGGAATACAATGCCATTACCGACGAGCATGATATGGATTTCGCCCGCAGTCTGACCATCGAGAAAGGGGTCGCGTCCATCCCGCTCAGCGCTTTTTACAAGGGTGGTATGGATCACCACATGCTCCGGTTTTGTTTCGCCAAGAAAGAGGAAACCCTGAAAAAAGCGGCGAAAATCCTTTGCACGATTTGATCCTTCGAAAAAGTTCAATAAAAGAATCATTACGCTTCGAAAAGTAGTACTTTCGTGGCCATTTTAGCTCTAACCATTTCAATCTATGAATATCATCATTGCCGGAGACGGTGAGGTTGGTTTTCACCTGGCAAAAATCCTTTCGGAAGAGGATCACAATATCACCATTGTGGATCCGCACAAGGAGTTGCTCGACAAGTTACAGTCGCATACCGATATCATGACCATCACAGGCGATTCAACCCATGTATCGGTACTGGAAAGTGCCAATGCCCGGCGAGCCGACCTGCTGATTTCCGTCGTTCACTCAGAATACATCAATCTGCTGACCTGCATTGTTGGGAAAAAACTGGGAGCCAAGAGGACCATCGCCAGGATCTATAACCAGGAGTATCTCACGGATGATTACCTGGAATTTTTTAAAAAGCTTGGTGTGGATGACATGGTTTGCCCGGAACGCATTGCCGCTCAGGAGATTGCCGAACTGATCGACCAGACAGCCGCTACAGAGATCTATGAGTTTGCCGATGGGAAACTTTCCCTCTTCCTCATCTACCTCGATACCCATGCCCATGTGCTGAACAAGTCACTGAATCAGATCGCTGCTGAAAACCCCAACTTAACTTTCCGGGCGGTGGCCATTCACCGGAAATCACAGACCATCATTCCGAAAGGGGATGATGTATTCCTGGAAAATGACCTGGCCTACGTGATCACCATGCCCGAAGGGATCAACCACCTGCTGAAACTGGGGGGAAAAGAAAAGATTGAAGTCCGGAATATGATCATTGCCGGCGGCGGTCGCACGGGGCGAAGCGCCTGCCGGGAGCTGCAGCGGAAATATAACATCAAGTTGATTGAGATCAATGAAGAACGGTGCGAATACCTATCAGGCGTTCTGGATAAAACACTTGTGATCCGGGGAGATGCCCGGGACATCCAACTTCTTGAGGATGAGGGTATTCGCGACATGGATGCTTTTGTGGCGCTGACCGACAGCTCAGAAACCAACATCCTTACCTGTCTTCATGCCCGGAAAATGGGAGTGAAAAGAACCATCGCCCTGGTTGAAAACATCGACTACATTGATCTTTCACAGCATATCGGCATCAACACGATCGTCAACAAGAAACTGATCACTGCCAGCCACATTGCCCGATATACCAAGGAAGAACACGTTACCTCCCTGAAAATGCTTAGCGGTATTGATGCCGAAGTATTGGAGTTCGTGGTGAAACCCCATACGCCGGTGTTGAAAAAACCCATTGCCCGGTTAAATTTTCCGCAAGGGGCCATCATCGCAGGCATTATCAGGAAAGACAAGGGATTCATTGCATTGGGTAGTTTCCAGATTGAAGAGAACGACAAAGTGGTGGTTTTTGCCCTTCCCAACGCCATCCACAAGGTTGAAAAATTCTTTGAATAATCCGCAGAAAGGAACCATTTCCCGATGAAAATCAGCATGCTTGCCAAAGCGGTAGGGATCATGATGATGCTGGAAAGCATTGCCCTGCTGGCTTGTTTCATCATCTCCCTGATCATTCCTGATGGGGGGATGGATGCCTTTGCATTTTCTTCGGTTTCTATTTTCCTGGTCGGCTTTTTCCTTTGGCTGGCCTACCGGAGAGCCAAGTTTGCCAGCACCGCAAGGAGGGAGGGATACCTGATGGCGCCCGTTTCCCTTATCGTGGTCATCCTGGGTGGCGCCTTACCTTATCTCCTGAGTGGCACCCTTACCCATTTTTCCGATGCCTTTTTCGAGAGCACTTCCGGTTTCACAACCACGGGTGCAACGGTTATCAATGATGTTGAATGCTTGCCCCACAGTATCGTCTTTTGGAGAAGTATGACCCAGTGGCTGGGTGGTTTGGGAATTCTATTCCTGGTCACCGGCATCTTTCCTTACATCAACCTTGCAGGGATGCAGTTGTTTTCAATGGAAATACCCGGGGTCATCAAGGACAGGGTTCACCCGCACCTGGCGGGAGTTGCCAAGCGCCTGTTTGCCCTCTATTTTCTTTTTACGATCCTGGAAGTGGTTGTTTTGATGATGATGAAAATACCCTGGTTTGAATCTGTATGTTTTTCTTTTTCAACCATTTCCACAGGAGGATTTTCACCATTTAACGACAGTGTGATGTCCCTTGCCCCCTCGGTTCAATGGATATTGATTATCTTTATGTTGTTGGCCGGAATGAGTTTTCCGTTACACTATTTTGTATTGAAGGGAAAATTTATAAAGATCTGGGAAGATGAGGAATTCAGGTATTATTTTTCACTGATCTTTTTCATCTCAATGGTCACGGCAGTTGTGCTGTGGTATGCTGCCGACAAAACCCTGATCGTGTCCATCAGGGATGCAGTTTTTCAAGTCGTATCCATTGTTTCAACCACCGGTTTTATCTCTTTGGATGTGGCGTTTTGGCCTCCTTTTCTCTGGTTCATGATATTGCTCTTGCTGTTCGTTGGGGGATGTTCCGGTTCACCTTCCGGAGGTATTAAAACCCTCCGGCATATCATCCTGTTTAATAATGCGCGGGCAGAATTCCGTAAACTCCTGCATCCCAATGCCGTCATCTGCGTGAGGTACAATGATAAGCCTGTCACCAAGGAATTCATTTTCAACACCCTGGTTTTCTTTCTGGTGTATCTCATGATTTTTGCCCTGGGCTCACTGGCGCTGTCGTTGTTTGGAATGGATTTCATCTCTTCTCTCACCACAGCAGCATCTACCCTTGGTAATGTTGGCCCCGGTTTTACGAAAGATATTCAGAACTATTTGTTTATTTCCCATCCCATCCCCATCAAGTGGGTCATGGTTTTGCTTATGATCGCAGGCCGTCTTGAATTATTTGCCTTTTTTATCATTTTCTCACCCATCTTCTGGAGAAAATAATATCCCATGAACTGGAAAATCATCCTTCGGACGATTGGTATTCTGCTTCTGATTGAGGGCGGGTTTATTTTTACCTGCTTGCCCTTTTCTTATTATTATGGTGGGGATGATGCCCGGGCGCTGATCATTTCCGGGGTTATTACGCTTCTTTCCGGATTTTCTCTGCTTGCCCTGTTCAAGTCAAGCAAAGCCGCTGATGTTGGCAAAAAAGAAGGATATTTTATTGTGGCTTCAACCTGGATGATCATGTCCCTCTTCGGCGGTTTGCCTTACATGATCCATGGCAGCATACCATCACTTGCGGATGCCTTTTTTGAAGCGATGTCAGGCTTTACCACCACCGGGGCTTCCATCTTAACCGATGTTGAAGCGCTTCCCAAAGGTTTATTATTCTGGCGAGCGATGACCCATTGGATTGGAGGCATGGGAATTATCGTATTTACCATCGCCATTCTCCCCATTTTCGGTTTCGGAGGGATGCAGTTATTTGCGGCGGAGTCACCGGGTCCGACCAAAGACAAGCTTCAGCCACGCATTAAGGAGACAGCCCGGCTGCTCTGGGGTATCTATGTGTTTATGACTTTTCTGGAGACCATTTTACTTATGCTCGGCGGAATGAATCTTTGGGAATCCCTTTGTTTGACTTTTTCTACGGTTGCAACCGGCGGATTTGGAACGAGAAATACAAGTATTGGGGATTTCTCTCCATTTATACAGTACGTCATTACTATTTTTATGATCCTTGCCGGAACCCATTTCTCTCTCCATTACTTCATGATTCGGGGGAAATTCAAGCTTGTTTGGAGAAACCAGGAGTTCCGGTTCTACCTTTTCCTTATCCTGATCTCCACTTTGGTGATCTGGACCGCATTAGGGGTTTTGTCCGAAACAGGCATAGAATCCTCTTTCCGCTTGGCGCTCTTTCAGGTTGTGAGCATCCTTACCACCACGGGGTTCGCCACGGCTGATTACCTGTTGTGGCCTCCATTTACCTGGTTTCTGCTGTTCCTGCTGATGTTCATTGGCGGCATGGCCGGATCCACAGCCGGAAGTGTGAAAGTGGTCAGGGTGCTGTTGTTTTTAAAAGTTTTCCGCCAGCAGATCAGGAAGAGTATCCACCCCAACATGATCAGAAACATTATGTTCAACGACCAGCCGGTGCAGCAGACCATCCTGGGTGGGGCGCTGACCATGATCTTGCTGTATCTGATCACCTTTGCCGGAGGAACCCTGGCGCTAATAATAACCAATGTGCCTTTCCTGGATGCAGCCGGGTCTGCAGCAGCCTGTCTTGGAAATGTTGGACCGGGATTGGGCGCCGAAGGGCCTGTGGGCAATTATGCTCATCTGACTGCCCTCTCCAAATGGATTTTATCCATACTCATGTATATGGGACGCCTTGAGCTTTTTTCTGTCTTAATCTTGTTTGCACCTTCTTTCTGGAAAAAATGATCTGTCCTTGAACTGGAAAATAATTTTACGAACATTAGGACTTTTGTTGCTCATTGAAGGTGGATTTATCTTCCTCTCTTTGCCATTTTCTTTCTATTATAGCGGTGATGACTCCTTTGCCCTGATTGTATCCGGATCAATCACCTGTATTATTGGGTTGGCCTTATTTTTTCTTTTTAAGAAAAGGCATGCCTCCGAAATTGGGAAAAAAGAGGGGTATTTCATCGTCAGTGCAGCCTGGCTGATCATGGCCTTGTTTGGGGCGTTTCCATATATGATCCATGGCTGTATTCCTTCTTTCACCGATGCCTACTTCGAATCCATTTCAGGGTTTTCAACGACCGGAGCATCCATTCTGACCGATGTGGAGGTCATTCCGCATGGACTTCTTTTCTGGAGAGCGCTGACGCATTGGATCGGAGGTATGGGGATCATTGTATTTACCATCGCCATTTTACCCATTTTTGGTTTTGGGGGCATGCAACTTTTCGTCGCTGAATCTCCCGGACCAACAAAAGACAAACTTCATCCCCGCATCAAGGAAACAGCGAGGTTGTTGTGGGGAATGTATTTGTTGCTAACTTTTCTTGAAACAGGTTTATTGATGTTGGGTGGAATGAGCTTGTGGGAAGCGCTGTGTCACTCATTTGCTACCGTAGCTACCGGAGGTTTTGGAACCAAAAACTCAAGTATCATTGGCTTTTCTCCTTATATTCAATATATCATAACCATTTTCATGTTCCTTGCAGCAACGAATTTTTCCCTCTACTACTTTGCCTTCCGAGGCAGACCTGGCAAGCTTATTAAAAATCAGGAATATTGGCTCTATCTGATGATCCTGATCATTCCTTCCCTGATCATCACCGGATTTCTGATGGCCAAGATGAACATGGATATTGAAAAAGCATTCAGACTCGCGATTTTCCAGGTTACAAGCATTGTCTCTTGTACCGGATTTGCAACAGCAGATTATATGCTTTGGGATCCCTTTTGCTGGTTTCTCTTATTCATCCTGATGTTCTCCGGGGGTATGGCCGGTTCCACCACCGGGAGCATCAAAGTGGTTCGACATCTGTTACTGCTGAAAACACTCAGGTATTCGATCAGGAAAGTCATCCATCCCAACCTTATAACCCATGTAAGGTTGGATAACTTTCCTATCCCTTCAGGGGTAATTTTCGGAGCGCTTAATTTCATCCTTCTTTACCTGATCACATTCCTCACCGGTTCGGTGCTACTATTACTATTACAAGTCCCTGTGATTGAGTCATTTGGTTCTGTCGCAACCTGTATGGGCGGCATTGGTCCCGGACTGGGAGCTACTGGCCCGGTTGGGAATTTTGCCCATCTGCCTGCCGCAGCAAAATGGACCCTGGATGCCATGATGTACCTGGGACGCCTTGAGCTTTTTTCTGTCTTAATCTTGTTTGCACCTTCTTTCTGGAAAAAGTAAATTGTGGTACAATTTGTCTATTTTTACTTCGCTGAAAACAAGAACGAACCATGACCTTTATCCGGCGGATTTTTGATTATTCCGAAGCGTTTATCCACTGGAACTATCTCTTTGCCCTCGCGATGATGATGGTGGCGCTCACCTCCTCCAAATTCTTCATGAGTGTGAGTGAATTCTGGCTCCTTGGCGTTTTTTTGCTACAGGGGATGAAGAAAGATCGGTTCATCCGCTTTTTTGAATCATTCCCCGGCTGGAAAATAGGCCTGTACCTGATCCCGTACCTGTTGGTACAAATTGGCAACAGCATTTGGAAACAACTGCGGGTATTTTTTCAAAACAAACCTGCCTTGATCTTCAGTTCCTTGTTTTTGCTCCACCTCCTGGGACTTCTGTATACTACCGATTTTTCCTATGCCTTCAAAGATCTCCGTACCAAGCTTCCACTCCTGATCCTTCCGATTTTCTTTGCAGCCCTGCCCAAAATCAACAGAAAGACCTTTGGCTTCATCATGCTCTTCTTTATCGGCGCCCTGTTGCTGGTAAGCATCAAGAATATCTCCTATTACGCCTTGTATCCTATTGCCGATCTCCGCGAAATATCTTCCTTTATCTCTCATATCATTTTTGGAATCCTGATGGGTCTTGGGGTCTATTACCCGGGGTATTTCATCTTCCGCAACAGCTTCGAGAAAAATTGGATCAGATTGATATTCGTGCTGATCATCGGCTGGTTCATCTTCTACCTGATCCTGTCGGAATCGGTTACCGGCATCATCATTTCCATCATGTCATCAGGGGTATTGCTTCTTCTCTTTCTTATCCACGGGAGAAGCTACCGGCTTATTGCCATCCTGTCCCTGGCATATCTTGCGGCATTAACTGCATCTGTTCTATATATCCGGAGTATCTATCTTGAATCGGAGAAAGTCAATCCTATAGACCTGACCAAACTGGATTCGGTCACTGCGCTGGGTAATCCCTATGTCCATAATCTTTTGGAAAAACAAACCGAGAACGGTTATTATCTGTGGATATTCATTTCCTGGGAAGAGCTCAGAAGTGCCTGGAATTCACGCAGTAACTTCGACTTCGATGGGGTTGATCAAAAAAAACAGGTATTAAAAAACACCTTGGTACGGTTCCTTACCTCCAAAGGATTGCGCAAGGATGCAGAAGGAGTGAATACACTCACTGACAAGGAGATTCTGGCTATTGAATCAGGTATTGCAAATGTTAAATGCCTGGAAGACTGGGGCATCCGTAACCGGATCCGGGAGACTATTTTTGAGATTAAGGATTATCAGCGCACCCATGATCCTTCGGGACATTCGCTCATCCAACGGATGGAATTCTGGCGCGCCTCCATTGGGATTATTGGCGAACATCCCTGGATTGGTGTCGGAACAGGAGATATGAACGTTGCTTTTCAACACCAATATGAGAAGATGAATACCATGCTGGCTCCTGATCAGCGATGGCGGTCGCACAACCAGTTTCTTTCCATCACGGTTGGGTTTGGCCTCATCGGCTTAACCTGGTTCCTCCTGAGCATCTTTGTCCCCGTGTATCTTTACCGACGGAAAGTGGATTTCTTTTTTACGATTTTTCTGATCTTTATCCTCCTGGCCATGTTGACGGAAGATACCATTGAATCACAGGCAGGAGTAACCCTGTATGCCTTTTTCTATTGCTTTTTCCTGTTTGGGAGGGAAGCCCCGAAAGAGGTTAGTGATCCGCTTTCCAATCACCACCTTCCCGGATCAGTTGGATAAGCTCTTGGAGTGCTTCTTTTTCCGGGATATTTTTCCGTTCCAGTTTTTGTTTCCGGTATAGGTTCACTTTCCCACCAACCCCTCCAACATAACCATAATCAGCATCTGCCATCTCTCCGGGTCCATTCACCACACAACCCATGACGGCTATCTTCAACCCTGGCAAATGACTCATTGCAGCTTTTACCTGCTGAAGAACCTGTTGGATGTCGAAATGTGTCCTGGCACAGGAAGGGCAGGCAATAAAGGTTGTCCGGGTAACCCTTACACCGACAGATTGAAGAATGTTGTAGGCAACCGGAATTTCGTTCACCGGATCTTCCGTGAGGGAAACCCTTATCGTATTGCCAATGCCATTTACGAGCAGACTCCCGATCCCGATGGCTGATCGGATCCTTCCATCTTCTCCATCTCCGGCCTCCGTGACCCCCAGATGCAATGGAAAATCCAACTGCTCTTTCTTCATCTGCCTGACCAGTAGCCTGTTGGCCTGGATCATCAACCGGGTACTACTGGATTTGATCGACAACACCAGGTTATTAAAGCCCTGGTCGCGGCAAATCCGGGCATACTCCAGTGCCGATTCAACCATCCCTTCAGGGGTATCTCCAAAGCGTTCCAGGATCCGGGGTGATAACGACCCATGGTTGGTGCCGATCCGTATGGCTGTCCCGTTTTCCCGGCAAATGCGCAGCAGCGGTTGTATACGGGTAGCAATGCGTTCCAGTTCTGCTGAATATTCCGATGCATGGAAGCTTCGGCGTCTGGTAACAGCCTGTTTATCAGCATAATTACCCGGGTTCACCCGGACCTTTTCAACAATCGTAGCAGCGATTTCCGCGATTTTCGAATTGAAGTGGACATCTGCAATCAACGGTACGTTACAGCCGGCTTTCTTTAACTGCTTCCGGATGTTTTTAAGGTTCTCAGCTTCTTTCAAACCCGGCACACTGATCCTGACCAATTCGCATCCGGCTTCTTTTAACCGGATCACCTGCTCCACCGTTGACGACGTATCCATGGTATCCGTATTGGTCATCGACTGTACCCGAACCGGATATGTCCCTCCCACCGGAACATCCCCGATATTAACAACCCTTGTCCGAAATCGTTTGTATGATGTCATTCGCTGTTCGTTGCTCGTTGCTCGTTGCTCGTTATTTCGCTACTTCGCTACCTCATATCAAATCATCTTCGTCCTTCGTACCTCGTACTTCGTACTTTAAAGTAGTCCTTTAACCTTCGGTTTCCCGGCAACAAACTCTTTCAGGTAGTACGGTTCAAAACTGGCTAAATCTTCAAACAAGCCATCCTGGAGTAATTGATCTGCCTGTTCAGCCATATGGGCTGCCGAGATAAACTCTTTCTCGGGAAACAAGGCATTCGGATGTTCCTGGAATAGCTCTCTGCATTTGGTGGCTCCGGTTCCAAAAAAGGCTGTTTTTCCTCTTTCAAGAAATGCATCAAAGGAATGCCGATCAACAATTTCTGCACAGATCTGCCGGACGAGGTTGACTTGCTGGTCATACACAGCGGAGTAAACTTCCATTCGCCGGGCATCAATCATTGGAATGATAAACTGAGCCTCTTTTATTTCCCGGGCGGCTCCCCATGCCATGCCCCGCAGTGTTGATATTGACAGGAGTGGAATGTCATGGGCAAAACAGAAGCCCTTGGCTACAGAAACGCCTATTCTGAGACCCGTATATGACCCCGGGCCTTTGCTGACAATCACAGCAGCCGTTTCAGCAAATGATTTTCCTGTTTCACTGAAAACCTCTTGAATAAAGATTGTAAGCAGGGATGAATGGGCGTTTTTACCCGTATCTTCTTTCAGGGCTAAGATATCCCGGCCTTGCGCCAACGCCACCGAGCAAACAGGGGTGGCTGTTTCAATACACAGGATGAGGTCACTCTTTGGTGAAGAGTTCTTTTTTATCAACTTTCTTAACTTTATCCTTGTCTTTCAGCTTTTTGGAGACCGCCGTATAGGGCGCTGTGATGATCTCGTCGCCCTCTTTAACCCCTTCTATGATTTCGATATAGGTGTTATCCTGTATGCCGGTTTTCACTTTCTGCATTTTGGCAATTCCATTCTCAAAAATATAAATGCACTCTTCAACTTCCTGGTTATCGGCATTGGTCTTTGTATACACCATCTCTTCTCCCTGTCCGCTGCTTTCTGCTTTGGGCTCATTTTTTATTTCGGTTGAATCTTTTTCAGTACGGGTCGTCACAGCCTGGATAGGTATGGATAGTACTTTCTCAACCCGCCGGGTCTGGATATCTACCGTACACGACATGCCTGGCCTGAAGGGAGAGTATTCGGGATTTTCTTTAGGTATCAGGTCCTGATAGGAATCCTTCAGCAAGTGGATTTTCACATTAAAGTTGGTAACCTGATCTGCCGAGGTTCCGACGGTGTTGGCTGAAGTGGCAATTTCCCTGACGACACCTTTGAATTTCCTGTTGAGGTAGGCATCGACTTCGATCAGCGCCGTGTCGCCTAATTTCACACGGATAATATCACTTTCGCTTACTTCAACAAGCGCCTCCATTTCATTCAGGTTCGAAATCCGCATGATCTCCGTGCCGCTTGAAAACTGTGAAGCGCCTGTAACCCGTTCTCCTTTTTCAACGCTGAGCCGGGAGACACGGCCATCACCGGGCGCTACAATCGTGGTCCGGGTCAGGTCATCCTTGGCTCGCTTTAAGGCTGCTTCGGAATTCTTGATCATGTATTCGGCTGCCCTGGCATCTTGCTGAGCGGATTCCAACTGGGCTTTGGCAACCTCGAAATTGGCTTTGGCCACGTCATAATCGGCCTGTGAGATGACTCCCTGGTCAAACAGTTTTTTCTGCCGGTCAAAAGTCACCCGGGCATTCTCGTATTGCGCGTTGACTTGTGCCGTACGTGCCTCTGCATTCGACAGATTGGCTTTTTGTGTATTTAACGACGCAACGCTTTGATCATAAACAGCAACGTAGATTTCCGGATCGATCTTCGCCAGTAAGTCTCCCGCCTTGATCCGGTCCCCCTCCTTGACGTAAAGTTGTACTACTTCACCCGAAATGTAAGGACTGATCTTAACATCATTCTCGGGTTGGATTTTGCCATTGGCCGAGACGGTTTGCACGATGGTCCGTTTTTCCACTTTTTCGGTGCTTACATTGATCTCAACGCCAGATTTCTTTTTTACAATAGCAATGATGATCAATACGGCAACCAGCAGACAGGAAACAAGGATGATCCATGTTTTTTTCTTCATCTTTTTCATCGGCAGGAATGCTTTAAACTGTTATCAATTCAGGGAAATGGGTTTGCCCATGTAGAAGTCGAGAATGGTTGTTTTAAATACAAAGTCATACCTGGCCTGGAGCAGCTCCAGTTGTGCCTGGGTCAGATCTTTCTTCGAGGTATTATAGTCGAAGGCGGTTATCATCCCGACCTCAAATTTCTGTTGGGCATATTTGTAGGCTTCCTCCTGGGCATCCACCCGGGACAAGGCGGCTTTGTGCTTTTTCTGGGCAGAGAGGGCGTCAGTGTATGCCTGTTCTATGGATTTGCGTAGGGTGTTTTTTTGCTGCTGAAGCGTATGCTCTGCCATGTCGGTGTATATCTTGGCCTGGCTGATGGCATTCCGGCTTTGCCAGCCATTGAAGATCGGGATACTTAAATAAAAGCCAAGTGTTTTGTTTTCATTATCTTTCAATTGATCTGAAAACGATTTTGTCCGCAGGGTTGGCAGGTAGTCAAAACCCATTACCGTATCCCCTGTTTGCCGTGTGATGCCGATGGGGTACATGTAGAGGCTGCTGGAGGCTACCTCTTTGCTGGCGCCGGAATAGCCGGTACCCCACGACCCTCCCACAGAAATGATAGGATATTGTGAACCTCTGGCAATGGCAATGGATCGTCTGGCGCTCTCCAGCTTCATCTCCGCGCTCTGGATCTCCGGACGATTTCCCAGGGCATATTGATAAATGGCCTCAGGAGGAAGGATTCCACGCTGATCTTCGACCGATCGCAACTGCGGCTTTACAATCCGGAATGAAGTATCCAAGGGCAGGTCGATGAGTTGCATCAGGCTAAGGTAAGAGATCCATAACCGATTTTGATTTTCAACAACTTGCATTTCTTCAGCCGTGGCCTGGGCTTCGATGTTGAGCAAATCACCGCGGGCAACAGCGCCGGCATCAACCAGCTGCCTGACCCGTCGCACCTGTTGCTTTGAAATATCAGCCTGGTTGTGAGCGATCTCTACCAGCTCCATGTTCATCAGGATTTCCAGGTAAAAACCGGCCACCGCTAGGGAGATGTCATTTTCCAGGACACCAAGATCATACTGGGTGGCCATGAGGTCGATCTTCTTCTGCCGCATGGTGTTGATCTTTTGCAGCCCGTCAAACACCGTCAGGTTGCTTTGGATGGAAAAGCTGTTGGAGCGTACTTCGTTGACTGCAAAGGTGTTGGTGTACTGGTCGATGGTCTTACCCCAGTTATACACATGGGTAGCCCCGGCATTCAGGTCGGGTAGCAGGTTCAACTGGCTTTGCAACAGGTTGGCGCGGTTGACCTTGACGTTCAGTAGTTGCTTCTTGATGTCCAGGTTGTTCTCAATCGCATAGGTAATACAGTCGTTCAGCGTCCAGAGCTTTTGCGCCCTTAGACCGGAATGGAGAAGAAATGACAGGAAAACGAAGAAGGATGCCAGAAAAAGGTTAACTGAAAATTTCATTGCTTGATCGCATTGATGATGTGGGAAAAACGAAAATATTTCCGTTTTGTTTCAATGGTCAAAAATATAGATAATCTTGATATGTGCAACCTGAAATCTTTCTACCTTCGTGGAAAAATCAAACCATCATGAAAAGAATTGCATATTTGATCCTCGGGATGCTTTTGGTTTCATCGTCCGTTTTGTGGATTACAGCCTGTGCAGATGAAGATGAAACAACCGGTGGGATCACGATCACAGTCGTTGACCGTTATGGGGTTCCTATTGTGGGTGAGGCCGTTTACCTGGCAAAGTCCATTGGGGCACTTTCTGATGGCAATTATTACGGCATTTACTATACCGATGCCGAAGGCAAAGTAAAGATCGTCGAGTTACCTCCCCATTATTACTGGTACGACACAGAGCACTATGACATCTACGGCGCCGCCCAGGTCCATGCCGGGATCATGACGTTTGTAACGCTGTACGTAGTAGAGTGAATAGTGAATAGTGAATAGTGAATAGTGTTTTTACAACTCTTCTCCTTTCAGGTAATTGTTCTTCTCCCTATTTAGCCAAGTCTGAAACCAAAAGTGCAAAGTGCAATATATTACACTTTGCACTTTAGACTTGTCGTCGTAGCCCCGCCGGGAATCGAACCTGGATCTGAAGTTTAGGAAACGTCTGTTCTATCCGTTGAACTACAGGGCCGTTTACCCCCACCCCCAAACCCCTCCCCCAATTGGGGGAGGGGCAGGGGAGGGGGTGCAAAGGTATAAAAATTGAATCGAAGGGTTTGAGGTGAAAATACGAATTACTTCCCTTCCGCCGGCAGCAGATCTTTCGTCTTCAGCTTTGCCGGCTTGAATATGCCAAGCGCCCCGTTAATTCCAACGCTCATGATGATATTATAGAGGAAAGCAAGAAATGCCAACAGCAGAAATACCCCGCAAATGCCAGCAAGGATCATGTAAATATTGAATTCTCCATCGACATAGATTGCACGCCTCAGCATACCTTTCAAACCAGCCATACCCATAAAAGCCCCCATGCCGATCCCCCCAAGAAGATGTGCCCAAAAGTGGAAATTGGCGAGTTTCTGACTATACCATTTCGCCCCGTTGGTAAGGATAGGGAATAAGAAGTATATCGCAGCATAAAGAGTCATGGTCAAGCCGACCAGCACGGCAACATGCACATGTGGACCTACTACCCATTGGGTGTTGTGAAGAATCCGGTTCAACCCGAGATCAGCCTGCAAAATTCCACAGGGAACAGCTAGGGCAAACCCCAGTAAGCCCCCAAGTAGGAACTTCAATGGGTTGGTCATCTTTAAAGGCCGGGCACTCCATAAAGTAACCAGGGTAATGAAAAACGCCAACCCCTGGGTGACTAGCTCGAAAGCAGTAACCATTTCGCCGGAGACAACCTTCAGGATGCCCGGTTGTGCCTGATCCGATAACAGGTGATGAGACCAAACGGTCCATGAAACAACCAGTTCCACAAACAAAGCTGCACGCGCCCAATTCTCCATAAATAACTTCTTTCCGGTGATAAGCGTGGCAAGAAGATACCAGGCACCGGCCACGAAAATCAGCACCGCACCGTCTGCGATCAGATCCAACCCCCACCAAAACCAGTTCTTGTATAGCAATGCATCAATGGCCGTAGATTTCAGGCTAATGCCTCCAATTTCCCAAAGCATGTAAATAAGAATAAGTACGCCGGTAAAAGTGATGATCAGCGCATTGAGCAGAATATCGACCGTCCCTCTTGCGATAGCCGCCACCGGAAGTGGTACCAGGTGTTCTTTTTTGTTCTTTCGGAAAATATTCTGTGAACCACTTATCCCAAGCGCCGATATCAATAACGCCCCGGCAGGTTGTTTATCCCACCCATCAGGTGTGTAGACGATGGTTTTAAAAATATTCACCACAAAAATCAGCGTGCCAACCATGATCAGCGCAATTCCAAAGATGAAAACCGCTCCGCCAACTGCACTGAACTGGGTGAAATCTGCCGGTAAAGGCCAGTAGAGGGTGTATAAGGGGGCATAGTGTGAGAGGAAACCGGCAGACCACATCACAATAGTTCCAATGGTAATCAGAAAGAAAGTCCAGTTGGCCGCTTTGATACTCCACAACGGCTTCTTCATCAGAAAAGGAACCAGGAATAAAAACGCACCAAAAACAATCATATATGTAGACCCAAAAATGCCGACCAGCGGATGGGCGGTCATCATGGCAAAGAAATGTTTCTCGTTCATTATCGGAATGGGCGTGATCTCATAGATCCGCATGATCATCCCTTCAATGGCCGCAAACGCATAGTAAACAAGTCCAACCACCACAAACCGGAGGGTGATCTTCTGCATAGGGGTAAGTGTATCTGCCTTGAATATCCCCTGTTCTCCATTTAGCAAAGTATTTATGTAATTCATATTCATATACTTTTAATCGTTCATAATTCTTTTGATCACTCTGTGACTTCCACAGCATCTTTAACAACCATGTATGCACCTTTGGGACCTGAATACTCCGTTGAACGGATGCTATAAATCCCGGGTTCCCCGAATTGCCAAAGGATATCGTTGATATGTCCCGGGAGAACCTGCATTTGGAGTACCATGGTATGATCCGGGCGGAAGAGTCCGAAACCATACGTGAGATCGGTTGAAGTAACCTTGAAAAGGACTTTTTCGCTGGTTTTTATGATCATCTTTTCAGCAGGCAGCTGAAATTGATGGTTGCTAACCGTGATCTCGAAGACCTTATCCGGTTTTATATCCGCCCGGTTCAGGTCCATCGGTGACCACGGAATCGTGTTATAGGTGAAGAGATGCAGCGTAACGCCCAGAACTGCCAGCATGATCACCCATGTGTAGAATATGGATGGTTTAACCAGTCCACCTCTTCCCTGACGTGTAATCCGGTAACTGAACCACGCAACCAGGGAAATAATAAGAATGGAGTAAGTGGTGTAAACCACGATTAATCCATTCAGTACGTCATTTGAATCTGCCATAGAGACCTCCTTTTGTATTTATTAAATGGTGAATTATTTATTACTCATTTCCGTTTGAATATTTCCAGGTGATTTTGCCAGATCTTGTATGGTTGTGGAGGAAGAAGTATTCAGCATGGTTTTTCTGATCTCCCCCCAGACATCGTGCATGGCACATACAGGGGAGAGCCGGCAGTCGGTAACACCCAGAATGCATGCATTGAATGATTCTAGTCCTTCAACGGCCTCAATAACGCCAGAAAGAAATATTTGATTGGCCGGACGGGCCAGGATAAACCCGCCACTTCTTCCACGTTTCCCCTTGATAAACCCTTGCTTCGCCAAGGTCGTCATCAACCGTTTCAGGTAACGCTCTTTGATCTTGAGTTGTCGGAACAGGATTGTCGCGGTAGTGGCCTCCTTTTCATTTCTTGCCATGGCTTGGAGAATCCTGATAGCGTAAGATGTTGTTTTTGAGATAATCATAAATAATACCTTCAGGTATTAATATTTGACAAATATATCACTTTTTTTAAAAGACAAGAAAAAAATAAAAAAATCTGAATTATTTAATTGCTCTCAGGGTTGCACGCTGAAAACCATCAGCCGCCATCTTAGGATACAAATTCTCGATCTCCACCCTGCATGTCCCTTGCTTTTCCATGTACAGCTTTTTTTGCAATACCAGCTCCAGCTTGCATTGCTCCCCTTCGCACTTCCGGATTTGCTGCCTGACCTCCCGGCCCGAAAAGAACAATTCATGTTCCTGAATCCGCTCTTCCCCGTCCGGGGTAAGGATGATTACATGGATCGGCAGAATATCCATCTCGATTTCCCTCAAATAGTCTAACTCGAGAATCAGGTCATAGGAACCGTCTCCCTGAATTGGAATCTCAAAATTCAATTTGCGGAACCGATCCCAGGATCCCTGCTCAAAAACAACCTCTTGTCTGAATACCTCCTTTCTGCCACATCCTGAAAAGAGCAGGAGGAATAGCACCCCTATCGAGAGAAATGAATATCTGTGCATGACTTTTTTCATTGGTTTTTCTTTTCCTGGTACGCCGGAATTCTAACGGCAAACACACATCCCCGGGAAGATGATTCTTCCAGGGAAACCGTTCCTCCCATACTGTGTAAAATACTCCTCACAATGGCAAGGCCCAAACCGGTGCCCCCTGATTTAGTGGTAAAGTTTGGCATAAAGACTTTTGTCATCAACGCTGCGGGCACACCGGGTCCATTATCCCGGATTCTGATCTCATGCATCGCCGACCCTGGGATCATTAGGATCCGGATGTGTCCGTCAGGCTGACCGGTCAAAGCTTCCAGAGAATTGTTAATCAGGTTATTGAGTACCCGCATCACCTGGTTACGGTCAGCATAAATCCACGCCGGAATATCTGTTTCTTTACTGAATTCCAGCCGAATGTGCTTGAGCCCTGTATATAAATCCAGCGTTTGACGTATCACCTCATCCAGCAAAATGGGCTGATTTTTGGTCTGGGGCATTTTGGCAAAGTCAGAAAATTCTCCGGCGATAGCGGTCAGGGAATCGATCTGTTCAATGATGGTACAAGTGAGTTTTTCCAACTTTTCAGGATAGCCCGGATCGTTTTCCTGCCAAGCTTTTCGCAAGAGCTGGACACTGAGTTTCATCGGTGTCAGCGGGTTCTTGATCTCATGGGCCACCTGCATGGCCATCTCCCGCCAGGCACTTTCCCGTTCCGATGCCGCTAACCGTTCAGCGCTTAACGTCAATTCATCCACCAGCTTGTTGTACTCAGTAATCAGATTCCCAATCTCATCCGGATGTTTCCACTCAATTTTTTCATTCACATTGCCCAGCCGGAAAGAACCGATCTTCTCCTGCAGTATTCGCAAGGGCCTTGTGAGATACCTGGAAATCAGCAATGTGAGAAACAACACCATTCCCAGAAGAATGAGATAGACATTGATGTAGGCTACCAGGAATACAAAGACCTCTTTCCGCATTTGGTCCTGACGGGCAAAATAGGGAAGGTTCAGGTAAGCGATCACATTCCCGTCGTTGTTGATCAGGGGAAGGTATGCCGACAAATAGGCATATCTCCCAATTTGTTCCTCCTGAATGTATTGCATTTTCTTCTGATCTCGTAAATGACCCAAAGCCACCGGATCAAGAAGCCCTGAAATCAATCCCTCATCAAAGATCTGTTGCCGTGAAGAGGCCAGCAAATATCCCCCTGGATTATACAAGTTTATATCGGAGAAAAAGACATTGGAAAACTTGACCAGTAACCCTTCCAGGTAATCGTGCATCGAAGGATCCAGCACCTGTTTGTCAGCCAGTTTGTGCTGCAGTTCAATGAGGATGGAATGGGATTTTTCCGATAAATTCTCTTTGTTCTTGTTTTGATTGACCTGGTAAAAATAAACGATTGAGCCGATCCCGATCAGGAAAAAAGAGAAGATCATCACCCCCGTTAAGACGGCCTGGAAACGTTCACGAAAAGTGAGTTGAACCGGTAGTTTTACGATCTGCCTGAACCGGATCAAAAGCAGGAATAGAAATGAGAGCAAGGCATAGAAAACAGACAGATAGGAAAAGGGAGCCGCTACCGACATCAGGCTCTCTTTCTTCCTGCTAACCAGTACCTCGGTATTTCCAAAACGGGTATAAAAATGCCGGACATCATCCAATGTGAAAACACCGGAATTTCCTTCAGGCAAAGGATATACGGAACATTTATAAGCATAGGCCACCAACCCGTACCGGCGCATCAGCTCACCGTCTTTGTAAACCGCGTAAGCGTAATTGCCAATATCCGGGATAAAAGCCTGCCGGCGATCCACCAGGAGTTCGGGGTAGCCCAGATCTTTGGGAGTAAACCGGTAATTCAATTCCAGGATGAGGGTAACTTTTCCACCTCCAAAACGGAACATGCTCAGGTAGTTGATCTGCCCATTCCCGTAATCCATGAAATAGAGGTCTTCCGTGGCAGTCTTTTCCCCGAACTGTCCAACCAGGGAATTGAAATAATCTTCACAGGGAACCAGGGTATCAAGAGGGCGGATGTTCAGCAGCTCATTGGGATTGCACAAGGTTGCGGTGATATCGTAGCGGTTCCAGGTGCCGAAAAAATAGTTCTCATTAAGGTATTCCTGTAGGTTTTCACGGTTGAAGTTGGTCTCCTTTAAAGCAAACTTCATAATCCTCGAAGAATCATTCAGCAACTGTTCTTTCAGGTCAGTGAACATCAGTTCAGTCAGTGGATCCCGTTCGGCCATCACCTTGAGCGCCAATAATTCCTGTCTTTCTCGCTCCTCCTTGTTCAGACTGCCCCGCATCACAAGCGTTGAAAACAGGGCAAACAGCAAGATATAAAACCCCGATTGCGATAAAGAAATGGATTGCCCCTTTTGCCTCATAAACATCAGGGCAAACAACATGAAAAACAAACAGAAGACCGAAGGAATAAGACTGTCAGAAACATCATCATCAATGAAATAAGCGGATAATATCGCAGAAACCAGGATAAGCAGGATGATCAAATAGGGATTGTGAGAAAGATGCTCAATCCAGCGGATCAACTTTAATCCAACCAGCACAAATGATAAAAGAAGAAGGCCAATCACTGCGTAGGTAATGGCGGTAAGCCAGGAAACAGCAGGGATATCGTTGAGGTTTAGTGTTATTCCGGAATTCAACACAAGTGCCTGGATCAACCAGGTAAGTCCGTGGAAAGTGATGAAAAGGAACAGGACCAAAATCCAGGTGATGATAACCTCCCGGGCTTTATTTTTCAACTTTCCGGGATCATTTCGGGTCCACCGGAAAAAGGCATAACAGAAGGCTAAAAGGAACAAGACGTGTAGCAAAAGATCGCCGAGAGAAGGTATCCATGCGGAGATTGCAATGCCTGCCGGAGAAAACAAGGAGCTGTCAAACAAGCCAGCCGGAAATTTCAGCCACGCCAGAATCAACCGGAGAATCACAAGGTCCAGAAAAAACATCAACAGAAACAGGGATGTGCGGGAGAAGTACTTTCTGAATTTGATATAAAGCTGGTAGCCGGCTGAAAGCAATAGGATCAACCCCAACAGATCGAGGAGAGCCATGAATGTCAACACCCGGGATGGGGTTTCCGGTTTCCGGGGTAAGGAATAGGAAAAAAGAAAGCCGCCTGTTGCACTGAGAATATTGTATTTCCCCCTTTCTCCGGAAATTTCAATCCCTGACACATCAGGTAATCCTCTTCCCATTTTCGTTTCCAGAAAGTCATTTTGATATCTGTATTGTTGCCTGATCTGATACAAGCCCAGGAATGTTTCTGAACCGTTTTTCAACACCTCCTGCCGATACACGCCATTACGGTAAAAGGTAACCGGCAGCAGCAAGGAGGTATCGGAAATGACCAGCGGGACGGGAACCGAGGCGCTGTTCCAGGCTTGCAGGCTATCGTCCCGGTAAAGAAATAGCATGATCTCCCTGTCATCCCTGTCGGAATTTTCGAATATCGGGGAGATCGTTTTGATACCCTTTTCATCAGCCAAAGAAGAAATCTCAATGAGCCGTTCATGCAGCATCCGGTCATATTCCAGGATTGCTTGCTGAAGCCGCTGATGATAATGTACCGGATCGGCTGTTTTCCGTGAAAGATAACCTGTCAGATAAGAGGAAAAGAAGAGGACTGCTGCAAGAAGAAACAGCCAAAAGACGGTATGACGGATGAGATGCATAGGATTCCTTCGGTACGGGCTGCCATTTCTCTTGCTTCCTCCCCCGGGAGTGGGACGTGCAGGATTCGAACCAGCGACCTCATGCGTGTGAAGCATGCGCTCTGAACCGACTGAGCTAACGTCCCCTTAATGACATCTACAAAATTAATATGTTTTTCAACATACCCATTAGCAGTATTACCAATTATGTTTCACCGTGTTGTCATTGCGAGCCGCAATGCGGCGTGGCAATGGCGAGCTCCCTGACTTTTTGACTCTGCCAACCTATTCACCTGAAAACCAACCAATTAAACAACAACCCATTTATAGCCCCGCCATTAAATGATCTCCTCCAAATCAACATTTGGTACTAAAAAGGGCTTAGGATAGCTTATGTCGTTTGTAAGGGGCTAAATTTGGTCTTTAGCCTTTCGGGGAGGTTTTCTTTTGCAGCATGTAAATCAGGCTGGAATAATTTTGATCGTTCCTGCGTCCTCTTCGGTTGGAATGCAGTCCATTTTTGATAGCCCGAAGAAAATCACTTTTTCCTGATTGATGTTTTTCACTCAACAGCGAAATATAATACGCATCAAATTTCATGGGGATGATCCCGGAGATCTTCCATCCCGCATTTTCGACAAAAAGTCGAAAGGTGGACGGAGAAAAGTGGTGGAGATGCCGGGGGAGGTCATAGGCTGCCCAATGTTTCTTATATATCCGGGCATCTTCCGAGGCGATGTTCGGCAAGGCAATAAAGAGCTTCCCGTCGTCATGCAGTAGATGACTCAACCTGATCATCAGTGCCCGCGCATCAGGTATATGTTCCAGCACATGCCAAAGGGTGATGACATCCAGAGTATCCGGTTGAAAGTTCCAATCATCCAATGTGTATTTCACCTCAACCCGGTTTTTTTCATTGGCGTGGTTTCTCGCTTTTTCATTTGGTTCCACGCCAAATGTTTTCCATCTGTGGCGTTTGAAGTGAGCTAGAAGGTCCCCGGTTCCGCACCCGATATCCAATATTGTGTTACCCCATACAGCCCGATTGACGATCTTGAATTTATGGCGAATGTTCATTTTTCTGACCAGCCGATAGATCAATTGGATGGGAGAAAATCCTGCCGATGTATGTGAATGATAATCTTCGGAAAGATAATACCGGGTTAGATCTGATGCTTCGGGCCTGGGATTTAAAAACACGAAACCACATGTGCAACACTTAACTAGCTGAAATGGTTCCCCGGTTACCAGAAAGTCCATGCACTGAAGATAGGCTTCTGTCTTCTCTCCGTTACAAACCATGCATCGATGAACTTGTTCCATGTTATCGTTCCACGTGAAACATTATCGGCTTATATAAACGATCAGAACCGAGATATCGGCAGGGGAAACACCCGGAATCCTGGAAGCCTGACCGATGGTTCGTGGCTTGATCCGGCTCAGTTTTTCCCTGGCCTCAAAAGAGATAGATGTGAGCTGCTGATAGTCAAAATCATCCTTCAGTACCAGGTCCTCAAACTTTGTGAGCTTGTCAGCCATCTCTTGTTCTTTGATGATGTAAGTCTCATATTTCACCAGGATCTCCATTTTCTCCAGTGATTCTTTATCTGAAATGCCAAACGAGCGGATCTTTGAAGAGGCATTGGGGAGCACCTCCAGCAAACCCTGTAGACTCACCTCTGGGCGAAGAAGAATCTGGAATATTTTTATCTTTTGGCTAATGGGAGCACTTTTGATGGTTTCCAGGTGTGGGTTGATCTGTTCCGGGGATACCGATTCTCCTTTCATCCATTTAACAACCTCATCAATTTGTTCCTGCTTATGCAACACCTGTTCGTTTCTTTCCTTCGAAATCAATCCCAGGTCAAAACCTTTAGGGGTTAATCTGAAATCAGCGTTATCCTGGCGGAGGAGGATCCGGAATTCTGCCCGGGAAGTGAACATCCGGTAGGGTTCGTCAACGCCTTTGGTGACCAGGTCATCGATGAGTACACCGATATATGCTTCTGAGCGTTTGAGAACAAACTCATTCCCCTTATGCAATTTCAGGTGGGCATTGATCCCGGCCATCAGACCCTGGGCGGCGGCTTCTTCATATCCCGTTGTTCCATTGATCTGGCCGGCGAAATACAGGCGCTCCACAATTTTCGTTTCCAATGTTGGCAACAACTGAACCGGTGGGAAATAATCATATTCAATGGCATATCCCGGTCTGAATATCCGGGCATGCTCAAACCCTTTGATCTTTCGCAAAGCTTCATATTGAATATCCTCAGGCAAGGAGGAAGAAAAACCATTCAGATAGTATTCGGCCGTATTCCAGCCTTCCGGTTCCACAAAAAGCTGGTGGCGGTCGCGGTGGGAGAACCGTTCAATTTTATCTTCGATGGAAGGGCAATAACGGGGCCCACGACCTTTGATCCTGCCCGTAAACAACGGTGATTTATCAAAACCTTTCCGAAGTACGTCATGCACATCCGGATCGGTATAGGCTACATAACAACTACGCTGACGCAGCAACGGTGGGGTATCGGTATAAGAGAATTTTCCCGGTTGTTCATCTCCTTTTTGTTCTTCCAGCCTGGAGAAATCAATGCTTCTTCCATCCACCCTGACCGGGGTTCCGGTTTTCATACGGGCATGTTCAAAGCCAAGTTCGTTCAGGTTTTCTGTCAAATGAAAAGCGGATGATTCACCTATTCTTCCCCCTGAAAATGTTTTTTCTCCAATGTGAATGGTACCGTTTAAAAAGGTTCCATTGGTCAGGATCAGGGCATCAGCATCGATCTCCATTCTCAAAGCCGTAAATACACCAACTACTTTCCCTTCGTTGCAGCGAATGCCGGTAACCAGATCCTGCCAGAAGTCCAGGTTCGGGATACTTTCAAGTAATTCTCTCCATTTCTCTGAAAACCGCATCCTGTCACTCTGTGCCCTTGGGCTCCACATAGCAGGACCCTTTGACCGGTTCAGCATCCGGAATTGGATCATTGTATGATCGGTGACGATACCACTTAATCCACCCAACGCATCAATTTCCCGCACAATTTGTCCTTTGGCTATTCCTCCCATAGATGGATTACAAGACATCTGCGCCATGTTGGTCATGCTCATCGTGATCAGCAGCACCGATGAGCCCATCCGGGCTGCAGCAGCTGCAGCTTCACATCCGGCGTGGCCGGCACCGACTACGATGATGTCATACTTCTTAAACATCTACGAATGTTTCACGTGGAACACTGATGTAAAAAACATATAACTCATTATATAACAAGCAATTGTGATTCGTTTCCGCATATTGAATCATCAAAATTAAGAAAACCACATTAACCGGGTGGAATTAACCCTCCTAAATAGAAAAAGAAAGGTTGATTATCTGTTTGGAAGGAGCGCAAGATAATAATTCTCTTTCCGAGTCATTAACACCTTGTCTTTCTTGGTTTTATCCTTGTATCCGATGATATGAAGGATCCCGTGGGCCATGACGCGGTGCAGTTCATCCTGGAAATTGGTCTTGTATTTTTCTGCGTTTTCCCGAACACTTGGAACGCTGATGAAAATGTCGGCAGAGACATACCCTTCCTCATCTGAATTGTTAAAGGCGATGACATCTGTCAGGGTATCACTCTTGAGGTATTTCTGGTTTAACTCAAGGAGGTATTCATCATCACAAAAAATGAAGTTGATGCTTCCGGGGATCTTGTCTTCAAACAAGGCGATGCTTTTCAACCAGTTGCGAAGCGTCTCGCGCCCCCTGATGGCAAAAGTAACCTGCTCCTTGAAGAAGTATATTTGCCCGGGACCCTTCATGTTTGACGATATTTCGATTGAACAACCTGCCGGTCTTTGCTGAAGTATTTTTCCAGTTGATCAATTCGGATTTTACTTATCTGCCGGTTGATGCCGGATACCTTGAAGAGTATATCAATTCTGTTCCCCTTCTTGTTGAAACGCACCGAATCTCCAAGGCGCCGGATCAGGAACAAACCTCTGCCCGGATATTCTCCTTCTGCTGCATCAAGGATATCCGGGATATGTCGAAAATTGAATCCATTGCCCTCATCCTGCACCGAAAAAACAAGACCATCAGGTACCGTGTTGAACCGGATCTTGATGGTCTTTTCCGAATCTGATTGATTACCGTGCACCATGGCATTCTGTACCGCTTCGCTTACGGCGATCAGGATGTTTCCAAAATAGGAGTTGTTGACATTATATTCATCGCAAATCTCTTCAATGAATTTCTCCATTTTCCACATTTCATCGGGCCGGGAGAAAATCTCTGCGCTGCTGCCTCTTTTCATGGTTCGGGAAGTTTTTTTCGTTATAGTCTTTATACTGAAATAATTCCAATTTGTTTCAAATCGTGGATTGAAAATCATAAACAACTGATTAACTGCAAAATGTTTAAGAAAAAGGGTGGGAAGGCCGGCTGCGTGCCGACTTATTTTTGGTTTTGCAAATTCAGGAAATAACTATTGATCCTATCTCTGTAATAAGGACGGTAAGCGGGAGATACCCTTTTCAGTTGCTCCCGGTTGCCCGTTTTTCCTGATTTTTCATCGAAGAACTCTTTGGGTGGTTTCACTTCGTACACTCCGCCTTCTCTGGATTCACGTTTCTCCTCGAATTCTCTCCTCATCTCCGCTTTTTCGGATTCAAGCAAGCGGGTTAGAATATCTTGTTGTCTTCTCAGGGTTACACTGGAGATCCGTTTGTTGATCAGGTCATTTTCGATCTTCTCCATTTCTTTCACGGCATTTGCACTGTTGCCGCCATCGTTGATCCCCTGTTCTTTCAGCATTTCCGAATACTTCTGCATCATGTTCCGGATGGCCTCCTGCTCAGCGGCCAATCGTGCCATTTGTTCACTCATCTGGCGCCCTTCACTGCTCCGCTGGCCAGGTTTGCCCGACTTTTCAAGTTGTTCCTTTAACCCCTGTAATTGTTTGGATAATCCCTCCTGCATCTTCTTCAATGACTTTGCACCAATTTTTCCGCTTTTGGAAGGATTCGGGCATGATTTTCCCGACTTTCCGGAAGCCTGCATCGACATGTTTTGTTCCATGTTTTTCAGGGCTTCTGCAAGCATCAAAGCCAGGTTATTGATGGAGGTCATGATATATTGCTGCCGGGTATTTGATGCAGGGATGTTTCTTTGATGGAGCATCTCCATGACTGCATCCATGTTCTGGGCTACAGAAGTCAATTCCCTGGAAATCATTGGTTTTACCTCTACCTGCCGTTTTCCGAGGGCAGTCAGAGAATCCTCAACCACCTTCAGGTCATCTTTGATCTCCTTCTGTTCCTGCACCAGTTTGATGTAGCGGGGATCTCCGGCTGCGACTTTTTTCAGTTGCAACATGACCTCTTCCTGGCTGATCGACAGATTGACCAGATCTTCCAGCAGGGAACGGATTTGATCCATGTCTTCAGCATTTTGCTCCATTTCCATCTGATCGGCCATTTCCTGCATCTCCTCTGCCATGGATTTCATCTTCTCCGATGCGTTTTTCTGGTTCCCGGAAGCATTTTTCATTTTGTTCTGGCGCATGTTTTCCATGCTGTTTTCCTGCTCCCGGTTGATCTCATTTTCCTGTTGGTCTGTATTCTTCAGATCTGCCGGTTCTTCCAACTCCTTGTTCATCTTTTCCAGGTCGTCCAAATCTTTTCTGATATCCTGAAATTCGTTGTTTAGCTTATCTTGCTTTTCAATCAATGACTCTTTTTCCGCTTTCTTGTCCTGCGTTTGTTCTGAAAGTTCTTCTTGTTTTTTTGCGAGGTCTTCAAGTTTGCTGATCGCATCCTTGAGTTTTTTATCAAATTCGAGTTGTTTAAACAGCTCAAGACCCCGATCAAGCTGTTTCTCCAGGTCTTTGTTTTGGAACTGGATCTTTTCCAGCATCTCGTTGACTTTGTTTTTGTCGATCTTATCAAGCATTGCTTTGAGTTCCTCGATCATCTTTTTCATCTCATCTGTCAGCAACTCATTGAACAGATCCTGCAGTTGCTTCTGTTTCTCCAGGATGGCCGGATCCATCTCCTTGTACTGCTGTTCCTGGAACGTTTTCATCTCGTTTTCTTTTTCTATTTTTTCAAACCTGTCCTGAAGATCCTTCTGATCCTCCAGGAATTCATCCAATTGTTTCTTCTCCATCCAGGAAAGACTTGGCTTATCCAGCATTTTCCGGCTGAATTCCTCCACTTTTTTCTGAAGCGCCCTGCTTTCCTGAAGGATGTTTTCCATCTCCGATTTGATCTGGTCATTCATAGCCTCTTCCCGCTCTTCCATGTCTTCGAGCGTTGGAACCTTCAGGATCATTTTTTCCGAAACGGTTGCTTTGGCTCCATGGATGGCATCATTATCCCAAACGGTGAAGTACGACTCAACGTAGTCGCCCGGTTGAATGTCAAGGCTCTTCAAATCCAGGAAATGATAATATGATTGTTGGTTGCTCTTGCGGTCTATGTCGAGGTCATTGACTGAAAGAATAGGTTCTGATGTTGCCTCTCCCCGGGTAATAACGGTATGAAACGTGAGCCTGGAGAACCCATAATCATCCCGGATGAGGCCACGGTAATAGATACGGTTATCGAAGATGGAATCACGCAGTTGCTCCACGTTGATGGCAGGATAGGCATCTTTGATCACGTGAATGGAGTAGTTCAGTATATCCTGGTTGGCCATATACTTGTTTTTAACTGCGATGGAATATTTCTCTGCCTCCAGGCAGGTTTTCTCATAAGATGCTTTTTGGTTCCGGCCAACGGCGAAAGCTGCTATTTCTTCCCCCATGGTCATTCTGATTGAGTCGGCATCCCTTGCATAGAATATCCATGAAGTTTTGGTCCCTTCCGGCACAAGCAGATCTCCATTGTTCTGGATTTCTTCTCCTTCCCGCTGCGTGTAGGCAGGATAAGCAAGGGTGACGGAAAAATTGAGGATCACCGGTTTGGGGATCACCGAAAGGAAATACTCTTCCGAAACAAATTTTCCGGCAAGGAGGCGGAAAGAAATATCCTTCTGAACCGATTTAAAGACGTAATGAAATCTTATCGTATTGTCTTTTAATAATTTATACCTGGTTCCGGCTGATTCAAGAAATACCTCGTCGGGTATCCTGTCTCCGGAAAGGCCCACATTAAGTCGGAAATCTTCCTGCTGGATACCGGTTAATGGTTGATTCAGAACACTCAACTTAAACGGGAAGGTTTCTGCGAAGTGTGTATTGTACTTAACGATCCGGGTGGTTGGATCGGTGACCATGGAAGGAGCTACTACTATTACGATGATCAGAAACAGCAACGGGAAAGCCAGGTACTTCAGGTACTTTTTATTCCGCTTATAGTCGATTGCCCGGGGAAAGTGAACGGGTTTGATCTCTTTGATCTTCTGGGTGATCCCTGCCGGCAACAGCTCCGGTTTCGGCCCTGGTCCTTGCTGCATTTTCCAAAGTTGCAGCGTGTTGAGCAATTTATCCGCTACTTCATGAAAATGAGTTCCTATGATCCGTGCGGCCTCCTCATGAGAGAGGGTTTTTCCCAACCTGAAAAGCTTCAGTAACGGGATGAAAAGGTAACGGATAACGATACCCGTGTTGATCAGCAAATAGGCGTAGAAGAAAATCAGGCGGACCGTAGAATTGAAATGGCCAAAGTGCTCCAGGATGGTGAACAGCAGGAAAAAGGCGATCAACACCGACAAGCAATAGATCCCTCCCCGGATCAACCGGTTTTTGTAGTATTTCCGGATAAACTGATCGAGTTTATTTAGCAGCTGCCGGTACTGGTTATCCATCGGTCTCGTTATCTTCAGCAAAATTACGCATATCTGATGAACGGAATCCCGTGATGAATAGTGTATGATCCAGGCCATACTTTCTTCCGGAATTTTCTCTTGTTTGGTCAAATTCGGGTATTTTTGATCTCTGATAAGATATGTTACCTTCCGACGATCGATGATACAAACCCGACAAAACCCACTTGTATGCATATAGAAACTACCCGGGAGCGCAAGGAAAAAAGGCTTCGACAGCGGGCGAAGGCCATCTGGTTCACCGGTCTTTCCGGTTCCGGGAAAACCACCCTGGGAACCCGGTTGGAGCAATCGCTTTCAAACCAGGGTTTTCTGATACAACTGCTTGATGGCGATGTGATCCGCGCCGGCATAAACAACAACCTGGGTTTTTCCGTGGTGGACCGAACCGAGAATATCCGCCGGGTTGCAGAGGTCAACCGGCTTTTTATTGATTGCGGGATCATTACCATCAACTGTTTCATTTCTCCAACCGTTGAAATACGTGAGCTGGCCAAAAGGATTATTGGAGAAACAGATTTCCTGGAGATCTACCTGGACTCTTCCCTGGAGGTTTGCGAACAAAGGGACGTCAAAGGATTATACAGCAAGGCCCGGAAAGGGTTGATCCCGGAATTTACCGGCATCACCTCGCCCTATGAAATCCCTCTCAACCCGTTTCTCCGGCTCGATACTGCAACCGACACCAAAGATTATAATTCAGAAATACTGATAAATACCCTGATTTCCAAGATTAAATACTGAGCCTGCTCCGATAATGCCATCATTCATTTCGCCACTAAACCACAAAAACTCAAAGAAACACAAAATGCTGTTAATCACATAAATAAAATTTGTGCAATTTTGTGAGTTAGTGCCTTAGTGGCATAAAAAGACTTTTCAGAGGGGACTCATAACTGAAACTTCAAACAATGGAAAAACGTCATATTCGTGTCCGTTTTGCCCCAAGTCCCACCGGCCCACTGCACATCGGTGGAGTGAGGACAGCATTGTACAATTTTCTCTTTGCCCGTAAGCATGGAGGAACGTGCATTCTGCGCATTGAAGATACCGATCAGAACCGTTTTGTTCCAGGGGCAGAAGCTTATATTGCTGAATCATTTAAATGGTGTGGAATTGCGTTTGATGAAAGCCCGGAAAAGGGCGGACCTTTTGCGCCATACCGTCAATCGGATCGAAAAACACTGTACCGTGACTATGCCGAATCCCTGGTAGAAAAGGGATTTGCCTATTATGCCTTCGATTCAGAAGAAGAACTGGAGAAAGCCCGGCAGGATTTATCTGTGAAGGGGACTTTTCAATACGATGGGGCTACCCGCAAAAGGATGAAGAACTCCCTTACGATCCCACCATCTGAAGTCCAGGAATTACTGGATTCGGGTAAAGATCATGTGATCCGATTGAAAATCCAAGAAAATGAAGAAGTACGGTTCCACGACCTGATCCGCGGGGAAGTTGTTGTTCATACAGCCAATCTGGATGACAAGGTGCTGTTCAAATCTGATGGATGGCCCACCTACCATTTGGCCAATGTGGTGGATGATCACCTGATGGAGATCTCCCATGTGATCCGGGGCGAGGAATGGCTCCCGTCAGCGCCGCTGCATGTACTGCTGTACCGTGCCTTTGGTTGGGAAATGCCCGAATTTGCCCATTTACCCTTGCTTCTTAAACCCGATGGCAATGGAAAGCTCAGCAAGCGGGATGGGGATAAATTGGGCTTCCCGGTGTTTCCGCTTCAATGGAAAGATCAGGCTACTGGTGAATTATCCTGTGGTTATCGGGAATCGGGTTACCTGCCGGAGGCCTTCATCAACATGCTGGCATTCCTGGGATGGAACCCAGGAACAACGCAGGAACTCTTTTCGATGGATGAGATGATCCAGGTGTTTTCCCTTGAGCATGTAGGCAAATCAGGATCCCGTTTTGATCCGGCCAAAGCCAGATGGTTCAATCACCAGTATATGCTCCGGAAAAACCCCGCAGAACTTGCCGTTTTCCTTCAAAAAGAACTTACTGCCAGAAGCTTATCGTTCCCGGACAAGTATGTAGAATCGGTTTCTGCCCTGATCCACGACCGGGCCGAACTGATCCCTGACCTCTGGAAACAAAGCTGGTTCTTCTTCAAGCCGCCGGAATCGTATGATGAAGAAACAGTAAAGAAAAAGTGGAAACCAGAAACCCCGGCGTTGTTAACAGACCTGGTGAATCTCTATAGATCCCTTCCGGACTTTTCTGCTCATACTGTTGAAGCAGCCACGAAAGAATTTCTGGTAGCCCTTAATCTGGGTATGGGACAGATCATGAACCCCCTGCGGTTATGTGTGGTAGGCTCAGGCATGGGTCCCGGAATGTTTGATATCGCTGCGCTGCTTGGGATAGAGGAGATCATCCGGCGAATTGAAAAAGGCATTCAAACCATCAAATCGATATAGATCATGGCTACCATTGCACTCGAAGGAATGGAATTCTATGCCTACTATGGATGCATGGAAGAAGAAAGGATCATCGGCGCCCGGTTCATCATTGATGTCTATCTTGAAGCCGATACCTCCAAGGCGGAAATATCTGATCATCTGAAAGATACCGTCAACTACCAACAGGTGTATCAGTCGGTTAAAAAATCAATGGAAGGTAAATCCAAACTTCTGGAACATGTTGCCCGGCGTGTCCTGGATGGAATCATGAAGGAGTTTCCCGGTATCACATCAGCTAAAGTCAGTATTGCGAAGCTTCACCCGGCCTTGGGTGGAAAGATGGAGAGTGTGAGGGTGATGCTGGAGGAGCGGCGGTAGACGAACTCACCCCCGGCCTTCGGGCAGAGGGTGAGTTCATAAATTAATTCTTCACCTTCCCATACGAATCCTTCAAAGACACCACCCGGTTGAAAACCGGCTTTTCTGCAGTGGTGTCGGGGTCAACACTGAAATACCCCAGCCGTTCAAACTGGAATTTATCCGGCGGTTTCACCTCGTCCATGGCAGGATCGGCACACCCGGTGATCACTTTCAGCGAATCAGGGTTCAGGTTTGATTTGAAGTCTTTGCCTTCTTCCACTTCATCCGGATTTTCCTTGATGAATAACCGGTCAAACAGACGCACTTCCACCGGGATACAATGACGGGCAGATATCCAGTGCAAGGTCGATTTGACCTTCCGGTTGCTTCCCGACATGCCGCTCCGTGATTCGGGATCATAGGTACAATGCACCTCCGTAACCTCTGCGGTACCCGTATCACGTATCACCTTATCACACTTGATGATATAGGCATATTTCAGTCGCACCTCATTGCCGGGGAAAAGCCTGAAAAACTGCTTGGGCGGATCTTCCATAAAATCCTCCCGCTCAATGAACAACTCCCGGGAAAATGGTACTTTCCGGGTGCCGGAAGAAGGATCTTCAGGATTGACCACGGCTTCCATCTCTTCGGTTTTTCCTTCCGGGTAATTGGTGATGACGACCTTCAGCGGATTCAACGCCACCATGGTTCGGGGGGCCCGTTTGTTCAGGTCTTCCCGGATGCTGAATTCAAGCAGGGCAACATCGATGACGTTATCCCGTTTGGCAACGCCCACTTTTTCGGCAAAGAAGCGGATCGCTTCAGGCGTATAGCCCCTGCGGCGAAGTCCGGAGAGGGTAGGCAGACGGGGATCGTCCCAGCCGCTTACATACTTTCCTTCCACCAATTCCAGAAGTTTTCTTTTGCTCATGATGGTGTAGCTCAGGTTGAGCCTGGCAAATTCGATCTGCTGTGGGTGGTAGATATCGATGGTATCGAGAAACCAGTTATAGAGTGGCCGGTGGACCTCAAATTCAAGGGTACAGATCGAATGGGTGATCCGTTCGATCGAATCCGACTGGCCGTGGGCATAGTCATACATCGGATAGATGCACCAATTGTCGCCGGTACGGTGGTGATGCTCATGGATGATACGGTACAAAATAGGATCCCGCATATGCATGTTGGGTGAAGCCATGTCGATCTTGGCCCGGAGAACCTTCGATCCGTCAGGGAACTCGCCGGCTTTCATTCTCCGGAAAAGATCCAGGTTCTCTTCCACCGGACGGTTGCGGTAAGGGCTTTCCTTTCCCGGGCGGGTGGGTGTTCCCCGTTGTTCGCTGATCTCTTCAGCGGCAAGGTCGCAAACATAGGCTTTTCCGATCATGATCAGCTTCTCGGCCCAGTCGTAGAGTTGCTGGAAATAGTCAGAAGCGTAATATTCCCGGCCAGCCCAGTCGAAACCAAGCCAGTGGATATCTTCCTTAATGGAATCGACATATTCGATATCCTCGGTAGAGGGATTGGTATCATCAAATCGGAGGTTGCAGAGGCCGTTGTATTTCTTTGCCAGTCCGAAGTTCAGGCAGATCGATTTGGCGTGGCCGATGTGGAGGTACCCGTTGGGTTCCGGCGGGAAACGGGTGTGTACCCGGCCGTCGTTCTTGCCGGTCTTAAGGTGTTCTTCAATGATCTCTTCGATAAAGTTCAGGGAAGCCGGTTTATCTGTTTCATTCATATCCTGCATCGCATTTTGACCGGCAAAGGTACGATCAATTTGAAAATGATGAGCCCCTTCGGAAATGCCTTTAATGCCGCCAAGACACGAAATCACCAAGTTGCACTAATAACAATAACCTGATTAACAGTATTTTGTGCTCCTTTGTGTTTTCGTGTCTTTGTGGCAGAAACCAAAGATTGCATAATCGGCGTATGCTTCCTGATAAGAATTTCCATCTTCTCAGCCTGGGGATCTCTACAGATGATCAGGAAGAATACCCGAAAAATCGATAAAAGGACTCTGAAATCAGATAGGGAGGTGTTGATAATTTCAGAGGTTTCATGTAACCAAACCTGAAAGCTACTCCAATGCGGATATATCAATGCCGGCATGCTTCAGAATAGCATAGAATGTTACCTTGGGAAGGTCTTTTTTCCCATGAACAGGAACTGTGACCATTTTATTCTTTTGGGGATTGTAAAATAAGAAATGGCTTCCATTAGAACGTCGAAAGCCATAACCATTTTTTTCAAGAATTTTTATCAAATATTTGGCAGAATAGTTCAAGAATTTGTAAGATTGAGAGAATATTCCAGCGTGGTACTGTCATCATAAATTTCCTGCCCATTTTCTTTAACTTCAGAAATGTAGAGCTCGATTGCCTCTTTTGCCATACTTATGGCATGATCTACGTTTTCGCCATAGGTTATACACCCCGGTAATGCCGGAACATTAACCATATAGGTACCGTCAGGCTCCTTATGAAGAAAAAGTTTGAAGGTCAATGTCTTTGCATTATCCATAAAGAGGATTTGTTAAATGCCAGAAGCAAAGATACAAAAAAAGTCATTATATTAATACCCGGGCAACCGACCAACGAACCGTGAAATCTGATCGAAGTCCGAAGTGAGTTCATTTGAGAATCCACAATACAATCGACCAAAAAGAAAAATCACTATCTTTGCATCCCTGTACGGTACCATGGCCGAGTGGCTAGGCAACGGTCTGCAAAACCGTGTACAGCGGTTCGACTCCGCTTGGTACCTCATCTGAAGGCCAAACACCGACAGGTCTTATAGACACTGTCGGGTTTTCCCAAACCAAGCTTTTTTACCCCAGAGACACAGAGATGAGATAATCCCTGCGCCTCCGCGCCTCTGCGGTTCATAAGGATAGCCGGAAACAATCTCTTTATTTCTTCCTGTATAACAGGTGCTCGCTGATCAAAATCAGGATCATGGTGAATACGATGCTCAGGACAGCCCGGAAAAATGTCTGAAAGAATTCACTAAACCGGAAAATCTCAATATAGAAAAGCAGCAAGTGGTGAATGGTAATCAGGATCAGGGAATAGGTGATAAACCACCGCAGTCCGTTGATAACGATCGAAGGCCTTGCCCTGGGATCAAACTCCTCAGCCGGAGAGATCCGCTTGATCAGGTATGGTCGAATGAACGCAACGGCAAGCGATGCGGCTGCATGCATGCCGGGTGTATTTGAGAAAATGTCCACGCCCAATCCCAGGAAGAATGCCAGAATCAGCAACAACCAGCGGGGTGTGGCAAAGGGCAGCATCAGCAGAAAATAAATGTAGAGATACGGGTTGATGTATCCCAGAAAATGAATCCTGTTGAGGATCAGCACCTGAAGTAAGATCAGGAATACGAACCGGACGGTATTTTTCAGTATCAGCACGTATTTCCAGGTTTATTTTTCTCCGGGTAATTTCTGGTTCATCAGGTTTTCCTTCTCTTCCCGCATCAGGTCAATGACAACCTGTACATAAGCCAATCTATTGTAATCAATCGTGAACATCAACGTGGCTGAATTGAAATTCTCCGCTTTGTTGTCAACGAAATCGGATATCTGCCCGATGATGATCCCGCCGGGGAAGATGTTCGAATTCCCGCTAGTCACAATGGTATCACCGGCTTTCACCTGTACATGTTTGGGGATCTCCCTCACCTCTCCTTTCCGGTAGCTCCCTCCTGTCCATTCAACATTCACCAACTGATTGTTTTTCTGAAACTTGGCGGAAATTTTACTGTCTTTATGCAGCACCGACATCACCCAGGAAAAATTATCAGAGACGGCGATCACCTGGCCGACGATGGCCTGTTCGGCAATGACGGCCATGTGATTCCGGATGCCTTGCTTGGAGCCCTTATTCAGCAGCAGGTAATTATCTCTGAAACTCGTGGTATTGCTAATTACTTCAGCATTAATGTATTGATAATGGAGCCGGTAGAGGGTATCATTCAGGACAAATTGCTTCGAATCGGACTTCAGGAATGCAGGGTGGATATGCTCCCGAAGCCAGGCATTTTCGATAGCCAGTTTTTCATTGGCATCCTTGAGATAAATGTAGGAGGTGAAATAATGATAGGATTTCAGGACTGCTCCGGAGAATTTTCCGGTCACATTCACAAAGACGGTTTGCTGGTATCTGTTGTGTGCAAATATCAAATACAGGGAAAGGATTTCCAGAAGCAGGAAGAGAAAGAAGAAGTTGTGCTTCCAGATAAAAGCAAACAGGTTTCGCATGGATGCGATTACTTGATGAGGAAAGTGAACTTATCGTAGTTCTTGAGGGCGATACCGGTTCCGCGGGCAACTGCACGCAGCGGATCTTCAGCCACGTGGACAGGCAGTTTGGTTTTCTGATGCAGCCGTTTGTCAAGCCCCCGGAGGAGGGATCCGCCTCCGGCCAGGTAGATGCCGGTTTTGTAGATGTCTGCTGACAGCTCCGGCGGGGTCATTTCAAGGGCGTTCAGGACCGCGGTTTCGATTTTGGAAATGGATTTGTCGAGTGCATGAGCAATTTCGGCATAATTGACCACGATCTCCTTGGGAACGCCGGTGAGCATATCCCTGCCATGAACCGGGTAGTCCTCAGGCGGGTTATCCAGTTCGGTAGTGGCTGCTCCCACTTCGATCTTTATTTTCTCCGCAGTCCGTTCCCCGACATGGATATTGTGTTGCTTCCGCATGTATTCTTCGATGTCGGAGTTGAAGTCATCACCTGCCACGCGGATTGACTTGTTGTTAACGATACCTCCCAGTGCAATAACAGCAATTTCACTCGTTCCGCCACCAATGTCAATCACCATATTGCCCACAGGTTCAAGCACATCGATACCAATACCAATGGCCGCAGCCATGGGTTCATGGATCAGCCGCACTTCCTTGGCACCGGCTTGTTCGGCACTGTCTTTTACCGCCCGTTCCTCAACTTCCGTGATACCCGAGGG
Source organism: Bacteroidota bacterium (assembly GCA_016868575.1). Taxonomy (GTDB): domain Bacteria; phylum Bacteroidota; class Bacteroidia; order Bacteroidales; family FEN-979; genus VGGL01. The sequence continues at coordinate 64,093 of VGGL01000002.1, forward strand.
GATGCAGATCACCATCCTGAGTGCAGGAGGGAAGAGCGAACGCCGGAATTCGATCATCTTGATCATCTCCCGGATCATGTATTCAGCCGCATGAAAATCGGCAATCACTCCGCTGCGCAAAGGACGGATCGTCTTGATGTTTTCGTGGGTTTTTCCATGCATCATCTGGGCTTTCTTGCCAACGGCAATGATCTTGCCCGTGTTTCGTTCAATGGCCACAATAGAAGGTTCGTCCACAACCACCATATCATTGAAAATGATGATGGTGTTGGCCGTTCCCAAATCGATGGCTATCTCTTTCGTGAAAAATCCCATATGCGCTGATCAATGTTTAAAATGCCTGTACCCCGTGAACACCATTGCCATTTCATGTTCGTCGCAATAACGGATAGAGTCTTCATCTCTCACCGATCCACCGGGCTGGATCACGGCGGTGATGCCTGCCTGATGGGCGATCTCAACACAATCGGCAAAGGGGAAGAATGCATCCGACGCCATTACTGCCCCGCGAAGGTCAAAGCCAAAAGATTGTGCTTTGGCAATGGCCTGTTTCAGGGCATCCACCCGCGAGGTTTGACCGGTTCCGCTGGCCAGCAACTGCCTGTTTTTTGCCAGAACAATGGCATTTGACTTGGTATGCTTGACCAACAAACCGGCAAACAACAAATCATCCACTTCGGCTTTGGAGGGCTGTTTGCGGGTAACCGCCTTCAGATCCTCCGGAGTCTCTTTTTTCAGGTCTTTTTCCTGCCAGAGTACCCCGCCAAGTGCTGATTTGTATTGAAATCCCGACGTCGGATATTTCTTCTTCTGCAAAATTATTCTATTTTTCTTTGCCTGAAGTACCTCAAGCGCTTTATTTTCATACCCTTCTGCCAAAATAATCTCAAAAAACAACTTGTTGATCTCTTCTGCGGTATCCGCATCAATGATCGAATTGGTAATAAGAACCCCGCCAAAGGCGGATACCGGATCCCCGGCAAGGGCATCTTTCCAGGCATCCGGCAACTTTGGACGGCAGGCAAACCCGCAGACATTGTTGTGCTTCAGGATGGCAAAGGCGGTTTCTTCAAATTCATTGATCAGGCCTATGGCAGCATCAAGGTCGAGCAGGTTGTTATAGGAAATCTCTTTCCCATGCAACCGGGTAAACACTTCATCAAGGTGTCCATAGAACACCCCTTTCTGATGGGGGTTTTCCCCATACCGGAGTGATTGGATCCCATCTGCAAACGCCCGGAATGAAGGGATTTGTAGCTCCTTATTGAAATAATTGAAGATCAGGCTGTCGTAGGCGGAGGAGACAGCAAAGGCAGCCGCAGCATAGCGCTTCCGGTCTTCCGGTGTGGTCTGTCCTCCCTTTTCATCCAGCAACCGGATAAAATCTGTATAATAGGCACTAGAAGGGACAATGACAACATCGTTGAAATTCTTAGCCGCAGCGCGGATCAGCGAAATCCCGCCGATATCGATCATTTCAATGATCTCTTCTTCCACCGAGGTCTTTTCCAGTGTTTTTTCGAAGGGATAAAGATCGACGATCACCGCATCAATCCATGGTATCTCATAGCTTTTTACCTGCTCCTGGTCTCCGGTGTGCTCCCTGCGCGCCAGGATCCCGCCGAAAACCTTGGGGTGAAGGGTCTTAACCCGCCCCCCCAGAATGGATGGATAGGAGGTAATGTCCTCCACCTTTACCGCAGGAATGCCCAAACCGGTAATAAAATCATAGGTTCCACCGGTGGAGTAAAGGGTAACGCCCAACCGGTGTAGCTTTTTTATCATCTCGTCAAGCCCCTCCTTTGAAAATACAGAGACCAGGGCTGAGGATATTTTTTTCATGTCAACGGGTTTATCTGGAATTGATCTAAGAGCGATGCAATGTTACAAAATAATTATTCACGGTTTTACTTACTTTTGTGAATTGATGATCTGTTTTTGAAATGACTCCTGTAACCGGTATATCCCATTTTAAAATCTTCCTGAGGTTGATGCATGAAAGCCTGGTTTTTGCTTTCCAGGCCATCATTGTGAATAAGGTCCGAACCATTTTATCACTATTGGGTATAACCATCGGCATCTTTTCCATCATCTCCATCTTCACCATCTTCGACTCCATGGAAAACTCCATCCGGAAAAGCATTGATTCGCTGGGCGACAATGTTCTCTTCATCCAAAAATGGCCTTGGGCCATGGGCGGCGATTATCCCTGGTGGAAGTACATCAACCGTCCTGAGCCAACGCTCAGAGACATCCGTGAAATTGAAAAGAGATCCCAGCTTGCAGAGGCAACATCCTACATGGTCAACCTTAGCAAGATGGTGAAGTTTAAGAATAATTATATTGAAAATGCTACGGTTTTCGGGGTTTCACATGATTATGACAAGATCATCACCTTTGAGATAGCCTCCGGGAGGTACTTTTCGCCTGTAGAATCGGTCGGAGGAAAAAATGTTGCCATCATTGGCAGTAGCGTTTCCGAAAACCTGTTTGCCGGCAGCGATCCGGTAGGGAAAAGGATCAAGGTGTTCGGCCGGCTGGTGGAAGTTATCGGCGTATTCAAGAAAGAAGGCGAAGACATGTTCGGAAATTCCAGCGACAATATCGTATTATTGCCACTCAACTACATCCGGAACCTTGTAAACATGAGGGATATAGAGGGATTGACGATCATGATCAAGGGGAAACCCGGCATCAGCAATGATCAACTGAAAGATGAGCTGACCGGCATCATGCGTTCAGTAAGGTCTATCCGCCCGGCCGAAGAGAACGATTTTGCCATCAATGAAAAAAGCATCATCACCCAGGGGTTTGATCAACTTTTTCAGGTAATCGCAACGGTCGGATGGATCATTGGCGGATTTTCCCTGCTGGTCGGAGGGTTTGGGATCGCCAACATCATGTTTGTCTCGGTAAGGGAGCGAACCAACATCATTGGCATTCAAAAGGCGATCGGGGCAAAAAACTATTTTGTGATGTTCCAGTTCTTGTTTGAGGCTATTTTCCTGTCGATAATCGGTGGAATATTCGGATTACTGATCGTATTCCTCCTCGGATTATTGATCTATTTCGCCTTTGACATGGAATTGCTCCTGTCGATAAAAAATATTCTGCTGGGCGTTTTTGTCTCCGCTTTTATCGGGCTGCTATCAGGGATCATTCCTGCCTATACGGCCTCCAGGCTGGACCCGGTGGAAGCCATGAGAACCGGTATGTGAACCCGGTCAGAAAGGCCAGAACTGGTTGTCGTTCCAGATCTTTTCCTTCAACTCTTTATCCAGTTCATGCAACACGGCATAATGTCCTTTTTCCCAGTCGGCCAACCAGGCAAATAGCTTTTTCTCATGGGGATCCGTGCTTGCAGCAGCTTGTTTGGAATAGACCTCAATGGCTTTGGTTTCCATGTCCATGGCGGCAGAGATGGCAGCCGCTTCATAGCCGGCTGCGGAGATCTTTTGTTTCAGGTCTTCCGAGAGGATGATCCCGGAAAAAGCATCCTGAATATCCGGTAATTCCGTTTGCAGAAACGCATGGTTCTTTTCAAAATTGGCAAACTGTTCAGAGAGAAACTTCACATGAAGTACCTCTTCGTTGGCCATGATCGTAAAGAAAGAGTTTTTGAAAACACAGGAAAAAACAGAAACCTATCTTCTGTGCAGGTTCATCTGTATCCGGGAAGAGAGGATATCGATGGCGACCTGGTTTTTTCCGCCCTGCGGGATCACAATATCAGCATACCGCTTGGTGGGTTCAATGAATTGCAGGTGCATCGGTTTGACAAACTTCCGGTAGTGTTCCAGTACTTCCCTGAAATTACGTCCCCGCTCTTCAATGTCCCTTCCGATGATCCGCATCAGCCGGTCATCGTCATCGGCATCTACATAAACCTTAATATCCATCCTCTTCCGGAGGGTTGGATTGGTCAGGATAAGGATCCCTTCCACAATGATCACCTCGTGGGGTTTCACGGGGATGGTGTCCTTCGCCCTGGCGCAGGTGAGATAGGAATAGATCGGCATTTCAACCGTCCTGCCTTTCTTCAGACAATCAATATGTTTGGTAAGCAGGGTGAATTCAATGGAAGAAGGGTGGTCAAAGTTGATCTTTGCCCGTTCTTCCGGTGTCAGTTTCCCATTATCCCGGTAATAGGAATCCTGGGGAATGACAGCAACGCTTTCTTTCGGAAGGTTTTTAATGATCTGGTTGACGACCGTTGTCTTTCCCGATCCAGAACCTCCGGCAATTCCAATGATAAGCATATTTACATCAGATAACTTAATAATATACCGGCTACAACAGCTGAGCCTATGACGCCGGCCACATTGGGCGTCATGGCGTGCATGAGCAAATGATTGGTAGGATCAGCCCTAAGCCCTTCCATCTGTGAAACCCTGGCACTGTCAGGCACTGCGGATACCCCAGCGGAGCCAATGAGAGGGTTGATCTTGTTTTCCTCTTTCAGGAAGAGGTTCATCACCTTGGCAAACAACACTCCTCCGTAAGATTTCCTCAGGGTGATGGTGATCTTGGGTACCGTGGCTTCGCCGTACGCAAACATCAGCTTGGCGCCATGTGTAATGATCCCGCCATATTCCTGCCCGCTTCCGGGAAGAAATCCGGGGACATCCACCAGGGTAACAATGGGGACATTGAAACAATCACAGAAACGGACAAACCGGGCCGCCTTCCGGCTGGCTTCAATATCCAAAACGACTGCAAGAAAATTGGGCTGGTTGGCCACAATACCCACCGGCATACCGTTGAATTTGGCAAAACCGACTACAATGTTCTTTGCGTAATGCCGGTGCATCTCCAGGAACTCTTTATTGTCAACAATGGAATAAATAATGTCCTTGACATCGTAGGGTTGATTGGGGTTATCCGGAACGATCTCATTCAGGATGTCATCCACCCGCTCAATTGAATCCTTACACTCGGTCTGGATGGGATCTTCCAGGTTATTCAGAGGAAGGTATTCCAACATTTTTCTGATCAGATGGATCCCCTCCTGTTCATCGTCAGCCCTGAAATGGGCAACGCCCGATTTGGTGGCGTGAATGGTGGCGCCGCCACTGTCATTGAATCCGATGATGGGAGCTCCCACCTTCATGGCCTGACCCATTACCTTGCAGATCTTTTTGGCAAAGGTCTCCGATAGCGATCCCCCCAACACCGAGAAATCCTGGGAGAATAAAAACACCACGCGGCCATCGATCGTGCCGTGACCGGTGATCACACCATCCCCCAGATATATTTCATCGGAGAGGCCAAAGTCATTGCACCGGTGGGTAACGAACATATCATACTCTTCGAAACTGCCCTCATCCAGTAATAAGTCAATCCGCTCACGGGCAGTGAGTTTTCCTTTTTTCCGCTGTGATTCCAGGCGCATGAGTCCCCCGCCTTCCTTTGCTTTTTCCCGTTTTTCCAGCAGGGTTTTGATTTTGTCTTCTTTTGACATGTTAAGAGTTGTTTTGAATTACCCCTCCTCCCGGAGGAATGCTCAAAAGGTTTTTACCACAAAGTCGAATAAGGATGACACCAAGTCACATGAAGTTCATGTTGTTGTTTTTCAATATCCTTTGTGTTCCTTTGAGCAACACTTTGTGCGCCTTTGTGGTTATGTTTTTGTTTTTGAATCATTTACTGTAAATGGGTCCCTCTATCCACAAAATTCCATCAATACCGAATGGGTCGACTTCGGATGAAGAAAGCCGATATTCAGTCCTTCTGCCCCTTTCCGCGAAGTTTTATCGATCAGTTCTATGCCGGCAGCAGAGGCCTCTTCCAGCGTTTTGTTAACATCTTCCACCGCAAATGCAATGTGGTGTATCCCTTCTCCTTTTTTCTGCAGGAATTTTCCAATGGGACCTTCCGGATCCGTCGATTCCAGTAACTCTATCTTGGTCTGACCAACCTTGAAGAAGGCGGTTTTCACCCGCTGATCTTTTACTTCTTCGATGGCATAACAAGCGGTTCCCAGGATCTTTTCGAAAAAGGGTATGGCTTTCTCCAGGCTTGCAACAGCAATGCCAATGTGCTCAATATGAGTTGGTTTCATAAAAATTTTGGAATGGTTTCTAAGGATTGCAAAGGTACGAGCAATTTTCGAAATATTTTTGGAATATAAATTGATGAGGCTCCTCCGATAATTGAATCTTTGATTACCGCCACAAAAACACAAAAACTCAAAGAAACACAAAATGCTGTTAATCAAATAAATAAAATTCGTGCGACTTTGTGATTTCGTGCCTTGGTGGCATAAAAATACTTTTTAGAGGGGACTCATTGATTTATCCTGAGATCAAATGAAAATCCATCACGCTTTCAAAATAGTTTCTATTTTATTATTCAACACAGAGAAGCACGAAGAAGGCACCGAGAGCCACAGAGAGATAAAAACTGTATTTTTGATTCCTGTCAGGTACATGATCCAACCAACAAAAATCAATACATCATGAAAAAAATGATTGTTCTTTTCCTGGTCTTGCCATTCCTGTTCTCCTGCTCAAGCTCCAAACACTACATCAAGAAAGGTCGGTTTGATGATGCTGTGAAAAAATCGGTCAAACTACTCAGGAAAAATCCGGAGAAAGAAAAAGAGATCGCCAATCTTGCCGAAGCTTTCCGCCAGGCCAACCAACAAAATCAGGACAAGATCCTGCTCTACAAAAAATCAGGTCAACCCGATATCTGGGATGAAGTATATGACCAATATGTTGCCTTGCGTGATAGGGAAAACCTGGTGAAAACAGTGTCCCGGCGTGTTCTTGATCAGATTGGCTTTCAATATGTTGATTACGACAGCGATATCCAGGCCGCAGAAAAGAAGGCATGTGAGTATTATTATGCCCACGCCGGACAATTGCTGGAGAAAAATGACAAATACGCCGCCCGCCAGGCATATGGTGAGCTAACCCGCATCAAACGCCATTTTTCCAACTATAAAGATGTGGATAACCTGCGCAGTGAAGCCTACAACAAAGGGATGACCCGGGTGTTCTTTAAGATGGTCAATGATTCCCGGATGGTCATCCCGGAGGAATTTGAGCAGGACATCCTCCAGATGAAGGCCAGTGACCTGAACCGGCAATGGACCCTATTTTATACCTCTGATCCCGGTGATGTGACCTTTGATTATGACATCATCTTTTTCCTAAAAACGGTGATGGTTGGCCCTTCTAAAGTAAGAGAATCGGAACATGAAGAGAAAAGGGAGATAGAAGACGGCTGGGTATACCTGTATGACAAGAACGGTAACGTCAGAAAAGACAGCCTGGGGAAACGACATCAAAGTCCCCCGATACGTGCAGATTTCCTGTAAGGTGCTAGAAGGGTGGCAGGAGAAGGAATGTGTGCTGGGCGGAACCATTGCCTGGTTCGCAGGGAACAACCAAAACCCGTTTGAATCGGATCCCCTCTCGGTCAATTTTGTTTTCCGCAACTATTATGCAGCCCTGAAAGGCGACCCACGGGCGCTGTCACCAGAGACATATAAGAAGGTTCACAGCGCAGCTCCCGGCCCTGCACCATTTCCCTCAGATCCCGATATGATCATGAATGCGGCTGACGGACTGAAATCCCAGATCACGGATGTGATTGAACGGAAGATGAATTTGCTGAAGTGACCTTGAGATTCCAGTAAGCTTTCATAGAAAGAATGATCTTTTGGAGTTCATCCGGGGAGAAAAAAGATGAATAACATCTTTTAAACACCTCAATTTTCAGATCGGTATCAGAAATTTCGGGATATTTCTGCCGGATTGAACTTTCAACCACCCTTCTTCCAAAGAGAACTATTTCATCCCCAATGATGAAGCGTTCAGTTTCCGTTTTTGAAAGCATGATCTCAAATTGGATTCTTGAGATGCCCCGTGTTGTGTCTGTCATACCGTCTATATCAGATCGAATGTCTTATAATTTAACTTTGAACACCAGTATAAAATGTATGCTTTGTCTATATCCTGAAGCGACAGAAGGAGCCTGATGTCTTCCATCTGTCTTTCACTTTGGAGTTGTTGAATCCATCCGATCTTTGATATGATCAAATCTTCTGCAGAAACGATCCAAAAGGGGACTTCATCAATATTCTTTCTGATCCTTCTTGAGAATTCAAGCTGCCGGTATTCAGTATCTTTTCTTACAATAAAGGCAATTTTAAGTCCTGTCCTATGATCGATAACATTAAACATCCCCTTGTTCCTGATCTCCTTTTTCACCGTTTCATCATCCAGGTAATACCCATCTGAAAACATCGATAAATAAGATTATTATTGATGCGTTAACAACCTCACCCCCTTCCTCAGAGGCTGACTAAGAAGTCTTATTTTTTTTTGAACCGCAAAGATGCGGAGGCGCAAAGAACTGATAATCAATATTTATTTTCTCTGCGCCTCGGCGCCTCTGCGGTGAAATAGTTCTTTTGGGTCGGCCTCGACCGGAGGGTGAGGTCATAAAATACTACTTATTGTGGATACACTTTATCCTTGTTTAGTAGTAATTTCGCCATACATGTATCATAGCATTTCAAACTGATTTCTCACCCTGACATACTTTCTTTTTCGCTTTTCTTCCTTTCTCTCACGATTTTCAACGCCGGGTTCAAGAAACTGTATTGTACTTCCATTGGATATTTTTTCAAGGAATTCCGGTTCATTAACGATCTTTTCAGCAAAATCGAATGCAACCGCAATATCCTTTTTAATCTTTTCCTTATTTGTCATGATTTCAATTTTTTAAGAACTGTTCCTTATACCATTTCCATCTGTCTTCAATATCCTGACGTGCAAAGAGAAGCGCATAAGTCAAATCAGGTACTTCAATTACTTTTTTTTCTTTTGATCCATCCGGAGAAATTATGTCACGATGAAAGAATCCATGGGAACAATCATATCTGACAACGACTTTCCATTTTTCTTCATAAAGTATCTCAAACTGAACAACAAGATCAACTATTTTCCCTTTGTCTTTATTAAATCTGAACCGAAGTCGGTCCATTTTCTGAATCCCCAACTCGATAAAATATTCGACCTTATTCATCAGATAAATGTACCCTATCGCAAAGGTGCATTTTTTTATTATACAAATTCTGGATTTCTTCTGAAATTGAACGTAAGAAAATTATATCCTGATCAAGGATATTCTGAGATTCACCATTACCAAGTCAGGAAAAATTACTACTAATTGGGGATTGATTTAGCCCTACTTGCGGTCTTACATCATGACTGCAAGCTCACTCCCCGGAAAGGAATTCGATTAAATTTGTCCGGATCACTCCCTGCCTGCTTTTATCCCAATATTCATCCAGAGAAATAACCATCTTCGGGAAGTTATCAGGTATTTTTAACAGGTTCCCGAATTCCCTCTCAACTGTCTTTTCATGGTCAAGCAGGTATGCAACCTGGATATAGATCTTTTCCTCCTGTTTCTCTGCAATGAAATCAATTTCAAGCGATCCCATCTGCCCGGTTGTCACCGAATACCCATTCTGGAGCAGTTTATTGAAAACCAGATTTTCAAGAATGCCAGATATTCCAGAATCCGTGAAGCCGGTCAGACCAAACCTGAGCCCTGCATCAGCCGGGTAAAATTTCTCAGAATATTCGAGTTCCCTTTTCCCTTGAATATCGTACCTTCGGACGCGATGAATGATGTATGCCCGGACAAGGAAAAAAAGATAATTCTGTACGGTTTCCACTGATACGGGAGTTCTCTGGGATTTCAGGAAATCAGAAATACTCTTGGCGGAGGTGATGTTTCCGCAATTACTGAAAATGAACCATGTTATCCTCTCCAACAGTTCAACTTCCCTGATCTTGTGCCGCGAAACAACATCTTTCAACAACGCTGTATTGAAGATCGCATTGAGATATGGAAAAACAGCCTCATCTATTAACGGCATTGAATGAATGCCGGGGAGACCCCCGTAACGTATATAAAGATTAAAAGACTCTTTCATGCTCTCCTCAGGGCGATTCAAACTCCTGAACTCCCTGAATTCAATGAACGAGAACGGATAAAGAGGAATCTCAATATACCGTCCTGCAATTAATGTAGATAATTCGGTTGAAAGCATCCTGGCATTGGATCCGGTTATCGTGATATCATAATCACCTGCTGAAAAAAATGAATTGATTGTTTTCTCCCATTGGTCTATTTCCTGAACTTCATCAATAAGAAGGTATTTGACCCTTTTAATTCCGGAAAATATTTGTTTGACATATTTGTACAGGTCGTCATAGTTCCTGATAAAATCAAATTCAAGGGATTCCTTATTTATCATTAAAATATTACTAGAAGGAATGTCCTCAGACATCAGATATTCCCTGTATTGTTTCAGTAATACACTTTTACCGCACCTTCGCATACCTGAAATCACCTTGATCACCGGCTTCCCGGTATACAGTTTTAACTTGTCAAGATAAAATTTTCTTATAATCATCTTCCGGTATAGTTAAATATTTCTGCAAATATAAGATATATTCGGTTATAACCAAATCAATTATCAGATTCAATGCAAACTTAGATTATACTTTTAGTTTTATATTTTTCACGATTCACAATCTTTTCCCACATCATTCCATAATGAAATTCTTATGTTCCGGTTTATAAAAATTACTACTAATTGGGGATTGACTTGGCCTTTTACGAGGTTGTACCTTTGATGAAAAAAGTCCACAGCCTGTCCTGAGCACAAAGTGCGAAGGATCTCAGTCGGCAGTCCCGCCAAGGCGGGATCTTAGCTGCGCTTCGATTGGCAGTCTGCAGTCAGTAGTCCGGGTGTGACTGTTGACGGGCGAAAGAAATGTTATTTGATGATTTTTCCTTCCCACAGGTCTGACAGAAAAATGCGGTATGGGACGATCCGTATGCCATCCACAATTCGTTCTGTTCTTTCATTGCAAACGATAAGAGATATTTTAGGTCGGAATTCCTGTGAAAAAACGGAAATCGGATAAATTACCCGTTTTTCCACACGGTTTGTCCCTTTCACTTCAATGGCGACCTCTCCCTGCCCGAGAATAAAATCCACCTCAAGTCCTGATTTTGTCCTCCAGAAATTGATGTCAAAATCCACTTCGTGATAGGAGTTGTAAGCCATTATTTCCATGAGGATAAAATGTTCGAACGCCTTTCCGAATGCTTCTCCTTTTTCTTCTTCAAGAGTCCTTTTGGTAATCGCTCCTGCTAAACCGACGTCAAATAAATAGAATTTTGATGATTTGCTGATCACCTGCCTGTTTTGCCTTCTCTTAAACGGTTCGATCATTTTCCCCATCAGCGTGTCCACCAATATCTGATAATATTCCCTCACGGTTTTGGAGTCTACCCCGCAATCACGCGCAATATTTGAATAATTCACCAGTTCCCCGTGAGAATATCCCATGGCATCATAAAATCTCGAAAACGACGGAACGTTCCGGGTAATTCCCTCGGCAAAGACCTCTTCCTTCAGGTAATCCTGGGTGTAAGCCCGCAACGATCGCGAATAGTTTTCATCAAGATAGTGGCTGGGTATCAATCCGCGGTTCAGAATTTTAAACAGATCATAGTCCTGCAGTTCAGGAGTGGCTAACGGGAACATTTCAAATCGCCATGCCCGTCCGCCCAGGAGGTTCGCGCCCCCTCTTTTCAATTTTCTGGCGCTCGATCCGCACAATATGAATCTGAATCCCTTGTTTTCAATCAACCAGTGAACCTCATCCATAATCTGTGGAATTTTCTGAACTTCATCCAGAATGACAGGGTCAGATAACGACTTTTGATCTTTGGCAAGCAAATGTTCCCGTAACAGGGAAGGCTTCTTTGAAAATTCAAGGAACAGGTCTGTTTCAAGAAAATCATAATTAATGCTATCCGGAAATCTGGATCTTAAATAGGTGGTTTTACCGGTTTTCCTTGGTCCCCATAAAAACGCAGACTGTTTTTCAGGCAACTCAAGATTTAATATTCGTTTTAATATTTGCATGAAACTCCAGATTAGTTTAACTTTTTCGGAATATATTGCAAAAATAGCCGAATTTTTACCAATAAATAAAAACTTTGAATATTTTTTCACTACTGACCGACTAACTTTTTAAAAGAGGGGGAAGACCCCGGAGGGTTCCCCCTAATGTTGTAAGTTTGTTTTACACATCAAACTAAACAACATGGGTAAAGATACAGAAATAAAATTAGTCGGACAGCCGATTTTCAAACAAGTGCTAGATTTGATCGACCGGGTGAACATACAAGGAATCGTCAAAAAGCATAATGCCGATCGATATTACAAGGCTTTCAAGGCAAAGACACATCTTTTGACGATGCTATTCGGCATCCTGAGCCGGTGTGACTCAATGACCGAGATATGCGAAGGACTGCGGGCCATGGGAGGAAAACTAAATCATCTGGGACTAAAGAAATCTCCGGCCAAGAGTACAGCCAGTGATGGTCTGAGAAACAGACCGAATAAATTCTTCGAGGATGTATATTTCAGTTTGGTGGATCGGTACAAAAGTTTTTTGTCGGACAGCCGAACGTTCGGGCTTACCTTCAAGGAGGTGCTTTTAATTGATTCTACAACGATTCGGTTGTTTAGCGATATTCTCAAAGGAGTCGGTCGTAACCCGAAGGATGACGGGAAAAAGAAAGGGGGCCTCAAAGTTCATATGCTCATCGATGCCGTTCAATCGGTTGGCCGGTTTGTCAAAATCACAGCCGCCAAGGTTCACGATAAAAACTTCCTGAAAGAACTGGAACTGATCTCTCACAGCATGGTTGTATTTGACCGTGCCTATAACTACTATATGCAGTTTGCCCTATGGACCGAGAAACAGGTTTTTTTCGTGACCAGGATGAAGAAAAACGCTGTGTACTCTGTCATTGAAACGGTGCAGATGCACGAAAGGATCAGGGGCAAAGCCATGGTGATCAAAGAAGAAATTATTGAGATGGAATATCATCCGGAAGACGACAAGGGAAGGAAAATCATGAATCAGATCAAGACCCTGCGATTAAGGAAAGTCTGTTATCAGGATGAAAAGAACAGGTATTATGAGTTTTTGTGTAACAACTTTGAAATAACGGCTGAAGAGATCGCCTTTCTGTATAAAAAACGTTGGGGTATCGAACTGCTATTCAAAAAGATGAAGCAGAACTTCCAGCTGCATTATTTCTATGGTGAAAATGTCAACGCCATCTACACTCAAGTCTGGTGTACGTTGATTGCGCAGCTTTTATTGACCATCATTCAGAAGATGGCTATGACAAAAAAGGCTTTCTCGGTGGTGGCATCCCTGATCAGGATCCATTTGATAAGCCTGCTTGATGTATTTGAGCTCCTTCGCAGTACCAAACGTTACTTTTCTATCAAAGATCACCCGCCAAATCAGGTGGTTCAGATGAAAATTGAACTAAAATGGGGGGAGGTCAAAATTTGAAAACACAAAAACAAAAAAAATCATGCCTGATATTCTGATCGTTAGCAAAAAATTAATGAAAAATTAGACTTTAGTCGGATAATAGTGATATTTTTTATAACCTCTCCGGATAGGGTGCGGATCAGATCATTCTTAATTCTTCATTTCCTGTAATTGAATTGCCTCCCTGAAATACTACTAATTGGGGATTGATTTGACCTGTTCCGCGGTTGTACCTTTGGAAGAAAAAGTCGGCAGTCGGCAGTCAAAATGTTATGATGACTGCCAACTGCAGACTCAAAACTGAGGTTTATGAAATCAAAAATCTTGTTAACACTCACCAGCTAAATTAGGCAATAATCTAAATGCTTGCAAGACATTTTGAGAGTTCTTAATTGTAGTGTCAATAACAGAACGCAACACAGCAAAGCGGCGAGCCCCTTCAAAGGCATTGAA
>VGGL01000003.1 GCA_016868575.1 Bacteroidota bacterium
CGCCTGGTCACGTGCGATGCCCTGACCGATGATCGCTTTGTAGGTAGCTGAGTTTTCACTCAGCGGCTGCATCGAGGAGCCGCCCTTGATGTTGGGAATCAATAAAGAGAGCGATTCATCAATGCCGTAACTCCATTGGGTGATGTAATCCTTGTCGAGGCCGGTGGTGCGGTTTTCTTTTTCCGAAGACAGTTCTGTAGCGCCCCGGATGGTATATTTTCCATATTCATAGGTAGCCCACAATGAAGTGATGCCGGTCAGTCCGGCCAGTAACGCTGCAACGATAAGCACGGCGGTTGATTTCAGGAAGGAGGGCAAGGTTTTTTCAGTGATCGCTTGGACCAGCAGAAAGACACCAAGAACCAACACCATCATTAGAAGGTAATAAGTGATTTGCGGGTGATTGACCTTCAACTCCAGGGCAATAAAAAGGGTCGAAAGGGCTCCCCCCAAGAGGTATTTCCCTCTGAATGTCAGCAGGATGCCTGCGATCACCGGTGCCATATAGGCGATGGCATGGGCTTTTGAATTGTGCCCTGCTTCCAGGATGATGAGGAAGTAGGAGGATAGTCCAAAGGCGATAGATCCGGCAAGTGCCAGCCAGGGATCGACCTTCAATACCAGCAGGAGTATGAAGAATCCAATGAATGAAAGGAGCAGAAATCCGGCAGGAGCAGGAAGACCAAACTGGAGTATCCGGTCAACGTAACGGATCAGATTACCGGTGTATTTCACAGAGATCTGGTACGCCGGCATGCCACCGAACATCGCATTGGTCCAAAGCGGCTCATCACCGGTCTTTTCCCTGAAATCCTTGATTTCCTGGGCTGCTCCCCGGAAGTTCATGATATCCGATTGCTTCAGTCGTTTGCCTTCCAGCATGGGAGAGAAGAAGATCAGGGTGATGACAAAAAATGCTGCCAAAGCAACAATGTATGGCAATGCTCTGGAAATACTTGTTTTCATGTGTGATGGATATACAGGGGCAAAGGTATTATTTTTGAACATACTCCAATAGTGCCTTGTACATCCCTTTGATCTGGTTTCAGAACTCGTTGATCAATGTTCGATATTTGGTTCCATTATTCCGAATTCCAGGAGCAGGAACAACAAAACGGTGGATTTATGAACCAAACAGAGGAATATCGATCAACGATCTTTGAAATTCGATCGGGCTTAGCTTTTCGTTGCTCGATAAAATTGGAAATTGTCGATTGTCAATCAAATTGTACATTTTCAATTGTACCTTGTATATCCAATCGTGGTTAAAGAGACGGTCTATTAAACCACAAAGGACGCCAATTACTGCGCAAAGTTCACAAAGAAGAGTAGATGGCTATCTGAGCTTTGTGTGAAAAAAACCAAAAAAAAAAGGCTGCCCAATGTGGACAGCCCTACCCTTGTGTGATTATGAAACGATTTACCTTTTATCGAGCACTTCGTCAGAAACAGTGAGCTTTTTGCGGCCTTTGGCCCTGCGGGCGTTCAGTACCCGGCGACCGTTCTTGGTAGCCATCCTGGACCTGAATCCGTGTGTGTTCTTTCTCTTTCTGCGCGAAGGTTGAAACGTCCTTTTCATGATCGTTGATATGCTATAAAATGGAGTGCAAAGGTAAACATTTTTTCATTTCTCCAAGAAAAATCGAGAGAGAAAAAAAGAAAAATCGGTCCCGCTTTCTCAAATAGCTGATCCTGGCCTATTTGGCTGGGATTTGTTTCAGGATTTCCAACAAGTACTTCCAGAACTTGTTCACGGAATCAATATGGACTTTCTCATCCGGAGAGTGCGGGAAGCAGATGGTCGGGCCAAATGAGATCATATCCCACTTGGGATACACGCCGCCCAGCAGGCCACATTCGAGCCCGGCATGAATGGCTTTGATCTCCGGTATCTTCCCGAACATCTTGTTATAGATGCCTTGCATTTCGGTCAGGATCTCCGATTTCGGATTGGGTTTCCATCCGGGGTACTGCCCGTCGAACACCCGCTCTGCGCCGGCAAGTTCAAACACACTGTCGATCATGTGTTCCAGGTCCAGCTTGGCTGAATCGACCGAACTCCGGAGCAGGCACTGGACGAAGATATCTCCTTTATCTGACTTCACAATGGCCAGGTTGTTAGATGTCTCAACCAGGCCTGTCATTTCATTGCTCATCCGCATGACGCCATTCGGGCATGCGTAAACACTGCGCAGCAAGTTCAGTTGGGTTTTTTCGTCAATGAGCTTGCCGGGCATACCAACGGATTCGGCAGACATTTTCAGGTCGGGCTCAACCGCTGAGAGCTCCTTGCGGAAGATAACTTCGAATTCGCCCAGACACTTCAGGAATTTTTCCTTTTCATTGTTCGGGATGGTAACCACAGCGAAGGATTCCCTTGGGATGGCATTCCGTAACGAGCCACCATCAATAGAAGCAAGCCGCAAGCCATGCTTTTTGGAAGCATGCCAGAGGAACCGGTTCAGCAATTTGTTGGAGTTGCCTCTGCCCAGGTGGATGTCAACACCGGAATGTCCTCCTTTGAGGCCGGTAACACTGACCTTGAAAGCCAATGTATCGGGTTGGACGGCCGTTTCGGTGTATTTGAATTTGATGTTGGCATTGGTACCGCCGGCACAGCCTATACACAACTCACCTTCTTCTTCAGAATCGAGGTTGAGGAGGATATCGCCTTTGAGGACGCCTGGTTTAAGACCGAAAGCGCCGGTCATGCCGGTCTCTTCATCAGTCGTAAAAAGACCTTCGATGGGACCGTGCCGGATGTCTTTCGCTGCCAGCAAGGCCAGGGTGGCGGCCAGTCCGATGCCGTTATCTGCACCGAGGGTAGTCCCGGTGGCTTTTACCCATTCCCCGTCAATCCAGGGTTCCAGGGGGTCTTTTTCGAAATCATGAACTTTGTCGCTGTTCTTCTGGGGAACCATGTCGAGGTGTGACTGTAGGATCGCCCCTTTTCGTTTTTCCATGCCGGGGGTAGCAGGTTTGCGGATGATCACATTGCCGACCTCGTCGACGATGGTCTCCAGTCCGTGGTCTTTGCCAAATTTGACGACAAAATCCCTGACCTTATCTTCTTTTTTTGACGGTCTTGGGATTTGGGTGAGCTCATGGAAATAGTGCCAGAGCGCTTCGGGTTTCAATTGTTTGATTGGATGGGTCATGGTTTCTGGGTTGTAATAACGTTTTAATGATCTATCAATTGTCTGAAAGAAATAAATCTTTGATGATACAATCCCTGAATAAACTTGATGATCCGTGCTGAAGCATCCTGCTCATCCCTGAATTTATCGGGATTTGATGTAAACAGATCCGAGCAGATATCCCGGATAGGTTTTTGATGTTGCAGCGCAAGCCAGGTGATGGATCCCGTTTCATCCAGATTAATCCGGATGGGGATCTTGTTAACCCCGGTCTTTTGGAGGGGCCCCCACCATTTGCTGTCGAAACGGGTAATTAAAAGCGTAACACGACCATCATCCCCCACCTCAAAAGGCCTGTTAGGCACTGGGATCAGGTCAAGGGCGTTGGTTTTCGATAATATCTGCTTACGCTTCCAGTAATTCATCGTGTTACATGCTTACCGGTGGTGGCGCAGGGTCATCTGGTTTTCCGGCCTTACGGATCGGAATGTAAATCAGTCCAAGTGCAATAATAACGATAATTACGAGGCCGATCAGCACACTCGGATCATACAGGCTTTGGGTCAGGTTATAGCCTGCGATCCGGAATGGTGTAAAGGCCAGTCCTGTTAAAGCTTCACCGGCAATAAGGCCAGCGGCGATGAGGATGCCGACATTCTCTATCCGGGCTTTCTGGGCTGCATTGTATAATCTCTTTTCATTGATCATCTCGACGATGCCTTTGATCAAACCGCCAACAAAGATGGCAAAGGTTGTTTCCAGGGGCAGGTACATCCCGACACTGATCAGCATGGGGCTTTTCACCTGCATCAGTATGAGTCCGAGACCCATCAGCATCCCGAAGATGATCAATGGCCAGGCCATTCCGCCACCGACAATGCCTTTGGAGAGCATGGCCATCAAACCGGCTTGTGGTGCGGCCAGGTTCTTGCTGCCGAAACCACCTATATAATTTTGTTGCATCCCCTGGGCAATATCCGCCTGATTAAGAAAATCAAGAACAAAAAACATCACGGCGCCGGCCAGGACCACACCGATGATATCCCCGATCTGCATGCGCCAGGGTGTACCACCCAGCAAGTGTCCGGCTTTCAGGTCCTGGAGCATCTCTCCGGCCACAGCAGCGGAAACACAAACAATTGCTGCCACGCCGAGAACGGCAGGTACGCCACCGGAGTCTTCAGAAACTCCTATTAAAACAAGGATCAGCGCGGTGACTACCAGCGCCGTCAGAGTCAATCCGCTGATCGGGTTGTTGCTTGATCCCATAATACCAACCAGGTAGCCTGAGATGGCCGCCAGGAAGAAGGCCAGAATGATCAGGATGGTGGCAGCGACGATGGCTGGGAGGAGATTTGTACCAAAGATGAAGTAAGTTACGCAGAAGGTGACAATGGCCACAAGTGCAATACCGGCCATGATCCAGGAGAAGTTGATGTCTTTTTCTGTCCGGACGGTCACATGTCCGCTGCCGGCAGCAGCCTTCCGTACATCGCTGATCGATCTGCCAAGGCCTGCGGCCAGGCTTTTACGCATCCTGAATAGGGTAAAGCCGGCGCCCATGAGCATCCCGCCAATGGCAATGGGCCGGACAATCAGTCTCCATATTTGGCTGATCTGAAACGAGGGTTCGCTCAGCCGGGTTGTTGCCTCCTCGAGGGTGAGCCGGGGGTTGACAATGATAAATTCCTGTGCCCAGGCGGCAATGTAATCCGGTGTGAAATAGGGTGCGATAAAATAATAGATAACGGGCGTAAGCAATCCCCAGGCAATAAGGCCGCCGCTAAAGTTCAGAGCGCCAAGCTTGGGTCCGATGATGTATCCTACCCCCATATATGCCGGTGAAACAGCAGGTGCACTGAACAAGGCGCCTCCCTTGATTTTGAAAGCGGTACCCGGAATGGTCAGAGAAACCAACGCATCTTTAACGTTTATACTGAATTCAAGAAACTTGTCATAGCTGATCTTGAAAAAGTTAAACTGACCAAAGGCCTGGACCAAGGCACCAACTCCCATGGCGCCAAAGAGATAGGCTGACCCTGTTCCGCTCGACCGACCGGTTTTATGGATCTCGGCGGCAGCAATCGATTCCGGGAAAGGAAGCTCGGTATCTTCAACCATAACACGTCGTAAAAGCGCAACAAACATGATCCCAAGCACCCCACCGGCGATCAGAATGATGGTGGAAGTGATGTAATTCCCCGGAGTGAAGAATGGATCCCATATCCCTGCGATAAAAAATGCCGGCAGTGTAAAAATAGCTCCGGCAGCCACGGATTCCCCGATCGATCCGACCGTACGGGCGAAGTTCTCTTCCAGGATGGAACCCCGCATGATCCGCAGGATAGCCATCCCAATGACGGCGGCTGGATACGTAGCAGCAATGGTCATCCCCGCCTTGAGACCCAGGTAGGCATTGGCAGCACCCAGGATCACCGACATGATCAAGCCGATGATCAGCGCCCGGAAGGTAAACTCTTTCATGTTCGTCTCCGCAGAAACAAACGGCACAAATGGTTTTTGTTCTGACATATTTCCTCCTTTAGGTTGGTGAAAAAACAGGGCGAAGTAAATAATTCCCGGTAACATGAGCAAATTTTTTTGATGCCCGTGATTCGGTCAGAGGCCTGTTGTCCGTTGTCCGTGGCCTGTGATCTGTAATCCTCACTTCTCACCTCTTCCTTCCATTCGTACTACGTACTTCTGGCTTCGAACTTACATTTGTACTTCTGGCCTCTGGCTTCGTACTTTCATCTGTCATTTTCTTTGACCATTATGGCGAAGCATGATCATGATTAACCACGAAGTCTTAGGTATGCCACTAAGACACTAAATCACAAAGTCGCACAAATTATTTTTGTATGATTAACAGCATTTTGTGTTTCTTTGTGTTTTTGTGGTTTTACCGAATCGGAACATGTTTGCAAATTTAATACTACTGTTCCTCTCGGTATAACTCATTCTAAGCAGCTTTGCAATTGCAAACCTGCCAAGAATGAGTATAGTGGCGAAAATGAATGATAGCATTATCAGAGTTGGCTCATAGTTCAATTATCTTTGTGCATGAAAAACGCAAAAATCGGTTCCGGAGGTTTTTATCTTTCGCTCTATACTACTTCCTCTCTAGCCACCTCACTATTGCCACCTCCAGATCATTTTTTTCAGGAACTGACGTTAGTGCCCATTATATGAAAACTAAATGATATACGGAATCGATCATAACGGAATAACAGTTAGAGCCTTCCCAGAAGGAAGAGCTTTTTGTCCTAATCCATCATGTAGTTCAAATCTTATTGCAAAATGCGGTGAATTTAACATCTGGCATTGGGCACACGAAAACAAATCTGATTGCGATTCATGGAATTATGAACCAATTACTGAATGGCATATTTCCTGGCAAGAAAATTTTTCTCTTGATCGAAGAGAGGTTTTTATTAGAAAAGGAAATGCGTGTCATCTGGCTGATGTTGTTTCGCATGATAATTTGGTTATTGAGATTCAAAACTCACAAATATTATCAACCGAGATTCGATTACGAGAGAACTTTTATGGTAAAATGATTTGGGTAATTAACTCTAAAGAGTTCAAGCATAACTTTATTTTAAAGGATTTTAGGATTGATTTTGTAAGTGAAATATGGTTTAAACATATTTTTCCTTATCACGATGGAGAGCTTGATTTCGCAATTATAATCCCTGAAGATGATGATGGAACAATTTTAGAATCAGTAATGGTAAATAATTATGAAAAGTATTTTGATACAGAAAAAGGAAAGGAATTCTGGGCAAGAAAAAGAAATGGACCTAATCCAGAACTTCCTATTGAAATTCAAAATAGTTATAAAGGATATTTATTTAATCAATTATTAAAAAAAATTTGCATACCGTCAAAAAGTCATTATACTACATTTCATTGGAAATCATTAAGAAAATCATGGACTATTTCTAAAATGCCAAAATTTATTGACTTTAATAACGGGTTTCTATTTTATATTAAAACGCTTCATTCGAATGGTAATGGATTTGGACTAATAATATCAAAATCAACCTTCTTAAAGAAATATCAAATATAACGGGCACTAACGAGCTTGCAGCCGTGCAATACGGGGCAATTCCGATGGTGGGCATACACCAAACCTATAGACGGTATAGGAAAGGAAGCGAAATATCAAATAAAACCCTCACTGCTGCTGCAAGCGGAGCGTTATAACCAATACAATAAACTCAAACAAGATAAACTCAAACTAGATGGACAATAATATCAATGAATATTTTGAACTAATCTTCAAATTTCTAATAGATAAGAAAATGCTTGTAATACCAAATGGAAAGCATATTGATGTGTGGGAGAACACTCTTGAAGAATGGATTGAAGACAATTATATTACTTTGTTTGTAAGAAAAGGAGGAGAGACGAGAGGAACTGAAATTTTTACTTGTAAAGAAAGAAGGATTATTACGACTGATAATACACCAGCGCATTGGGTTTTCAAAAAGATTGAATTAGAAAAAATAGCATTTACTAAAGCTGAAATCAACGATTTAATCAGTAATAATAAGTTCCCAATAGCCTTCATCAGAAAAAAAACAGAATATAATACTTTATTAGATGGCATGGTTGCAACAAAGGATACTCGATTAAATGAACAAGGATGGAAACTTGCTCATATTGATAATATTGCAATGAAAAGAGGGAATAATATTACTATCAATGATTTCAAGAAGCACCATAAGCTCTTCTTGAGTTTGAGAAATATGTATTTAATCAATAAGAATTTTTCAGGATTGGCTGAAGTTGAAGTGTTCAATTCGATTCTCAGAAAATTCAAAGAGAAAGAAAACATAAAATAGAAAGAAAAGGTACTGGCTATTATAAATATGGCTTCGTGAGGTCGAGGAGCGAGACCTAATCACGATAGATCAGGAAAAGCTATGAAGCCGTGTTGCACAGCCTGAGCGGAAGGAAATGTCAAGAATAGCCGAATGACGGATTCACGAAGGAAAGTACAATGTACGATTGGGGATTTCAGATTGCATTGACAATTGGACGATTAGGGTTTTTTTGACACTTGGCACCTGAGACTTGAGACTTGATTTCCACCGATCTTGCAGATATATCCGGTGTGAAGATAATCCGGCTCAATGAACAAGTAAAAAGGCACATTGAAAGGTTTCCACACGACTATCTGAATTTTTTTACAAAGTCTCTTTGTTTTACCAAAAATTGGTACTTTTGAAAAAAACAGTTCCTATGGGAAAGAATACGTCCATATCATTAGGTGATCATTTTGAGGGATTTATATCGGGTAAATTGAATAATTGGGTAATACTTTCTCCCCTAATCACCGATGCAGGTAAACCAACTTTTTTGTGTCAAAGAATGACTCCTGGAATATGTCTGATAACTCAAATACCTCATGATCCCAGGGTATCTCCCGTAGCTCATCTTCAAAATGACCACCCTTGAGGTAGAGGATGCCGTTGGGAAATTCGTTGAAACTGTCAGGCTTGAGCTTGTCTTTCATGAGATGAAAGCTAGGGATCAGGGATCCGAGTGCGCGGGAGGTGATGAAATCGAAGGTTTCGCGGGTTTCTTCCAAACGGCCATGACGGGTATTGACGTTGGTCAGCCCCAGTTCGGAGACCATGGCGTCAACAGCCCTGATCTTTTTCCCTGTGGCATCCAGGAGGGTAAAATGGGCTTCCGGAAAAAAGATGGCAAGGGGTATTCCCGGGAATCCTCCGCCGGTACCGGCATCCAGAAGGTGGGTTCCTGCTTTGAATGAAAACAGTTTCGCAATGGAGAGGCTATGGAGTATATGCCGCTCTTCAAGAAAATCGATATCTTTTCTCGATACCAGATTGATCCGTTGGTTCCAGTCACGGATGGCCGCAGCAAACCGGTTAAGTTGTTCGGTTTGATGGCTATCCGGCTGCGGAAAATATTTCCGGAGCAGCATCATGCCATCTATTCAGCTGCAGGAGGTTCTTCCGGCTTTGCCTCCGGAGTCTCAGCAGGAGCTTCGGTTTTTTTAGCAATTTTTTTTGCGGCCGGCTTCTTTTCAGCTTTTGGCTTCACTGTTTTTTTCGCCTTTTCCGCCTTTTCGGCCTTTTCGACCTTTTCGGCCTTTTTAGCCGGTTTCTTTATCTCCTTGGTTTCAGTTTCCGGTGCTACAGGTATTACTTCTTCTGCGACATCCGCTTTTACTTTGGGTGCAGCTTTTATAAAAATGGCCGGTTTTCTCTTTTTCTTTTGCCGGCGGGCGCCGTAGCTGCCGATATGGATCTTGCCCCGGCGGGTCTTCTTGTCTCCTTTTCCCATGGTAGAATAGTTTTAATTGGCTGTAAAAGTAAGAAATGTATTTGATAATCATCATGCCACTTTGAGCCAAACTTTAAGACTTTGTGTTTAGTGTTGATTGCGTATTCCCCTCCTTGCATGGAACTCCTTTTCAAGCAATTCCGCATTCCCCAGGCTTGCTTTTGCCCATTGAAGTAATAATTCGAGGCTTTCATGTTCCGGGAGTTGCCATTTCCCTTGCTCTGTCCTCAACCGTCCGGAGAGTGTGTGCAGCATCAAACCGGCGGAGACGGAGATATTGAGGCTTTCCGTAAATCCAAACATGGGTATCCGGATGAACCCATCGGCCATCTCCATGGCTTGTTTTGACAAACCGTGGAGTTCTGTTCCAAAAATCAGGGCGGTTTTATGCTGAAGCGGAAGTGTTTCCGGGGTAGCGCTTTTCTCATGCGGGGTTGTAGCGATGATCCGGTAACCACTTTGTTTCAGATACGCTAAGCATACCTGGGTATTGTATTCGAGCTGGTTATATCTTCTTATCGTTAACCATTGCGCCGATCCCAGCTCGATGTCGGGATTCAGCCGGAATTTGTTCTCATTCTCAATGATATGTACATCCTGGATGCCAAAGCAGTCGGCGCTGCGAAGGACAGCGGATGCATTATGCGGCTGAAAGATATCTTCGAGAACAATGGTGAGATGCCTGGTTCGTTGCTGAACTACCTCCATGAATCTCCCCTTACGGTTATCGGTAATAAACTGCAAAAGAAATTCCAGCAGTTGGCGTTTTATATCGGCAGGGTGCCCTTTTTCCATCAGATTTATGAAGCCAGGAAAGGCAAAAATATACAATTGATGGCAAGAGAATAGAAAAAAGGTTTATTTTTGCACCCTTAAAATTGAACGAGCGTATGGCAAAGAAAACTGACAAGACCGAAAACCGCATCGTAGCCGTTGAAGAAGCATTCAGTAAGACGGAACAGTTCATTGAGCAGCACCAGAAGATCATCGTGATCGTGGTGGGGGTTCTCATTGTTCTTATTCTCGGTTATTTCGGTTTCAAGCGGTTCTATCTGACACCCCAGGAAAAAGAAGCACATGCACAGATGTTCATGGCTGAGATGTATTTTGAACAGGATAGCCTGAAAAAAGCCCTGAATGGCGATGGCAATTATCTTGGATTCCTTGATATTATTGATGACTATGGAATTACCCGTTCAGCCGGCCTGGCTCACTATTATGCCGGGATCTGTTATTTGAAGCTTGGCGATTTTGAACAAGCCATCGACCATCTGAATAGCTATTCCGGACGTGATCTGATGGTTGCTCCAATGGCCCTGGGTGGAATTGGGGATGCTTACCTGGAATTGAACCAGCCTGAAAAAGCTGCTATGTATTACATGAAGGCCGCAAATAAAACTACAAACGACATCACCACTCCTTCTTTCTTGATGAAAGCCGCCTGGGTGTATGAAGAAATGGGTGATTACAGCAAGGCGTTGGAAGCGTATAAGCGGATCAAGGCTGATTTCCCAAGGGTCATGGAGGCACAGCAGATTGAAAAGTATATCACAAATGCCGAAGCCAAAGCGGGAAAATAATGCCTGACCGGCAATAGTATTCGAAATACCTGCTACTTTTGGCAGGTATTTTTTTTATGAGCAGGAAGATCGTATTTATGGGCACTCCGGAGTTTGCAGTTCCTTCCTTGCAAGCGCTGGTGGAAAAGGGTTTTCAGGTTGAGGCTGTGGTTACGGCCCCTGACCGGCCTGCCGGCCGGGGATTGAAGATACACGCACCAGCCGTGAAATCAGCAGCCCTTTCAATGAGATTGCCTGTCCTCCAACCTGATAAGCTTGATGATGCAGGGTTTATCCGCATCCTTACTGACATTCAACCTGCCTTGATCATGGTTGTTGCCTTCCGCAAACTGCCGGAGCAGATTTGGCAGATTCCCCGATGGGGCACTGTTAACCTGCATGCATCCCTGCTCCCGCAATTTCGGGGTGCTGCACCCATCAACTGGGCCATCATGCATGGTGAAACAAAGACCGGTCTCACCACTTTTTATATCAATGACCGGATTGATACAGGTGACATCATCAGCGCAGCAGAAACCAGCATTGGAAGCAATGAAACCGCCGGACAATTGCACGACCGGCTGAAGCTTATAGGCGCTGACCTGGTCTGTCAAACGGCATCCATGATCTTCGACGGGAAGGTTCATGCCCAGCCTCAGGATCTGTCGATGCTGGATCCTTCACAATTGAAGAAAGCGCCGAAGATCACGGATACTACATGCAGGATTGACTGGCAGAAGGATCTTCATGAGATATATAACCGGGTACGTGGATTAAGCCCTTATCCTACGGCTTATACAATGCTTTTGGCGCCAGACGGACAAACGTTCAGAATGAAGGTGTTTTTCGCCCGACCCATCTGCCAGGAGCATACGGAAAAACCTGGACAAGTCATCTCTGACGGACGCTGTTTGCTGAGGATAACATCACCTGGCGGGTATCTTGATCTGATTGATATTCAGCTTGATTCGCGAAAAAGAATGGATATAGCAACCTTCCTCCCTGGATTTCACATTGACGGGACATGGCGTGCCCTTTGAGTCCCATGATCTAATATGCTTGCTTAGGCTTAGAATTAAGGGTTTCAGAATAGAGTTATTAACAAAAGGGCTATTTTATTAACATTTTCGATGTTTTTTTTCTAAAACGCTTGATTTCACTCATAATATTGTTATATTTGCATCGTCAATCATCATATTTATTAACCAAAATCATTTTAACAATGAACAAAGCACAATTGATTGAAGCCATGGCTGCTGAAGCCAAGATGACAAAAGCACAAGCCAAGAAAGCCCTCGAAGCTTTTGTAGTTGCCACTCAGAAAGCCCTTGCAAAAGAAGGCAGGGTAGCACTGGTTGGATTCGGATCATTTGCAGTCAGCAAGCGCGCTGCACGTAAAGGAAGAAATCCTCGCGATGGAAAAGAAATCAAGATTCCCGCAAAGAAAGTCGTGAAATTCAAAGCCGGCGCTGACCTCGTAAAGAAAGTGAAGTAATTACCGATCTGCGTCCAACAACAAAACGTCTTCCCGGATCCCGGGAGGACGTTTTTTTTTATCCCCGTCTTATTTTTCCGGAAACAAGTTGGAGGGAGCATTCATCAGGAAACGATAAGGAAGCCGTGCACCTTCACCGGCATATTCGATGCCTATGCGAGGAGTAGCTATGATATCGGTAGGTTTTGGAAAGATGTTTTTATCTTCTATCCAAATAGAGAATCCGGTTTTATTCGTAGCTGACTGACACAAATCAAATCCACTGTGCCGGAAATGTATCCCGAGTGCTTTTGCCAATCTTCCGGGCCCTGATGTCAAACCGGGATGATAGGACCGCTTGTTCAACCGTTTAAGAATAATATCTATTCCGGTATCAGCAACCAGCCCACGGATCAATACGGCATGGGGTATATCGACTTGATTGGTTACGACATTAAACAACGAATACATTCCATAGCAAAGATATACGTAAGCGGTTCCCCCGATCCGGAACATTACCTCTGTTCTTTTTGTACGACGGCCATTCCATGCATGGGATGCCCGGTCGGTAATTCCTTCATACGCTTCTGTTTCACTGATCATGCCACCAGCAATTACCCCATGGTCATTGGTATAAAGGAATTTTCCCGGCAACTCCCGGGCAATAGCGACAACATCCGGGCGGGTGTAGAATTCCCTGGGTAGGAGTCGCCTATCCTTTTTCATATACCTCATCCGTATTTTTAATGATCTGGCCGGTGTCTTCCATCCATCTCAATACCTGGATGATTTCTTCCTTCTGAAAGCCTGACAGGGTCTGGGTAATAACCTCAAGGGAGCAGGGATGGGTTTTCAACATATCATGTATCCGGTCGTATATCTGTTGAAAGGTGATTTCATTCAGTTTGACCTTGTTCCGAAGAATACACTGGTCGCAGATCCCACATCGCAGAGAAGATCTCTCGTCGAAGTAATGAAGCAGGAGCGCGCTGCGGCACTGTCCGGTGGCGGTCAGGTAATCAACAACAGACTGCAGTCGCCGCATGGCATCGGCTTTCCGGTCTCTGTAATGCTCCCGGGAGAGGGACAGATGGTTCTTATCCAATCTCTCCGTCAATAACGTGATCCTGGGTTTATCTGTCTTGGGAATATATTCCAGTAACTCCTGGTTATGGAGGGAGGTAAGATTTTCAATGACTTCTGCTGTGGTTGATGACATGCGCCGGGCCAGTTCACTTTCAGAAACCTTCACATATTCTGCAAAAACCCCACTGTAAGAGCGGAGAATGGTTTTAATAAACATATCCCACCGTTGGTTTTCAACCTGGAAGCGATAAAGATCTTCTTTACTTGCTTTGATGTGGATACGGGAAGGATTTTCAAACGACTCACCCAGTAACAGGTATCCTTCCTTTTCCAACAACTTCAGTGCATGGTATGTCTGAACCGGATTCAATTTAAATTGCCTGCAGAAGTCTGGCAGGTCGAAATCCAGCGAAACATCTTTTCCTGCTCCCAGTGGTATCTGAAGATGATTACCCAACCCCTGATAGATGTTCCGAATGGTTTTAAGATCGGGAAAGGAGGTTGTAACATGCTGGATGGCCTCTTCCATATCGGTATTGTCATGCAGGATCACCGCGTAAGCTTGTTTTCCATCCCTTCCGGCACGGCCAGCCTCCTGGAAATATGCTTCCAGATTGTCAGG
Organism: Bacteroidota bacterium; assembly: GCA_016868575.1. Classification (GTDB taxonomy): domain Bacteria; phylum Bacteroidota; class Bacteroidia; order Bacteroidales; family FEN-979; genus VGGL01. The sequence continues at coordinate 14,200 of VGGL01000003.1, forward strand.
AATATCCAGGTGGACAACAAATCTGACATCCGGCTTGTCAATCCCCATTCCAAAAGCATTGGTGGCAACCATTACCCGAACCTTGTTGCTGATCCAGCTTTCCTGTGATTTGTTGCGCTGAACTGGCGTCATGCCGGCATGGTAGAATCCCGCCGGAATGCCTGATTTGGTGAGAAAGTCAGCCACCTCAACCGTTTTTTTCCGGCTCCTTACATAAATGATCCCGCTTCCTTTGGTAGTGCGGATGATCTTGAGCAACCGGGCTTGTTTGTTCTCCTCATAGAAGACCATATAAGCCAGGTTTTTCCTTTCAAAACTCTGCCGGATCAGGTTTGGACTGGGGAATTTCAGCTGGAGCTGTATGTCATCAACAACCTGCTGGGTTGCAGTAGCTGTGAGGGCAAGGATGGGTATCCCGGGGAACAGTTCCCTGATTTCTGCAATGGTCCGGTAGGGAGGACGGAAATCATATCCCCACTGGGAGATACAATGAGCTTCATCAACCGCGATCAGGTTCACCTGATAGTGTCGCAACGCTTCACGGAAGCGTGAGGTTTGAAGCCTTTCCGGAGAAATGTAAAGGAGTTTTATTTGTCCATAGCGGGCATTATTCAGGGCGATATCGATTTCTCCCTGGAACATCCCGGAATGGATGGCTTCAGCCCGGATTCCCTTCTTTTTAAGGTTTTCCACCTGGTCTTTCATCAGGGCTATCAGTGGTGATACGACCAGGCAAAATCCATCCCTGGCTAATGCCGGAACCTGGAAGCAAATCGATTTTCCTCCACCTGTCGGCAAGAGCGCCAGGGTGTCTTTCCCGGAAAGAACGGATTGAATAATGTCTTCCTGCAGGGGACGGAATGAGGCATATCCCCAGTATTTCAGTAAGATTTGCTGTATTGTCAGGTCTGCAGGCAACAGAAAACTACTTATCAACTCTCCAAATGGCATCCAACACCGTTCCATCCACCCATTTCACGATGGCAACGACTTCATCAAGAAAACCGGGGTTATCGGGTTTACCGCAGATATCCTCTGCTTCTTTCTTCAATTGGCGGATTGTTTTGATGGGAAGCGAAGATCCTTTCATCTTAGCGATCAGGTCTTTCCGTAACGGATTGATCGCAATACCCCTTTCCGTTACGATAACATCTATCAGTTCCCCGGGACCGCACAAGGTGGTTACCTCATCCCGGAGCACCGGCAACCGATCCCGGAACAGGGGTACCGGCAGGATGGTACATTTGGAGAACAGGCAGTTTTGCCAGCCTCCGATGCCATGGAGCAGATATCCGTCAGAATGGGTTACCACATTGGCATTGAAATGCACATCGACTTCAGTGGCACCGAGAATGGCGATGTCGACAAGGCTGGCGAAATTGCCCTTGCCGTGATAGTTGTAACTGGTAAATGGGCTTGTATTGACATGGTTCGGATAGTCTCGCATAGACCGGACACCATCAAGATCGAAGGTTTGGCCGTCAAGGATATAATCAGTGAGCCCTTCTTCGAGCATGCTGACCAGGTACTTGTTGCTCCCGCCCCTTGCAAAACGGGCTTTCCATTTCCGATCACGTAAAATATCAGCGAAATAAATACCGATCGAAAGGGCGGTTCCTCCGGCTCCTGCCTGGAAGGAGAAGCCATCGTAGATCAAACCGGCTTCATCACAAAATCTGGCAGTAAGTTCAGCAATATAGAGCCTGTCAGGGCTTTTGGTGATTTCAGTGGTTCCGGAAACGATCTTCTCCGGAATACCAATCTTATCAATGACAACGGTATAATCAACATAATTACCATGGATCTGCCATGGGATGCATGGAAAAGGTACCAGGTTATCGGTAACAACAACAACCTTGTCGGCATACTGTGAGTCGGCCAGGGCAAAACCAAGCAAACCGCATGCGGCAGTGCCGTGTACCCCGTTGGCATTCCCAAATGCATCCGCAGTCGGGGCTGCAATCACAGCGATGTCAATGTGAACTTCTCCGTCCTGAACAGCCTGGTAACGTCCACCATGAGAACGGAGAACGCCCAATCCTTTCATTTTTCCTTCTGAAGTGAACTTCCCGAGGGGACCATTCATACTGCCTTCAATCCGGTTGATCGTACCGTCCTCAAGATATTTAATAAGGTATTCGTGGCATGGGAAGGAGGCCGAGGGGAACCAGACCAGGTTTTTTACCCCAAGTTCTTTGGCAATATCGAAGATCTGATTGGCAAGCAAGTCGCCATTGCGGAAGTGGTGATGGGTCGAAATGGTCATGCCATCATTCAGTCCGCAGCGGATCAGCGCCTCTTTGAGGGATGGAACGACCTTGTTCCCATCAGGCGGATAATCGGCACAACTGGATATCATCGGGGCAGCTTTCCGCCCGGTGGGTTTATACTTGCCGATACCCATGTACGGCACCATCTGCTGGCCATTGACAATCGTCGGGACGATCCGCCCGGCCGCATTCTTAACCAATTGATCGAATTTCTTACTTTTTCTCATTTTCTGATTCCTTCCAATTTGCATTAAGAATTCCCATGGATACTGCTAAATCTATTGTCTTCAGAGCTCTTTTCACAACAGGCGCATCGATCATCTTACTGCCCAGGGCAACCACGCCTAACCCTTTGCTGATGGCATTCTCGTATGCCAGAACGATTTTCCCGGCTTTTTCGATTTCAGGTGCTTCAGGGGCAAAACCTTCGTGAATGACCTTGATCTGCCGGGGATGGATACATCCCATGCCATCAAACCCAAGGGCTTTGGAGCGAATTACATTTTGCTTCAACCCTTCCATGTCGTTAACGTCGGAGAACACCGAATCGATGGGTTGTATGCCAGCTGCCCGTGCGGCATTGACAACCATGGACCGGGCAAAAAACGACTCTGTCCCATCAGGAGTCCTGCGGGTACCGAGATCAGCGGTGTAATCCTCCAACCCGATAGCCATGGCCACAACCTTGTCAGATGCCAATGCGATGGGATAGGCATTCATTACCCCAAGTGCGCTTTCAATGATGGGCATCAGCCAAATGGAATAGTTAACCTTTGCAGTCTTTTGCAGGGTATCTATTTTCTTTGAGACCTGGATCACCTGGTCGGCGTGCTCACATTTGGGGATTAATATAAGGTTGATATAATGTGGCACAATAAATTCAAGATCATCAAGACCCATCGGTACCTGGTTGATCCGAACCATCCTTTCTGCCCCATAGAAATCCAGCGTTCGCAAAGCATTCCTGACAATAAACCGGGCTTCGAATTTCTTATCCGGCGCTACGGCATCTTCCAAATCAAGGATGATCCCATCGGGTTTGTGAATGCCTGCATTGATCATAAGATTGGGTGTGTTGCCCGGAAGATAGAGCCTCGAAAACCGGTTTCTTTCCCTTGCAGTATGGTATTTATTCTGTGGGAGAAGGTCCGGAAGGAACTCCTTTTTTGTCCCGAAAGCCATTCGGATGACTGACTCCAGCCTGGCTGCAATAACGAAGGGCAAAGCGCCGCTATCTTCAACATGTATCTTTACATGATCGATCTTTAAGGCTGTGAGAATCCTGTCAATGAGCTTCCGGATGTCTTTTCCGTACATCACCTGAACCTTGCTCTCAACAAGGATCTCCGGCGTTTTGGTCCTCGTTTTCTCCAGCGTGATGAAACAATCAGAACGGATACCTTTACCTTTATTACCAGATGTATACACTGATCCCATATAATCGCATCTTTTAAGAGTTTTGGCAAAAATATAAAATACAGACTGATCAGGGCCAAAAAAAAAGAGAAGCGATGAACTTCTCTTTTTTCCTTTTCAGGATAACCTTATGCAGGTTAACGTAGCGCAGCTTATTCAGTAACAACCGTTGTATCAACAACAGTAGTGTCAACCGTCATTACAACAGTGGTGTCCATTGCTGTAGAATCAACAGCTTCTTTGTTTTCACCGGATTTGCAAGCATAGAAAGCTACAAAACCTGCAATCATAAGGAAAGCTAATACTTTTTTCATTTCTTGTTTGGATTTGATGATTATAATTTCACTACAAAGGTAAATAAAGAATTAACATCTTTTAACATTTTTTAACAAATTTTTATCAACAACAAGCCGTTCATATCTAATATATTGTAAGTATAAGAAAATCAATAATATATATCATTTGGAGTATTTCCTCCTATTGAACAGAATTTATATTTTTGCCTTGTGAAGCGAAAATGGGTACAGATTCAGGGTAGCATTTACACTGTTCTACTTGCCAGGACAGGGTTTGTTTTTCTCCTTTTTGTGCTGTCGCGTATCCTGATCTACATTTTTAACACCGATTTCTTCAACGAGATCTCAGGTTGGCAACTTGCTCGGATCCTGTTCTATGGGTTGCGTTTTGACCTTTCAGGATTTTTAATGCTAAACCTGTTCTATCTCGTGATGATGTTGTTTCCCTATCCCTTGTACAGGCATAAATGGTATCACGGCTTACTGAATGGTTACTTTGGTTTGGCTAACATCCTCGGCCTGATGGTGAATTTCATCGACATCGTATATTTCCGCTTTACAATGAAAAGGATGACTGCCGATATCTTTGATTACATGGGTGTCGGAGGCGATTTTTCAGAGCTCGTTCCACAGTTCCTGATCGACTTTTGGTTCCCGATCCTGATTTGGCTCTTTTTTTCCGTATTGGTCATTTTCATCATTATAACTGTTCGGATCGAACCGGAAACAAAGAATATCCATACGATCCGTGGATATCTGTTACGCGCGGTGTTGTGGATTTCAGTGATATTGCTTGGGATCGTCGGGATTCGCGGCGGTTTTCAATACAGGCCGATCAGCATCATCACAGCTTCCGGGTATGCCCCGGCCAAATATATACCGGCAGTGATCAATACTCCTTTCTCTATTCTCCGGACAATGGGTGAGAAGGGATTAAAACCCTTGAACCATTTCAAAGACGAAGAAACCTTGAATAGGATCTATTCCCCTGTTCATATGCCTGAACCAGGTGTATCCTTCACACCCATGAATGTCATGATCATCATCATGGAAAGCCTTTCATTGGAGCATGTTGGGGTATATAATCACCATTTGAAAGATGGAAAATACCAGGGTTTCACCCCATTTTTAGACAGCTTAAGTCAGCATTGTCTGTGTTTCAGGGGATATGCAAATGGCAAGGAATCAATAGCCGGTATTCCTTCAGTGGTATCGGGCATCCCTTCCCTGATGAACAAGCCATATATCACCTCTCCTTACACAGCCAACGAATACAAGGGATTGGCAGACATTTTAAAGGAGAAAGGTTATACAACAGCCTTCTTTCATGGCGGATACAACGGTACCATGGGTTTTGACAACTTTGCCCGCTCAGTAGGATTTGAAAGGTACCTGGGCATGAGTGAATACAACAATTTGTCGGATTATGATGGGAAATGGGGAATATTTGATGAACCTTTCTTTCAATTTACCCTGCAGGAGATCGACGCCATGAAATCACCGTTCCTGGCATGCCTGTTCTCTCTTTCCTCTCACCACCCCTATACTATTCCGAAAAAATACGCAGGGGTATTCAGAAAAGGAGACATTCCGGTACAAGAGACCATCATGTATGCAGATCATGCCCTTCAGCAATTTTTCAAGAAGGCACAGCAGTCGGAATGGTTTAATAACACCCTGTTTGTTATTACCGCTGATCATACTTCCGAGAGCTATTTCCCTTTTTATGAAAGTACGCTTGGAAGCTTTCAGATACCGATCATGTACTATGTTCCAGCCGACAGTTTAGCTGGTTTTTCAAAAGCGATTACACAGCAGATTGACATCTTCCCTTCCATTCTTGATTACCTGGGTTACGAAAAGCCATATTTCGCTTTCGGGAGCAGTGTCTTTAAAGAAGATGAGCCCCGGTTTGCGATCGTTTACAAATCGGGTCAGTACATGATGGTAAAAGATAGCCAGGCTTATTTCTTCTCAACTGAAGAACCTATCGCATTGTATCATCTTCAACCAGATAGTTTGTTGGTTCACAATATGCTGGATAAAGATCCCGTTGCACATGATCCGATCGTAGAATTCTCCAGGGCCTTTATTCAGCAGTATAATAACCGGATGATTGAAAACCGGATCAGTATAAACCATCATGGAAATACAGGAAGAAAATAAAACCCGGATCGTTTTCATCATCAACCCCTTTTCCGGTATCCGAAAACGCAGAAAAGTGGAAAATGTAATCATGTCTCACCTTGATTTCACGAAGTATGCACCGGAAATGGCATATACGGAGAGACCTGGGCACGCAACAGAAATTTGCCGCGAAGCCATCGAAAAAGGGGCAGGAATGGTTGTGGCAGTAGGAGGAGATGGCTCCGTTAACGAGGTGGCAAAAGCTTTGGCAAATACAGATATCCCGCTGGGTATTATCCCTTCAGGTTCCGGAAATGGTCTTGCTCACCACCTCCATATTCCCCTGAGTATAAGAAAGGCGATCCACGTATTGAATAGGAGACATATCATTACCATCGATACGGCCACCTTTGGCGAAAATCTTTTCTTCAGCGTTGCAGGAGTCGGTTTTGATGCCCATGTCGCCAAGAGATACTCCCAGGTTTCCAGGCGGGGTTTTTTTTCCTATTTTGGGATCACCATCAAGGAATACAGGAAATACAAGCCCGGAAATTACCGGCTGATGATTGACGGCCGGTTGATTGAGCGGCGTGCCCTGTTTATCACTTTTGCCAACTCCGATCAGTTTGGATATCGGACCGTAATTGCGCCGGACGCCCGAGCGGATGATGGCTTGCTCGATGTCTGCATTGTGTCGAAAATTCCTTTTTTCAAAATCTTTTTACTTTCACCTCTTCTATTTCTGAAAAAAATCCATAAAACGAGGTATGTCGAGATCTTCAAGGCAAAAGAAGTTCATCTTGTAAGGAAAAAAGGAAAATCGGTAAACCTGGATGGAGAATGGATCAAATCAGGAAAAGAGATCGATATCCGGGTGCATCCGGCTTCCCTGCGGGTTGTGGTTCCATAGGTAGCAATGCGGTTGAGACGGGATTCAGATGAACAATGATTTTGATGAATGATTATCTTTGCGCCCACGAAGATGAATATCTCCATGGAAGACCGTGTTAGTTTTCTCGAGGATTGGTTACGGGAAATGAACCTGTCAGACACCACAGCCAACCTGATTGCAAACAGTACAGGTTTGTTGCTGATATTGGGAATTGGCTTGTTCGGATTCCTGATTGCCAGGTATATCAATGTAAGGTTTATCTCCAGGATTGTTCGAAAATCCAAAGGGAAATGGGATGATATTCTATTTGAGACCAAGGTTTTCAACCGGATGGCCTTGCTCATCCCCGGACTGATCTACTACATCTTTTCCCCGGTCGTCATTGGGATGTATCCATTGACCTTTATGATCAGCATGATCGTGGTAAAGGTTTACCTGGTCGTTGTTTCGGTTCTCACGATCAATGCTTTTTTTACTGCGATCTATAAGATCTACGATGAACTTGAGCTGGCGGAGGCAAAGCCGATCAAAGGGTATGTACAGATCGGCAGATTTATCCTCTATACCATTGGAGGGGTGATTGTTATTACCTCCCTGGTGGGGCAACCGGTGGGACAATGGTTAGCCGGTATTGGCGCGTTTTCAGCCATCCTTCTGCTCGTCTTCAAGGATCCTCTCCAGGGTTTTGTCGGAGGAATCCAGATAAACACCAACGACCTGCTCCGCATCGGAGATTGGATCACCATGCCTAAATTTGATGTGGATGGTGTTGTTACCGATATTTCCCTGGTGATCGTTAAGGTGCGGAATTTTGATAACACGATCTCCAGCATCCCGACGTATGCTTTCATCTCCGAGTCATTTAAAAACTGGAGAGGCATGCAGGAATCCGGAGGCAGGAGGATTAAGCGGGCTGTTTACATAGATGTCAACAGTGTTCAGCCGGTAAATGCAGAAATCAAAAAAACCCTCCTCTCCAATAAGCTGGTATTAGCTAACCTGGCTTCAACGTTGTCGGAAATCGACGATGAAGGACTGCACATAATCCCGGATACATCCTATTCCGAGATCTATACCAATCTTACCCTTTTCAGGGATTACATGTATAAGTACCTGAAGAATCACCCCGGGATCAATTTTGAGATGGGGCTGATGATCCGGGCCCTTCCGGTCACAGAGTACGGAATACCCGTTGAGGTTTATGCTTTTTCGCGGGTAAAGGTTTGGGAAGGGTATGAAGAAGCATGGGCACATATCCTGGATCAGATCCTGGTCGTTCTTCCGTTGTTCAATCTTCGATTATTTCAGCGCCCTTCTGGGATGGACATTCACTAATACCAAATATATTTATGGCATTTAATTTAAAAAACAGACACTTTCTTAAAGAGCTGGATTTCACTCCCGCGGAAATGAAATTTTTACTCGACCTGGCGATCGACCTGAAGAAGGCCAAGTACACCGGAACGGAACAACAAAAGCTGAAAGGGAAGAACATCGCCCTGATTTTTGAGAAGGATTCAACCCGTACCCGTTGTGCCTTTGAGGTGGCAGCATTGGATCAGGGAGCCCATGTTTCTTATATCGGACCAACCGGATCCCAGATCGGCAAGAAAGAAACAATGAAAGATACTGCCAGGGTTCTGGGCAGGATGTATGATGGCATTGAGTACCGGGGGTATGGCCAGGATATCGTTGAAGAACTGGCAAAATACGCTGGTGTCCCTGTCTGGAATGGCCTTACAACCGAGTTCCATCCCACGCAGATACTGGCCGATTTCATGACCATGATGGAGCATACCGACAAACCACTGAACAAAATGTCGCTTTGTTTTCTGGGTGATGCCCGGAACAATGTGGCCAACTCGTTGTTGATCGGATCGGCTAAAATGGGTATTGATTTCCGCGCCGCGGCGCCCAAGTCGGTTCAGCCTTCCAAAGAACTGGTTGCAAAGGCAAAGGAGATTGCCAAAGAAACAGGCGCCAAGATAACGGTTACCGATGATGTGGATAAAGCTGTCAAGGGAGTTGATTTTCTTTATACGGATGTCTGGGTTTCGATGGGTGAGCCGGATGCTATCTGGGCTGAGCGGATCAAATTGCTGAAGCCTTTTCAGGTGAATAAAAAGCTGGTACTAAAAACCGGGAATCCAAAGGTTAAATTCCTTCATTGCCTCCCCTCATTCCATAACCGTGACACGGTGGTTGGCGAGCAGATCTATCAGAAATTCAAACTGGATGGGATGGAAGTGACGGAGGATGTGTTTGAATCACCTGCCTCCATCGTTTTTGATGAAGCCGAAAACCGCATGCATACGATCAAAGCGGTGATGGTTGCCACGCTGGGCGATTAAAAGATCAATAATCTACAGGCAGGATTTTCCCGTCTTCGCACTTCAGGGTGCAGGACGGGAATTTCTCTTTCAGGGAGTAATTGTGGGTTGCCATCATCACCGCTGTCCCGGAATGGGAGATATCAAATAAAAGATTCAGGATTCCTTCAGAAGTTTCCGGGTCCAGGTTTCCGGTGGGTTCATCCGCAAGGACGATCTCCGGATCATTGATAAGGGCACGGGCGATCCCAACCCTTTGCTGCTCGCCACCCGATATTTGGTGGGGCATTTTAAAACCTTTTGTTTCAAGCCCTACCTTCATTAAGACTTCCTGAAGCCGGGTTTGCATTGCCCGGTGGTCTCTCCAGCCGGTAGCCTTCATCACAAATAAAAGGTTGTCGTTGATGGAACGATCAGAGAGCAATTGAAAATCCTGGAAAACAATACCTGTTTTTCTCCGCAACAATGGGATATCCCTTCGATGCAGGCTGTGAAGTGTAAATCCTGCTACAGTGGCCTGCCCGTTGAGCAGGGGCAGATCAGCATAAAGTGTTTTAAGAAAACTACTCTTTCCACTTCCGGTTTTACCAACCAGATAGACAAATTCTCCTTTTGCCACTTGCAGGGTGATGTTGGCCAAAATAAGGACATGCTCCTGGTGAACGGAGATCCTATCGAGATCGATGATGATATCTGATGTCATGATGCAAAAGTAGGGTTTTTCAAGATCAGTGTGGCCCTCTCTGTTTCACAACTTCGTAGAGGATCACCCCCGTTGCGACCGCAACATTCAGCGATGCAATGCTCCCCATAATGGGGATAGATACCGTTTGATCAGCCAGATTCAAAACAGTTGAAGAGATTCCCTCGTCCTCTGAACCCATGATGATGGCGGTTGGTTTTTGAAGATCAGCTTTGGTGAAGGCTTCTTGTGAAGAGGAATCTGTAGCAATGATGCTTATCCCGCTGTCCTTCAGATATTGAATTGCCTGTGGGAGTGCAGGTACCCGGCAAACCGGCAACGAATTCAAAGCGCCTGCCGAGGTTTTCAGAGCTTCTGAGTTCACCCTGACGGAGTTTTTCTGAGGGATGACAATGGCATCCACCCCGGCACATTCGGCCGTCCGGGCGATAGAACCGAAGTTCCTCACATCAGTGATCCGGTCAAGCACCAGAAAAAGGGGATTTTTCCCTTCCTCAAAAACTGCTTGTACGACCTGCTCCAATGGGTAATAGGAAATCGGAGAGATGAATGCAATGACCCCCTGGTGGTTCAGCCGCGTGATCTGATTCAGTTTCTCCTCGGGAACGAACTGAAAAGGAATCTCCACTTCATGCATCAATTGCATCAGTTCCTTGTAACCATAGCTTTTCAACCCCATCCGGATCAGTACCTTGTCGACTTCTTTGCCCGATAGGATGGCTTCCTGGACCGGATGAATGCCAAATACGATCTCATCTCTATTTTTCATCTTCTTCCAATTCGTTTCCAGACTCTAATTGTGCTGATCCGGTATACTTTTCCGGAATTGCCTTGCTGACTTTCGCACCCAATTCCTTTAATTTTTCCACCCTGCTGACCAGATTTCCTTTTCCTGTTGACAGCCCGCTAACGGTTTCATTGAAAGCCAGTTTTGCATCGTCGAGTTTTTTTCCGATGCTGTCGAGGTTTTGAAGAAACAGTACGAACTTGTCATACAGCTTTCCTCCCTGCTCTGCAATCTTGAGGGCATTCTGTGTTTGCTTTTCATGCATCCAGATGGAAGCAACCGTTCGCAGGGTGGCCAGCAAAGTTGTCGGACTGACAATCACGATCCTTTTTGCCCACGCATCACTGAATATGGAGGAATCATGCTGTAAAGCAAGGCTGAATGACGATTCGATGGCCATGAACATCAGAACGAAATCTGGTGCATTGATCCCGGAGAGATCATAGTATTTTTTATCACCTAATTCACGGAGATGGTTCCTGACAGAGAGCAGATGTTGCCTTAGATATTTGTCCCGCTCACTATCATCTGCTGCGGATATGTAAGAATGATAAGCCGTAAGTGATACTTTTGAGTCGATGACGATGTGCTTTTTCTCCGGCAGGTTCACGATCACATCCGGGCGGAAGCGATCCCCTTCATCTGTTGTGGCGCTCATCTGGACTTCATATTCAATGCCCTTTGTCAAGCCGGATGATTCCAATACTTTTTCCAGTACCAACTCTCCCCAGTTCCCTTGCTTTTTGGTGTCAGTTTTTAAAGCCAGTGTTAAGTTTTTGGCCTCTTCGCTGATCTGTTTGTTCAGATCATGCAACATCTGCAACTGCATTTTCAGGGAAGCGATGTTCTCGCTCCCTTTCACATGGGTTTCTTCTACCCGTTTTTCAAAATCCCTGATCTTTTCCTTGAGTGGGGTCAATAGATCCGTGAGGTTTTTCCGGTTCAATTCACTGAACTCCCTGGACTGGTTTTTCAGGATTGAATCGGAAAGGCTTTGAAACTCTTTGGTGAATTTCTGATGGAGATCTTCGAGCTCCTTTTTCCTTTCGATCAGAAATTCCTGGTCTTTTTTCAGGTCGGCATGGGTCAGTTCAAGTTGCTTAATTTGTTGATTTGCCGCATCAAGCAATGACTCAACCCTGGCTTTTTCTGCAGTCAGTCGGTTAAGGCGGTCATCGAGTATTCCTTTTTCCTTATCACTTTCACTCAGTTTGGCCGTCAGTAACCTTTCGGTTTCATCCATCTGGTTCTTGGTGGTCTCTGCTTGATGATGCATCCTGAAGAATAGGATTACAGCGCCAATCAGGCAACCAACGATAAAAAATACAACCGGGATCAGGAAATCCATAAACGCTTATTCATTATTCTTTTGCAAAGTAAGGAAAATATGTTGTGAGGATGACTTGAAAGCCAGAAATATGCAGCCTAACCAACCACCCAGTTCCTCAATATCCTTGATCCCTCAGGCGTAAGGATCGACTCCGGATGGAATTGTAATCCTTTCACATCCAGATGCTGATGCGCCACTGACATGATGATCCCATTCTCTGACCTCGAGGTGACCGAAAGAGACCCGGGAAAATCCTTTTCATCCGCAGCCCAGGAATGGTAAAGGCCGGCCTGGAAAGGACTGACAATTCCATCAAACAAGGGTTCGTATACTTCCGTTGGATGGATCAGCGCCCGGAGTCCATGAAAAACCTGATCAAGATTGACCAGTTTTCCTCCAAAGCATGTTGTTATTGCCTGAAGCCCGAGACAAATGCCAAGGATACTTTTCCGGGTGGAATATGTGCTGATGACCTCGTGCAAAACAGGAAAGTCATCCGGCAATCCCGGTCCCGGTGAAAGCATGATCTTATCAGCCATTTTCAATTTTTCCAGGGATACTTCTTTTGCCGGAAGAATGTCCAGGGATCCTACCGGTAATGACTTGAGAATCTGTGCCAGGTTGAAAACAAAAGAATCTTGACAATCAATCAAAGCAATCCTGATCCGGCTCATGGATTTGAATAATTTTGCCGAAGATACCAATTCTTGTGAAGCAGGCTCAGGAATTCATTGCAAAAATGAACAGGATGGGCAAGGATCGTACCCCATTCCTTTTCATTGTTGATTTTGAAAGTAATCACCCCGAGATATATTCCCCTGCCGAAGCTGAAAGGGAGGGGATTTTCTTCCGCATGGAGGGTAAACCACACCAGGCACAGGACTCAGGGGAAGTTGAAAAATCAGCTTTCGTCAAAGATCCTGTTTCTTTTCAACAGTATGTAAGATCGTTTGATGTGGTTAAGAAACATATCCATCATGGCAATTCATTTCTGGTCAATTTAACGCTACCCACTCCTGTCAGGATGAATGACGATTTGAAAAGCTTGTACCCGAAGGCTCATGCTCCGTTCAAGCTACTATACAAGGACAAGTTTGTGGTTTTTTCTCCTGAAATTTTTGTGAAGATCAATGAACAGGGGATCATCTCTTCTTACCCGATGAAAGGTACTATTGATGCATCCATTGAGAATGCAGCGCAGATCATCCTGTCGGATGAAAAGGAAACTGCCGAGCATGTGACGATTGTCGACCTGATAAGGAATGATTTGAGTTCCGTTGCAGGCGATGTTTATGTAAAGCGTTACAGGTATCTGGATACGATACACACCAACTTCAAAACGCTCCTTCAGGTTAGCTCAGAGATTTGTGGCGTGCTTCCCGGCAGATGGAACGAATGCTTGGGTGACATCTTTGGGAAACTCCTGCCGGCAGGTTCGGTTAGCGGCGCTCCAAAGCAAAAAACGCTGGAGATCATCCGTCAGGCAGAAGGGATTGAGAGAGGCTGGTTTACGGGTGTTTTTGGTTTTTTTGATGGTCTCCGTCTATCAAGCGCCGTCATGATCCGTTTTATTGAAAAGACGACCTCCGGATATCAGTTCCGGAGCGGTGGCGGGATCACCGGTTTCAGTGATCCTGAAAAGGAATACCAGGAAATGATCGATAAAGTATATGTGCCTGTTTTTTGAGACCATGCGGGTGGAAAATGGCATCTTCCGGAACCTCGAAAATCATCTGGAAAGGATGAACCGGACGAGGAGGGAGGTGTTGGGGTTGAGAGAAGGGATTGACTGGTCGGTGGTGAGTGGTGAGTGGTTAGTGGTCAGTGGTCAGAAGACGAGGGAAGAGCCGGGTGTTATTAAGTGCAGGGTGGTTTATGGGAGGAAGATTGAAAAGGTTTCCTTTGAGCCATATGTCAGGAAGAGAATCGATCATCTTGCTCTTGTTCATGCTGATGAGTTGGAATACCCATATAAATACCTTGACAGATCATCTTTTGAGCGGATTCTATGTACGCAAAAGGGGGCTGATGATGTACTGATCATTAAAAATGGACTGGTCACCGACACTTCTTTCACCAATGTGGCTTTTCTGAAGGGAAAGAGGTGGTATACTCCGGCCAAACCGTTATTGCCGGGAACGCAGCGGCAGTTTTTACTGGACCAGGGCTTGCTCGAAGTGACCGACATTGGTTTATCAGACATCCCATCCTTCTCTAAAGTGATGTTATTCAATGCGATGTTCGGATTTGGTGAGATGGAAATTCCAATCGGGAAAATAATATGACATCGGTCGGGGTCGGGGCGATTCATGAATCACCCCGACCCTCGCCATTTTACTATTTCACCATTTCACCATTTCGCTACTTCGCTATTTCGCTACTTCGCTACTTATCTAAGTCTGTCAGCTGATTTTACCAGCTTCTCGTCTTTCCGGATGTTTCGAGAAGCGAGCACGAAGAACAACAGTGAAATCAGGGGAAGAAATGTTCCAACGGCAAATTCCGGGGATATCTGGATGGCTTTGTTGATCTTATCCGTGTAAAAAAACAGGAGTACGATCAAGACAATATTGAACAGGATATTGAAATTCAGGATGTTGATCTGAAGTTTTCTGTTTTTATAGTAGAATATGGAAATCCCGGATAAGATGACCAGCGCAAGGGCATTGATCAGCAGCGGGAATGTAAAAAACTTGCTGAAAGGAGAGGAGACATTAGGATTCAGGCTGGTGAATTCAGTAATGGAGAACCGGTAACAATCCATATCCGAAAAATAATTGGCTACCGGGAAATAAAATAACAGGCCAATGGCCACCATGGCCAAAAGCAGGTAAAGGGACTGGATGCGCTGGATCATGTATGTTCTGTTTAAAATACTATGCGAAAGTAACAAAATTGGCTTTTTTCTGATGAATGTAATTTTTTTATATCTTTGCAGCCTCATTTCTGTTTTACTCATTAGCAAATCTTTCTTTTTCACCCTCACCTGCATGTAATAAACCTTGCAGACAAATTACCAAGACATATATATTTTTTTAACTAATTGCATTTGAACATGTACGACATTGTTGAACTCAGCAACAAAGCACTGGAAGAAGTACAAAAAATTGCCAAAAACCTGAAAATCAAAAAAGCAGAAAAGCTTGATAAACAGGATCTTATTTATAAAATTCTGGACCATCAGGCGCTTAATCCATCCGAAGAGATCATTGCGCGGGAAAAAAAAGCTGAGAAAAGAGCCTACCGGCCAAAACGTCAGCGGATCCATAAGCCTTCATCCGGACAAAAAGCCACACCGAAAGTGGTTGATATCAAGGAAAAAGCGCTTGAACCTTTGAAGGAAGAACCTAAAACTGAACCCAGACCTGAAGTAAAATCTGAATCAAAACCAGAACCTAAAAGGCCCGTTCAGTCAAAAAAGGAAAATATCAAACACGAACCTCTTCCGGAACTTGAAACAAACCTGTTTGCGGAAGAGGAAATGCCTTTGCCTGTTATCCCTGCCATACGGGAAGAAGTACCTGCTCCCGTTGCTGTTGTAGAAGGTGCCGAAGTTTCAGCCCCTGCTGAAACAAAGATGGACAACAGGGAACGACCCGGCAAGGATTTTCATAAAAATAGATTTCATGAACCACGGCACCGGGATGAGTATCCCTTTGAGTTTGATGGTTTGATCACCAGCGAAGGAGTTCTGGAAATCATGCAAGATGGGTATGGTTTCCTCCGGTCCTCTGATTATAACTACCTGAACTCTCCGGATGATATCTATGTCAGCCAGTCACAGATCAAGTTATTTGGGCTTAAAACAGGCGATTCGGTGAGGGGAGCGATACGGCCTCCAAAGGATGGGGAAAAATATTATCCACTTATCAAAGTGGAACTGATCAACGGTCGGACGGCTGACGAAGTGCGCGACCGGGTTCCCTTTGATTTTCTAACCCCATTGTTTCCCTTCAAGAAATTCAATCTGACAGGCCATCCCCAGGACAGTATGTCAACCCGGCTGATGGATCTTTTCTGCCCGATCGGGATGGGTCAGCGTGGATTGATTGTAGCACAGCCGAAGACAGGTAAAACCGTGCTCCTCAAGGATATTGCCAATGCCATTGCTTACAACCACCCTGATGTGTATCTCATTGTACTCCTGATTGACGAAAGGCCGGAAGAAGTCACGGACATGCAACGAAGTGTCAAGGCAGAAGTTATCTCATCCACCTTTGATGAGCCTGCCGAAAGACATGTCAAGATTACCAATATTGTCCTTGAAAAAGCCAAGCGAATGGTAGAATGCGGCCACGATGTGGTCATTCTGTTAGATTCAATTACCCGTCTGGCCAGGGCCTATAATACAGTGGCGCCTGCATCGGGCAAGGTATTGTCAGGTGGCGTGGAAGCCAATGCGCTCCAAAAACCCAAAAGGTTCTTTGGCGCAGCCCGCCAGATTGAGAATGGCGGCTCCCTGACCATCATTGCAACCGCCCTCACCGATACCGGCTCCCGCATGGATGAGGTGATCTTCGAAGAGTTCAAAGGAACCGGTAACATGGAGCTTCAGCTCGACCGGAAACTTTCCAATAAAAGGATCTTCCCGGCAATTGATATTGTTTCCTCCAGCACCCGGAGAGATGATCTCCTGCTTGACAAAGATGTTCTGCAGCGGGTCTGGATCCTGAGAAACCACCTGGCAGATATGACTCCGCTGGAAGCCATGGAATTTTTGCAGGATAAAATGCGTTTTACCCGGTCAAACGAGGAATTCCTTGTCTCAATGAATGGATAAAAGCTCCTCAGCCAGGGTCTTCATATCAATTCCGTCAAAATCTCCTGAACTCATCAGCAATAAGTTTTTGTCATTCCAATCAGTTTGACGGAGCCATCCGACCATCTCGGAGGAATCGGTATATACTTTCAGCCCTTTTCTTCCAAAACCTTGTTGGATGTCTTCTGCAGATAACGTTGGAAGTCGCTTGATTTGCAGGGCATGAGGATTATAATAAACCAGTGCATGATCGGCCTGGTCCATGGTTCCCGTGTAATGTGACAGGAACTGACTGCTTAAACTACTGTAGGTATGTAACTCCATACAGGCTACCAGTTCATGACCTGGGTATTGCTCCTTTACAGCTTGAATGGTTGCCTGGAGTTTTGAAGGCGCATGGGCAAAATCCCGAAATATCCTGGTGTTTCCGTTATCTCCAATGATCTCCAATCGCCTGGATGCGCCCCGGAAGGTTGAAATGGCTGTGGCAAACTGCTCAGAAGAAACTCCAAGTGCCAGGCAAACCTGTAAGGCCCCCTGGAGGTTTAGCAGGTTATGCTTCCCGAAGACTTTCAAGGGAACCGACTTTCTGTTTATTTCTACCCGGGTCTGGCCGTCCTTCACAGTATAAGCAGGTAAATCATAAGGTATTTTCCTGATGTTGGGATTTGTTTCAACAACAAGTTTCTGTAAAACCTCATCTTCCTGACAATAGATCAGCAGTCCACCCGATGGGATCAGGTTGATGAAGATTTTGAACTGATCCAGGTACTTGTCAAAGGTTTGGAATACGTTGATGTGATCCCAGGCGATGCCGCTCAGCAGGGCGATATGCGGTTGGTAAAGATGGAACTTTGGCCTGGTGTCAATGGGAGAGGTGAGGTACTCATCTCCTTCAAAAACCATCAGGGGAGCTTCTTCCGTTAATTTAACCATGACATCAAATCCTTCCAGTTGTGCGCCAACAAGGTAGTCAGCTGTGATCCCGTAATGTTTCAATACATGAAGGATCATAGCGGTTATCGTCGTTTTTCCATGACTTCCGCCAATCACAATCCGTTTTTTCTCTTTTGATTGCTCGTATAAGAACTCGGGGTAAGAGAATATCTTCAGGTTGAGTTCTTTGGCCCTGGCCAGTTCCGGGTTGTCGGCTTTGGCATGCATCCCCAGGATGATCGCATCAATAGCCGCAGTGATGAACGAAGGTCTCCATCCAACCTGATCAGGAAGCAAACCATATTTCAGGAGCCTGCTTTTTGCAGGCTCATAGATCTCATCATCGGATCCGGTCACCAGAAAACCCTTCAAATGAAGGGCAATGGCCAGGTTATGCATGGCACTTCCGCCAATGGCGATGAAATGGACTTTTGTCATAATCGTTCAGCGTTTTTCAAATCATTGTATTTTTACCCCGTAAAAATAGGCAGAAGAATCATTCATGGAAATTTAACATGCAGGAGATAGAAAGAATATTAGCACATGCCGATTCCACCAATCCACAGGCAGCACTTTCCTGGATTGCATCGGAATATCCCGGCCAGTGTGCCTTTTCGTCAAGCCTTGGCGCTGAAGACCAGGTCATTACACATATGATCGCCGCTCAAAACCTTCCTGTCAGGGTTTTTACCCTCGACACAGGCCGGTTGTTCCCCGAAACATATGATCTTTTAGAAGTCACCGGGAAGAAATATCATCTTTCGATCGAAGTGTTCTACCCGAAAACAGCAAGCGTACAGGCAATGGTAAATGCCAAAGGGATCAATTTATTCTATGATTCAAAGGAGAACAGAATCGAATGTTGCCATATCCGGAAGGTTGAACCGCTTCATCGCTCGCTCAGGAACACGAAAATCTGGATTACGGGCCTCAGAAAGGATCAGTCTGATACCCGGAAACAAATCGATTTCGTGGAATACGACAAGCAATTTAGCATCATTAAAGTGAATCCGATTTTTGAGTGGAATGACCAGCAGGTTTTTTCTTACCTGAAAACACACCAGGTTCCGTATAATCCGCTCCATGATAAGGGTTACCCTAGCATTGGATGCCAGCCGTGCACCCGGGCTGTGTTCCCTGGTGAGGATTCCCGGTCCGGCCGCTGGTGGTGGGAACAAGATGCCCACCGGGAGTGTGGGCTCCATCAGCACTGATGCTTACGAAAACCGGATAGCCCTGACCGGAGAGATACGTGTGATGATATAGGATGGCAGGATCAGCGCCAGGGTACAGAATATCAGGGTGGCCATATTCACGATGACCACATACCAGAAGTTGAGATGAATGGGAACCACGGATACATAATAGGATTCCTGAGAGAGGGAGATCAGCCCGGAATATTTTTGCAAGAAGCACAACCCAACACCCAGGAAATTTCCAATGAGAAGACCTATGATCAGAATAAATGAAGCATGATAGAGGAACATCCTCCGGATTGACCAATTCCGCATTCCCATGGCTTTCAGGATGCCGATCCTGGATGTATTTTCAAGGATCAGGATCAGCAGGGTTGAGATCATGGTAATAGTGGTCACAATGGCCATGAGGCCTAAAATGATCAGTACGTTCATGTCCTGCAAAGCCAGCCAATCGAAGATTTGCGGATATAGTTGTTTGATCGTCCGGCAGTTCAAGTCATAACCGATGGAACGGTAAACCTCTTCGGCCATCTTATCCAGTTCAGTAAACTGCGCTATCAGAACTTCGAAGCCTGCGACCTGATCCGCTCCCCATCCATTCAGTTTTTGGACATGCCGGATATCAGCCATGACATAGACCAGGTCGAATTCTTCCATACCGGTTTCATAAATACCGCTGATCCTGAACTTCCTGGCCAGGGTATGGGAGCCTGAGATAAAGTACATCCGGATGGTGTCCCCCAGTTTTAGATCAAGGAGGGAACATAACTTCCCGGAGATGACCATGTCATCAGAACGTGTTTCTGATCGGGTGTCCGGAAGATTCCCCTGCAGGAGCTGTTTCTGGAAAAAACTGACATCAAAGTCTGCGCCCAACCCTTTAAGGACAGTGCCCTGGATTTGATCCCGGGTGCGGATAATGCCTGCTTTGGATGCAAATACCTGAATATGTCCGATGCCTGGCTTATCTTTAAGAGATGGATAAAAAAGCTGATTCATGGATACGGGTTCCGGCTCCATCGATTCATTGTCGCTGAAACCTGTGATCTGGATGTGACCACCAAACCCAACAACTTTATTCCTGATCTCCTGCTGAAAGCCGGTGACCACCGCCACGCTGATGATCATAACGGCAAGCCCGATGGCTACACTGAAAATGCTTATGCGGATGATCGGAGTAGAAAAATTCTCCTTGCTGAAAGAGAGCAGCCGACGGGATATGAAATAACTAATACCCAACCTTGATGATTTTCATGTCCTGCAAAATTATGAAATTTGAGTCCGGTAAAGTGAAAACACAGATTACATAAACCCATGAAGCAAGAGCTTATCTTTACATCCGTCTTATGCTTTTTGTTTTTAACTGCAGGTTGCCAGCAGCCTGAGGGACAATTTCTGACCGGTGCTGATCGAACCCGGGAGTATTTCCCTTTATTGGAAGGAAAATCAATCGGGCTGGTGTGCAATGCAACTTCCATCATTCACAAAACTCATTTGGCAGATAGCTTGTGTCGGGCAGGTTTCCGGATCGGAAAAATTTTTTCTCCGGAACATGGATTCCGTGGGGAGGCCGAAGCCGGTGAAAAAGTGCATGATGAAATAGATCAATCGACAGGTGTGAAAGTGGTATCCTTGTATGGCAAGAAACGTAAGCCGGATGCTTCCGATCTGGAAGGGCTTGACGTTCTTCTTTTTGATATTCAGGATGTTGGCGTGAGATTCTTTACTTATATATCCACTTTGACTTATGTGATGGAGGCGTGTGCAGCAAACGGCATCCCGCTGATTGTGCTGGATCGCCCGAATCCAAACCGGTTTTACTGCGATGGTCCTGTGCTGAAACAAGAATTTAGGAGTTTCGTCGGCCTTCATCCTGTTCCGGTTGTTTATGGGATGACCATCGGTGAATATGCGTTGATGGTGAATGGTGAAAGGTGGCTCGAAAACAACCTGATTTGCTCTTTGACGGTCATTCCATGCAGTCATTATGATGGAAAATCAATGCCGGCATTGGCGGTGAAGCCATCCCCAAATCTCACTTCGATGAATGCCATTTACCTTTATCCCGGCATTTGCTTTTTCGAAGGAACCCAGGTCAGTCTGGGAAGGGGTACCCGGAGGCCATTTGAAGTGATCGGATTTCCCGGTTGCCCGGATGGAGATACGGTTTTTATGCCGGTTTCCATTCCGGGCATGAGTGTTTCTCCCCTGTATCAGGATTTGGCGTGTCGGGGATTTTCACTGATCGGAGAAAGTACCCGTGACGGGCTCCCGGATTCTCAGTTGCCACTGAATTGGTTGCTGCGCATGTATAGGTTATATCCCGATTCAACCCGTTTTTTCAATTCCTATTTCAATACCCTTGCGGGCAACAGCGATTTGCAGCAACAGATCAGGAATGGATGGACGGAAGCACAGATCAGGGCTTCATGGAAAAACGAACGCGCAGCATTTTTTCTGATACGGAAGAAATACCTTCTTTACAACGAATAGAAAGGTAAACGGTTAAACGGTTCTCCCGGGGTAAACCTTTAATGCCTCTGCCAGGCACTGCATGGCATTTTTCAGGTCATTGACATTCAGTACATAACTGATCCTGACTTCATTGGTTCCCCTTCCCTTGGTGCTGTAAAAACCAGTTGCAGGTGCAAGCATGACCGTTTGCTGGTTGTAGGAAAATTGTTCCAGAAGCCACTGACAGAATTTATCCGAATCATCGATGGGGAGGCGGGCGACGGCATAGAAAGCTCCGCCGGGATTGGGGCAGAAGGCGCCGGGCATCTGATTGATGGCATTAACAACCGTATTCCGGCGCTCGATGTATTCTTTTAAAACCTCCTCAATGTAAGACTCTGGGGTATCAACCGCTGCTTCACCGGCAATCTGTCCGAAAGTTGGAGGACTTAACCGGGCCTGGGCAAACTTCATGGCGGTAGACATCACCTCTTTATTCTTTGAGATGATCACCCCAATACGGGCACCGCACATGCTATAACGTTTTGAGATGGAATCGAGCAGGATGGTATTTTGTTCAATACCCTTGAGATTCATGACCGAAAAATGTTGTTTGCCGCCGTAAACAAACTCACGATACACCTCATCAGCAAACAGGAACAGATCATGTTTCAGGACGATTTCCCGGAGGGATTCCAGTTCTTCTTTCGAATAAAGATAACCTGTAGGGTTGTTGGGGTTGCAGATCATGATACCCTTCGTCCGGGGCGTAATGGCTGCTTCAAAATCGTTCATGGAAGGTAGGGCAAATCCGTTTTCAATCACTGAATTGATGGGTTTGACTTCGATGCCAGAAGAAATGGAAAACCCGTTGTAATTGGCATAGAAAGGTTCGGGGATGATCAGCTCGTCACCTGGATTCAGGCAAGTCATCATGGCAAAAAGGATCGCTTCCGATCCTCCTGTGGTGATGATCATCTCATCAGGGGTGACGTTGATGCCGTTCCGCTTGTAATACTCACAAAGCTTTTTCCGGTAAGAGAGGATACCTGCTGAATGGCTGTATTCGATCACCTTCATGTCAAGGTGCCGGATCGCATCCAGGGCATTGGATGGGGTTTCGATATCCGGCTGCCCGATATTCAGGTGGTATACATGAATTCCCTTTTTCTTGGCTTCATCCGAGAATGGAACCAATTTTCTAATGGGTGACGCAGGCATCTGCATCCCCTTGGCAGAGATTTTCGGCATAATGAAAATGGCTACTTGTTGATTGGAACGGCGCTCTGTTCGGTGGCTTTTTCAGGCATAACCTCAGCCGGCTTGGCCATCACTTCTCCTTTGATTGTCAGTACAACGCGGGAGTTTTTTGCGTTGGAGGTGACAGTTATCGTTTTATTAAAAACGCCAATTCCATTCGTGTTGTAAGTAACCTTGATGGTTTCCTTCTTACCGGGAAGAAGGGGTTCCTTTGGCCAGGTGGGTACGGTACATCCGCAGGAAGATGCAGGCTTCGAAAGGATCAGCGGCTCATTTCCGGTGTTGGTAAACCAGAAATCAGCGTTTCCATCGGCGCCCTGGTACATCTTGCCGTAATCATGCACGATCTTTTCGAATTTGATAAGAGGACCATTGGCAGTGTCCTTGGCATTTTCGAGATTATCCTGTGCAAAGGCGCCCAGTGAGAAAACCAAAATGGTTACAATTGATAACAACCTTTTCATAACAATTTAATAGTTTAGGTCAGTTCAAAAATGAACGGACAAAAGTAGAATTAATTTTACGTACCGAATCAAAAAACATCAATATTTTATTTGTGTAGAATCCATTTTAACGATATTTAACGTTGCTATAAATTGGAGCGGATTCGGAGATATTTCATATTTTTGTTTTTTCATTTAATTTTTCTATTATGAAAAAGTTGCAGTGGTTTGCGGTCATTTCTTTGATTATCTGTGGAATGGGCTCTGTTTCCTGTGCTAAGAAAGGAGCTGGGACCGCCACCTCAACAAACAAGGATACCCAGCATGCTGACCCCGGTACCGGGGTAGCCAGCCCCCCTGTGATTATCTATAAGACCAAGACCAACTACAATGACAAAGTTCCTGTTATTCTGTCGGAGGATAAGCGCAAGATTGTCAGCTATCCTGATATCCATGATATTTACCTTCAGGGAGCCAATGCATATCCTGTTCCCCTGGAGGATGGATTTCTGTTGGACATGAGGGGTATTGGCCCTGGCGTTGCATTTACAAGTTTTTCTTATGAGGAGTTTGTGAAATTGGATCAGACACCCCCGGCTGAAGAATTGTTCAAAAGCATCATTGATAATGATCCCCTCGTAGAGATGTATCAGTGTGGAAATAAGCACCAATACGGCAACCTTCCGGATGAACTGAATGCTTTCATCCAAAAGCGTGATTTTACCCAATGCAAAAAGCTTAAATAGCAATTTCAAACGTATATAAATATTGATGGATAAGACAGTTGAAGGATTCAGCGAAGTCAGATTTCTTGACGGCAAGCAATTGTATTACAGCTTTCTGGCAGGAGCGAAGAAGATCTTTGAGGAACAGGGATTGTTAAATAAAATAAACGTATTTCCGGTCGCTGATGCCGATACAGGTACAAACCTGGCATCTACCATGCGTTCAATCATAGGTACGACCATCCCCACAGATAATATCAAGACGGCTGCCGTTGCCATTGCCGATGCCGCCCTGGTCGGAGCAAGAGGTAATTCCGGTATCATCTTCGCCCAATTTCTCTACGGCTTCAGCAATGAGATCGCATCAGAGGAGAATCTTGATACACGGAAATTTGCAGAGATCATCCGCAAGGCTGTAACCTATGCTTATGAAGCCATAGCCAATCCGGTGGAGGGAACGATGATTACAGTCATCAAGGCCTGGGCGGATTGTATCTATGCATTGAAGGACTTGATTGATGATTTTATCAGGCTCATCATCGAATCCTACCAGAAAGCCATGGAAGCAGTGGCAGAAACCACTAACCGGATGGAGGTATTAAAGAAGGCTAATGTCGTGGATGCCGGCGCCAAAGGATTTGTGTTTTTTCTTGAAGGGATGGTTGAATACTTCAAGCATCAGCAGATCAGAAAAATCCTGGCTGTTCGTAATGTTGTGAAGATCCGGGAAGAAGCCATCGAAGAAATAGATCACGATATTATCTCTTTCCGTTATTGCGCAGAAGCGCTGATTACCGGGGAAGGATTGGTAAGGGTGAAAGTAGCCAACCGGATCAAAAATCTGGGCGACTCCATGGTCATTGCCGGCTCCCCAAAAAAGCTGAGGATCCACCTTCACACCGACAAACCCACGGATCTTTTCTCTGAATTATACTCCTTTGGCACCCTGACCTATCAGAAGGTCGACGACATGGTCATGCAGAACCAACTGGCACACCATAGGCGTTATCCCATTGGAATTCTGACCGATTCCTGTTGTGATTTACCAAAGTCCGTTATCGATCAGCATCAGATACAAGTCATGCCCCTCAGCATTCATTTCGGAGAAACCTTTTTCCTTGACCGGTTGACCCTGAATCCGCAGCGATTTCTTCATCTCCTTGAAACATCTCCAGTCCACCCAACCACTGCTCAACCGACCTACCAGGATTTCGCCAACCGGCTCAACTATGCTGCCTCCCATTTCGATTCTGTGATCGCCATCCATATGACTTCCGGTATGAGCGGCACCTATTCGGCTTGTGACAAAGCCGCAAGGGATATCTCTGAAAACAGCCAGGCTAAAATAGATGTGATCGACAGCCATACCATTACCGGCGGTCTTGGCATGATCATTCTTAGGGCCATCGATGCACTGGAGAAAAAAATGTCACATGATGAACTTGTCTCTCAGATTCCACAGTGGACGGGAAAGATATCTACCTTCATGTGCCCCAAAACGATGAAATATGCGGTAAGGGGTGGTAGGGTGAGCCCGCTGAAAGGAAAAATGGCGCAATGGTTACGCATTAAACCAATCATTGGAGTTAACATGGAAGGAAAGTCATTTCCGCTGGCTACCACCTATAGTGATAGGGGGCGGCTGAACACGGTCATCCGGAGACTGAAAAAAGAGATGGAGCATCAGCAAATGTGGGGATATACCATCACCCATGTGAACAACTTCCGAGGTGCTGAGGGATTTGCAGCTGAGGTTGAAAAAATAAGCGGGAAGAAGCCGCTTTATATGGAGGAATCATCTCCCGTACTTGCCGCCCATACAGGTCCCGGAACAGTTTGTCTTTCGGTTCTCTATGAATAAAACCGGCCATGATCTACCTTAACACAGGGTTACTAATACGCACTGCCATGCTTCGGTATGTATCGGGCGTTCCCATGCTGGAAAAGAAATATGAGAAAAATCCTGAATTTCAGGAATATAAAGCCCGAACGTCAGCTTTTATCCCCGGGATCCCTAAAAAATAACCATATCATGGTCAACAAACAGCTCATCCATCCTGAAAGCATTGTTGTTATTGGCGGTTCGAATGACATCCAAAAACCGGGCGGGAAAGTCCTCAAGAATATCATCGATGGAAAATTCACCGGAAATCTGTATGTCATCAACCCCAAAGAAACAGAGGTACAGGGCATTACGAGTTTTTCGGAGGTTAAAGACCTGCCGCAGGTTGATTTGGCAATCGTAGCCATTGCCGCCAAATATGTGCCTGATGCGGTTGAGGAGTTGACAAAGAAAAAGAATACCCGTGCTTTTATCATTCTCTCAGCCGGATTTGGAGAAGAGAGCAAGGAGGGAAAAGTGTTGGAGAGCAGGATCGTAGGAATGATCAACGAGGTGAATGGCGCCTTGATCGGGCCCAATTGTATCGGCGTGCTAACCCCGCAATACCATGGCGTTTTCACCCAACCGATCCCAGGGCTCGACCCTATGGGTTGTGATTTTATCTCGGGTTCAGGCGCTACTGCCTGCTTTATCATGGAAGCTGGGATTCCGAAAGGTTTGCGATTTGCCAATGTGTTTTCAGTTGGCAACAGTGCCCAGATCGGGGTGGAGGAGATCCTGCAATACCTTGACGAATCTTTTGATCCTGAAAAAAGTTCACGGATCAAGTTGCTGTATGTTGAAAATATCTTCAAGCCAAAATTATTGTTGAAGCATGCCACCTCACTGATCAGAAAGGGATGTCACATCGCAGCGGTAAAGGCAGGCGCTTCAGAAGCCGGCAGCCGGGCTGCGTCCTCGCATACCGGAGCCCTGGCGAGCCCTGACGAAGCCGTGAAAGCCCTCTTCCGAAAGGCTGGCATTGTCAGGTGCGAAGGCCGGGAAGAACTCGCCAGCGTGGCCTCTGTTTTCACCTATCCCCGGCTGAAAGGAAAGAATATAGCCATCGTCACCCATGCCGGCGGGCCTGCTGTCATGCTTACCGATGCCCTTTCCAATGGCGGATTGCAGATCCCACACCTGGAGGGTCCTGCTGCCAACGCTTTACTGGAAAAGCTTTTACCAGGCTCATCAGTAGCCAACCCCATTGATTTCCTGGCCACCGGTACAGCGGAACAACTGGGCATCATCCTCGATGCGATCGAAAACCACTTTCCCGATATCGACGGTAGTGCAGTCATCTTTGGTACTCCCGGATTGACCAGGGTTTTTGATGCCTACAAGATCATCGACCAAAAGATCAGAACAGCCAGGAAACCCATCTTCCCCATTCTTCCATCCACTTTGACCGGAAAGGAAGAAATTGAAACTTTTGTTTCCAACGGACATACCTATTTTTCTGATGAGGTCGTATTCGGTCACGCGCTCACCAAGGTGGTAAACACTTCGAGCCCTTCCGAGGAATCATTGGACAAGAGCCTTGTAGATTTACGAAAAATCAGAGAAATCATCGAACAATCCCCCAATGGATATATGAGTCCTTCTGAAATTCAGGTTTTACTTGATGCTGCTGGTATCACAAGGGCGAAGGAGGCTGTTGTCCTAACTGTTGAGGATGCTTTGAATGAGGTGAAAAAGATGGGCTTCCCGGTTGTCATGAAAGTTGTTGGCCCGGTTCATAAAAGCGACGTTGCAGGCGTTGTCCTAAACGTTTCGAGTGAAGAAGTAGTCATCAGGGAATTTGAGCGGATGGTCCGAATCCCTGAAACAAAGGCCATTCTGATCCAGCAGATGCTCTCCGGATTTGAGTTGTTCGCCGGTGCCAAACGGGAGGACAAGTTCGGACATATGATATTGTGCGGACTTGGAGGAATTTTTATCGAGGTGATCAAAGATGTTTCCACCGCCTTGACTCCGGTTTCTATGGATGAAGCCATCCACATGATCAGATCACTCAAAGGGTACAAGATCCTGCAGGGGGTGAGGGGTCAGAAGGGGATCAATGAACAACGATTCGCCGACATCATCATCCGTCTATCGGCCTTGCTTGAGGCAGCTCCAGAGATCAGCGAACTGGATTTCAACCCGATCCTCGGGAGAGAAGATCAGGTTGTCGTAGTAGATGCCCGAATCTGTATCAGTAAGTAGACTTTTCGAAAGCGAGAAAGGCTTTTCCCAGATTCTCAATGATATCGCCGGCGATAAGCGACTCCTGTCCGCAAACAGATGCCGCCATGTCCCCAGCCAACCCATGAAGATAAACAGCGAACAAACAAGCTGCGAGAGGCGTGTAATGCTGAGCTAACAGGCCGGCCAGGATACCTGTCAACACATCGCCACTACCCCCTGTTGCCATCCCCGGGTTGCCGGTAGTGTTAAAATAGCAGGAGCCATCCGGACAGGTAATGGCCGTATGTGCCCCCTTCAGAACCACAAAAACCTGATATTTTACAGAGAGATCCCGTTGTGTTTTGTTTCGTTCAAAATCATTGGATGATTTGCCTGCAATCCGCTCAAATTCTTTGGGATGAGGTGTCAGGATCGTGTTTTTAGGAAGGAATGCCATCCAGGTTTTATGCCCGGCAAGAATATTCAAGGCATCTGCATCCATCACGAGTGGTACAGGAGAGTTCTGGATCAATAACTTGAGGGTGTTGGCTGTTTGTTTTTCGGTGCCAATCCCTGGTCCCACAGCAATGGCCTGATAGTTATCTAAAACCGGAATTCCGGTCAGATGGAGATCATCGGCATCAGGATGAACCATGGCTTCGGGAACAGCTGTTTGGATAATCGGAACACCACTTCGTGGGACATGTGCCGTAACCAGTCCTGACCCGCTCCGCAAACATGCCCTGGATGCCAGCACAGCTGCTCCAATCTTTCCATAGCTACCCGCTATGATCAACGCATGTCCGAAATGTCCTTTATGGGAAAACTTGTTTCTTTGGATTCGAAAGCCTTTCAGCATCTCTGCTTCCAGCATGAAATTCGGAACATCACACTGATCTGTAAACTCCTTCATGATCCCGATATCCAGTAATTGCCAATGACCGACAGAAGCATCATTTTCAGGAAAGAAAAATGCCAGTTTGGGTGGTGAAAAAGTCAGGGTGTAATCTGCCTTGATGACCGCTGATGTTTTGTGTTGGGTGGGCCGATCAATAAACAATCCGGAGGGAACGTCGACAGCAATGATCACTCCTTGTTGGTCATTGAGTCGGCGGATGATGTCTGCCACAAAACCTGTTACCGGTTTATTTAATCCGGAACCGAACAATGCATCAATGATGACAATATCATCAGACTGCGTTGGAATATCATTTAAATGGCTAATTGTACACAGTATGTCAGGATAATGGTGTCGGAGCCTGTCAAGGTTGATCTGATTAGATGCTGATAGGGACGAAGCAGTCTCGACCAGGCAGGCTTTCACCTTTACGCCGGCAGCCCGGAGAAGCCTGGCGATGACGAGGCCATCCCCGCCGTTATTTCCAGATCCGCAGAAAACGTGAACCTCATGTTCGTGCCGGAGGTAATTGATAAGCCATTCGGTACATTTGGAAGCAGCCCGTTCCATCAGGTCAATATCCCTGATGGGCTCATGTTCCATGGTATAGGCGTCTGCCTGCCGGATCAGTTCTGCAGGGAGGATTTTCATTGGTTAGTTAAAATCCGGACAACTTTCAAGGAAGGGAATGGACATGAGAACGCCAACCATAAGCACGGCAGTGCTATGGGGAACAGCTTCTACCGGCTGACCCTGCCCCGAAGGAGATGCAATGTTTTGATTTTCCATAGGTTATAAGATAAAGGTTGATATTTTGTACAGATAACTTATTACCAGGATGCAGACAGTAAAGATAAGCAAAAATAGTAAGATGCGAGCGCCATTCTGAAATCTGAAAACCAGATGAAAAATCAGAAAAAGGATCATGGTGATCATCGGGATAAGGGCCGGAAATATTTTGATACTTTCAACAAGGTTCCCTTTGAGTAACTCAATGAAAGCCGATTGCATACCACAGCCCGGACAATCTATTCCGAAGGTTCTTTTCCAGGAGCAAGGCATCTGGTGTTGTTCCAGCCAGGAAATCAGCTCATCCATGGCGGGTTAAAAATAGAATGGATGGAACTTGAACTCTCCCAGTGTATTATACTCAATGGCCGGAGCCGGTATCTTGATAAATCCGAAAGCGTTAAAGAGGATCTTCAACAGGTTGGATTTAGTCCGGATCTTTGTCAGGTCAATATCCACCGAGAGCATGAATTTGCGGTACCTTTCAAATGATGGAATGGGGTTTCCCTTGTAGGTAGAAGTGTTGGTAAATGCGCCGGTCATGCCGCCCGCACCGTATCCGACAGCAATGTTAAGCCATCTTGGGAACTTGGAATCTTCTGGGAGAAAGGAGTGGATATTCCCGGAGAGCCAGAAAGAAATCCCGTTGTAGTCTTTATTCATTTGTTCAATCAGGCTATGACCCAACAAGTCAGGCCGGTACTTGGCATATTTGCTAGGGTGAAAGCTATACTTGAGCATGAACCGCTGTTCATCCCAGGCAAATTGTTGTGACATAAAAAAGGCCGTCCCGCTGAAATTGGCTATCAGATCCCCGGATGAAGCGCCCCAGCCGGCTGAAAATCCATCCAGGATTTCAATGATCGATTCGTATCCAAAGGCCATTCCTCCACTGATCCAGATGGATTTGTTCTTTGGCAGACCGGTCCACCTGAATAAGCCATGGCTAACCCTGGCCAGATAGTATGCGGTGGTCATATGGCCGACTTTATCCATCTGCATCCACTCCTTGTTGTCGTTGAAGAAGTGAAAACTGGTTTGCGGGTAACCGGAATACCACATGATGTATAATCCGGCAAGGGTGGTAGGATACAACACACTGGCAGCAACCACCACACCTGTCAGTCTTCCCTTATGGATACCTGAAGAATCCTTAGCCAGCGAGTCTTTCTCCATCCCGGCATGACAGGGTTGTGATAGACATCCAACAAAGATTAGCAAGATCAAGGGAAGATACCGTCTCACTTTTTGATGTTTAGGCGGTTAAGGGCTTGCTGGTAAAGGATCGCATTCATGCTGTGCTGGTTGATGGTGCGGGCAAATACATGGTATCCGGACATGTCAGGTTTTGCACAGAAAAAATAGTAATCGTGCGACCGGTAGTTTAACACGGCATCAATGGAAGCAATCGAAGGGATGCATATCGGTCCTGGCGGGAGGCCTTTATAAATATAGGTGTTGTAAGGACTATCAATCTTTTTATAGTCGTTCAGAACCCGGCGGATGGTAAAATCCCCCAGGGCAAAGACGATGGTAGGATCGGCTTGCAGCAGCCAGCCGTCATTCAAACGGTTCATGTAAACACCGGCAATCATCGCCTTTTCATCATCCCTGTTTGTTTCCTTTTCGATGATGGAAGCTAAAATATAGATATCCTTCCTTGATAAACCTGTAACGGCAGCCTTTTGCTGACGTTGGTCGTTCCAGAATCTCTTATTTTCTTTGGCCATCCGCTCAATGAGCTGATCTGCAGAGGTGTTCCAGAAGAATTCGTACGTATTGGGAATAAAAAGGATCATTGCATCGGTTGGAGTCACTCCGAACCTTGAGAGGAACAGTGAGTCCTCCATGCGTTTCATGATAGAAACGGAATCTGCTTCGATCTGTTTCGAAATGCGGCTTGCCAGTTCTTCCTTTGTCCGGATATTGTTGAAAATCAGGTGCAACGGTTCCTGATAACCTGAACGGAGTAAACGGACAAACTGAAAAATACGCATCCCTTTTTTGACCGTGAACCTCCCCGGTTTCACATTTTTTTTATACCGTAAAAGCCATGCCTGAAATTCAAATGTCCGTTCGTGAACGATCATCCCTTTCGAAAAAAGTTCCTTTTTTACCATCTCATAGTCAGCGCCGGCTGGGACATATACGTAATCTTTCTCTTTCCCGCCGAGCCAGATTTCTGACAGGAATAATTGAGAGAAAACAAGAAAACCAAGGATCAGAAAAAGGATTAAAATGCCGATCGGGAGCCATCGCCTGGTTTTTTTTCCATCCCGGCGATAACCTTTGTGGTCGAACATGGAGTAGTAGTATTCCATTTATCCGGTCAATCTTTGAGTTTCTGATAGAAAAGTTCGTTGATCCATTGATTTCCGCTCTTCAGCCACTCCTTTCGCATTCCTGATTGGATGAACCCTGCTCTCTCAAACAACCGGATACTGGGCAAGTTGTTTTCCGGGATCCCGGCGTACACCGTATGCATGCCGATGGTCTGAAAACAATATTCCAATAATAGATGCAGGGACTCCAGAGCGTAACCTTTTCCTCTTTCTTCCTGTTGAATAAGGATCCCTATCCCTGCCCGCATGTTTTTAGGGTCAAAGTCAAACAGATCGATGGTTCCGATCGCCCCTGCAGGTCTTCCTTTCGTCACTTTCTCAATCATAAACCGGATCTGCCGGCTGGCATATATGTCATCGTTGGCATTCATCACATATTGATCCAACACAAAGCGGGATAAAGGAGCAGATAATGAGCCCAAGTGCCAGATGGTGGGATCATTCTCCCACACATACAGCAACTCCACATCCCCCGGCTCCACCGCCCGCAACATCACCTTTTCCCCAACAAACGACTGTTTCATAACTATTTAACTGTTTGCTGCTTGCTGATTACTGTTTGCTGCTTACTGATTACTGTTTACTGAATACTCCCCCTCAAACACCCGCACCGCCGGCCCCTCCAGCCAAATGTCCGTGAAAACACCTGCTTCACTTCTAAAACTGACTTTTAGGACTCCCCCCAGTGTATTGATCTCAAAGTCATTCTTTCCGGGAAAGAGATCCGATAAGACGATAGCCGTTGCCGTAACCCCTGTCCCGCAAGATAATGTTTCATCTTCAACCCCGCGTTCATAGGTTCTTACAAAGACCACTTCGCCTTTCAATTCCACAAAATCCACATTGATTCCCTCTTTCATAAATTCCGGGCTGTACCTGATCTTTTTCCCTTCTGCTCGTATATCAAGCTTTTCAAGGCCTTTCTTGAAAAGGACCAGATGGGGTGAGCCGGTATCGAGGATGTATCGATCATTCAGACATTGAACGGCAGACACCTCTTTCATCCTGATTTTCACCCGGTAATGATTTGACTCAACAGCGAGAATGATCCCTTCATGCGCGCCATCGATAGCTAAAAACGATGCCTTTTGATCAACAAGACCAAGGTAGTGTGCAAAAGCCGTCAAGCATCGCCCGCCATTGCCGCACATGGTGCTCTCGTTGCCGTCGCTGTTGAAGTATCGCATCGAGAAATCATAGTTGGAAGATGTTTCCAGCAGCATCAATCCATCCGCACCGACACCCAGATGACGATCACATAACCACGAAATGTCGGCTGCGGAAAGACGGATTTCGCCCTTCCTGTTATCCAGCAGGATAAAGTCGTTTCCTGCCCCGTGGTACTTGTAAAAATGAATTTTCACTCCCTGGTCTTACTCTTCCATGCAAAACTAAGGATATTCTTGGAATATGTTGAGTGATTGGGTGATTCTTGTTTTCTTTGTTGGGAATTATGAAAGATGAGATTTGAACTTTGAATTATGAATGGAGATCCCAGACTTTACCGTGTGCTTGAAGAGCTGAACATCACGTTTGACTATTACGAGCATCCGCCTGCACCGACGATTGAAGAAGCCAAAAAGTACTGGAAGGACATTCAAGCAGCCCACTGTAAAAACCTCTTTTTCAGGAATCACAAAGGAAACCGACATTACCTGGTGATCTTTGAACATACGCACGACCTCTCCATCCATGACCTTGAACAGCGCTTGAAACAAGGGAAGCTGACATTTGCCTCACCCGATCGGATGAGGAAATACCTCGGATTAACACCCGGTTCTGTGTCTCCTTTTTGCCTGATCCATGATAATAACCATGAGGTTCAAGTGTTTATTGATGAAAATCTCCGGAAATCAGCAACAATCAGTTTCCATCCCAACATCAACACCGCGTCGCTGGTAATCACTTTCAGCGACTTCCTCCGTTTTTTAGAATGGACAAAAAATACCTATGAGTTCATTCATCTCTATTAAAGAGCCAGACATTGATGACGGTGAGTGAAGAGATAAGGATACAGGCTGAAAGGTGAAGGGTAATGAGCGAAAACCTCAGAAACAGAATTCAAATTTCTGATTTCTGATTTCTGATTTGAACCCGTGGGATGTAGCAGGGTCGAACTGCTGACCTCATGCCTGTCAAGCATGCGCTCTAAACCAACTGAGCTAACATCCCTTTTGCGGGGGCAAAAGTAAGAATTATTTTCAAATCAATGGATGACCTCACCCCCCTGCTTTTCTAATGACCCCTCCCTTAATCCCTCCCCTTGCAGGGGAGGGGAAGGGGTGGGGTCGCTGGCAATGACCTCACCCCCCCTGCCCCCTCTCCTCACAGGAGAGGGGGAGTGGTGGGGTCGTTGCGCGATGGGGGCCTCCGTATCTCTGTGAGTCTAAAAAACATCTCATGATACCACATAGGGCTGCAGAAGACCATTATATCTCCACAATCGTTAATCGTCTTATGCAATCAAAAGTCTAAAATCGTCCAACCGAAAATCTCAAGTGCAAAACCAAAAGTCTAAACTGCAAAGTGCAAATTATCCATTTTCCAATTTCTAATTTCTAATTTCTGATTTCCTGATACACCCCCAGTATCTCTCCGTAATACACCGTATGAAAGTCCCGTTTCGGGTAGTACCTGCCGATAATCGGTTCTTCCAGCGACTTATCATCAATGATGTTCTTGTGGATAATCCGGCATTCGTAATGCATGATCGATTCAGTGAGGTAAGAAACGGTGCTGCCGAGCCCGTCAGATAAGGTCAAGCCGCAATGTTTCAATTTATCCCCATCCTTGCCGGAATGACTTCCGCAATAAGCCGCTGTTTTAGCGAGTGATGGAGGAAGGATGTTAACTGAAAAGTACTTCGACTGCCAAAAGGAGAATACCTTCCCCGCTTAGATGCTCTAATGTTAGATTGAATGCTTCAGTGATATCTATTTTATTTCTCATAGGATACAGGATTTCAGACAAAGGTATATTTATTCGATCAAACCCCTTTTTTTCGTGATGATCCGAAACGCATTACCTTAGCTTAAGTTGAAAGCTCTTTGTAATTTCGCAGCCTGAAAACCAGATATTTTCTTACACGATGAACAAACAAACCCTTTGGATATGGATGTTATGCTGCTGCCTTGGCTTCTCTGCTACCGCACAGCAAAAGCGTAACCTGACGCTGGATGACATCTTCAAATCACGCAGTTATTATGCCCGTGGCAGCGGTAATCTCCGCTCCATGGCCGACGGCGAGCATTATGTGGCCCTGAAACATGACAGCCTGAACGTGTATGCCTATGAAACAGGCACCCTATCGCGTACCCTTACAACTGCCGATGATTTGATCTATCCACCCGATTCCACTGCGGTTGAAATGGATGATTTTGAACTCAGTCCGGATGAAAAAAAGATCCTCTTTGCTACCGGCACCGAGGCCATCTACCGGCGCTCTTCCAGGTCAGATTATTTTCTTTTCGATACCGGAAAGGGAGAACTGAAAAAAGTTTCCGGCAAAGGAAAGCAGCAGTTGGCCATGTTTTCGCCTGATAGCCGCAAGATCGCCTTTGTCAGGGATAATAACCTTTTTATCTGTTTCATCGAAACCGGCGAAGAGCGACAAGTCACCTTCGATGGCGAGGCCGGGAAGATCATCAATGGCGCTCCCGACTGGGTATATGAAGAGGAGTTCGAGTTTGCACGGGCTTTTGATTGGTCTGCTGATGGTAATTGCCTTGCTTATTACCGGTTTGATGAAACCCACGTCAGGGAATATGTGTTGATTGATTATGATACAACCTATCCGGATATTCTCAAATACAAATACCCCAAGGCGGGAGAAGACAATTCCATCGTCACCATCCATTTATACAACCTGCGATCTGGAGAAACCGCAACAGTTGATGTGGGAGATGATACAGACATCTACATCCCCCGCCTCAAGTGGACCAAAGATCCAGGTATCCTTTCCCTGATCCGGTTAAACAGGCATCAGAATAAACTTGACCTGTTATTCAGCGACCTGGTGGGTAGCACGCGGGTAATTTATACTGAAGAGAACCGTCGATACATCAATATCAATGATGACCTGACTTTTCTCGATGACAATCGTGGATTCATGTTCACCAGTGAAAAAAGCGGATTCAGACGAATTTACTGGTATGACATGACAGGCACACTGGTCAGGATCTACCATGATAAAAATTGTGATGTATTGGGAGACCTGGTCATTGATCAGCCCAATCGCAGGCTCTATTTTGCGACCAATGAGTCCGGTCCATATAACAAAGAACTTTTTACGGTTTCTTTTGATGGAAACGATTACAAATTGTTATCCGAGAAGACAGGGTACAATAGTGCCCGGTTTAGCCGTCATTGCAAATATTATGTCAACAACTGGTCGGATGCCAATACACCTCCTGTGATTTCGGTACACCGGCCTGATGGATCTAAGGTCAGGGTTGTTGAAGAAAACGCAAAACTTCGCAGGCAGCTTGAATTGGTTCACTTTCCAGAGAAGCAGCTGTTCAAATTCCGCACATCCGAAGGGGTTGATTTATATGGTTGGAAAATGTTCCCACCACAGATGAAGAAGAAGCAGAAGTATCCTGTACTTTTCAGCATTTACGGTGGTCCCGGCTCGCAGTCGGTGCTGAATGCCTGGGCTGGCGGAGATCTTTGGGAACGAATGCTTGCCGACACCGGTATCATTGTGATCTCAGTAGACAACCGGGGAACCGGAGGCAGGGGAGAGGAGTTCGAAAAATGTGTTTATATGCAGCTGGGTAAATTCGAAACCATCGACCAGGTAGAGACCGCCAGGCATATTTCAGCCTGGAGCAACGTGGATAAAAACCGGATCGGGATATTCGGCTGGAGCTACGGTGGTTTTCTGGCTGCCTCCTGCATGACCATCGGAGCAGATTTCTTCAGTACCGGCATTGCCGTGGCTCCGGTGACCAACTTCAGGTATTACGACAACATCTATACGGAAAGGTACATGCGTAAACCCATTGAAAATGAATCGGGTTATGATGAAAACGCCCCTGTTAACCACGCCGCTGAAATGAAAGGGAAACTATTACTCGTTCACGGTGTATCGGATGACAATGTGCATGTGCAGAACTCCATGGAAATGATCAACGCACTCGTGGATGCCAACAAGCATTTCGAACTGATGATGTATCCAAATTCAAATCATGGTATCTACACCGGCGACAATACCCGGTATCATTTGTTCTCTCAGATGACTTCCTTTCTTGCTAAAAACCTGCTGAAATAAAAAAACTTTGCTTGAAGTGTTGGCAGATCAAAATGGAATATGTACCTTTGCAGGCTCAAAATTGAAGCATTAACAATTTTTAACAGAAAGCTGAACCATAAACATGATCATCATTCCTGTAAAAGAAGGCGAAAACATTGACCGTGCCCTTAAGAAACTCAAACGGAAATTTGAGAAGACCGGTGTTGTGAAAGAGCTACGCAGCCGGCAAAAATTCACCAAACCCTCGGTGAAAAGAAGGGAAGTTGTGTCAAGAGCCGTTTATATCCAACAATTGGTGCAGAATCAGGAAAACGAATCCTGACAAAACTTTTTCCCTAAAAAATTTTGTTTTAGGAAAAATTATTCCTACATTTATCCGTTTATTTTTGCAAACGGATAGATGCCGATGTATTGAATGAATTACGCTTCTTTTTTACAATATATACAATACGAAAAAAGGTTCTCTGCGCACACAGTCAAGGCTTATCAATCGGATATTGCCCAGTTTGTTCACTACCTGAAGGAACAATATGAAACCGAGGACCTTGTACAAGTTAACCCGGCGATTGTACGTTCATGGCTGGTTAGCCTGATGCAGGAAAACATCACGGCCAGATCTATCCAACGGAAAATAACAGCGCTCAAATCGATGTACAGGTATTTTCTGAAGGAAGGCAAAATAGCAACCAATCCCGTTGCCCGTATCCAGGCCCCCAAAATGCCTACTCGTCTCCCTGAATTCGTTGAAAAAGAACGGATGGATCTGCTCTTTTCAACAGATGCATTTCCCAATAACTATGAGGGTATCCGGGACCAATTGATTCTGGAGATATTTTACGCAACGGGGATGAGGCTGTCAGAACTGGTCAATCTGAAAACCGAAGATGTTGACCTCTCCCGGAACACCCTCAAAGTGTTGGGTAAAAGGAATAAGGAACGGATCATCCCGTTTGGCAACCGGTTGGCCTCCCTGATCAGGAATTATATTGAAGAAAAGAAGAAATCGGTCTCCGGAGAGGAGTCAAAATGGCTATTGGTGACAGCAAAGAGCAAACAGCTTTATTCCAAACTTGTTTTCCGGATCGTCCGACATTACTTATCTGCTGTTACTACGCAGGGGAAGAAGAGCCCGCACGTTCTGCGGCATACTTTTGCCACGCACATGCTCAACAACGGAGCAGACCTGAATGCCATCAAGGAACTTCTGGGACACGCCAATCTGGCCGCAACACAGGTCTATACGCATAACAGCATTGAAAAACTGAAAAATATTTACAAACAAGCCCATCCAAGGGCATAAACTAATGGAGGAACCAAGTCATGAAAGTATCAATCAATTCTGTACACTTCAAAGCTGACCGTAAACTGGAGCTATTCATCCAGGAAAAATTAGAAAAACTTGATAACTTCTACGATGGAATCATCGGCAGTGAGGTGATGCTCAAGGTGGAGAATACCGAGAGCAGGGACAACAAGATTGCTGAGATCCGCCTGGCCATCAGGGGAAACGACCTGTATGCCAGGAAGCAAAGTAAGACCTTCGAAGAAGCTGCCGACAGCGCTGTAGATGCCCTCAAGAAACAACTCACCAGGTACAAGGAAAAAATAAGGAGGGTATAGGTTTTTTTATTAAAAATCTTTGTTTGTATTTAAATTGTTTATACTTTTGCAGTCCCGTTTGAAAAAACGGGACTGTTTTATTATGTTATGCTGAGAACAGGCCGATGTAGCTCAGCTGGTAGAGCAGCTGACTTGTAATCAGCTGGTCGGCGGTTCGAATCCGTCCATCGGCTCGCAGGGAATTGGGAATGGAGTGTTCTTTGAATGATTGGTTTACCAAGGGGAGATACCAGAGTGGTCAAATGGGGCAGACTGTAAATCTGTTGGCGAAGCCTTCGGAGGTTCGAATCCTCCTCTCCCCACACCCCCTCCCATCCTCCCTCCCCCAATTGGGGGAGGGAAATAGGGTAGGGGGGCTATGCGGAAGTAGCTCATTTGGTAGAGCGGAAGCCTTCCAAGCTTCAGGTGGCGGGTTCGAGCCCCGTCTTCCGCTCCAAAATAGCAGGAGGTTTGACATCCTTCTGCAGTACAAGCCGATGTAGCTCAGTGGTAGAGCACTTCCTTGGTAAGGAAGGGGTCATGAGTTCAAGTCTCATCATTGGCTCAGGATATTTAATCACAAACTGTTCGTTCAATCTTTAAACACTTATTTTTTATGGCAAAAGAAACCTTTGTCCGCAGCAAACCACACGTCAATGTCGGCACGATTGGCCACATCGACCATGGTAAAACCACGCTGACTGCAGCCATCACCCTTTCGCTGAAACACAAAGGGCTGGCTGAATTCAAATCATTCGATCAGATCGACAATGCACCGGAAGAAAAAGCCCGTGGTATTACGATCAACACCGCGCACATCGAGTATGCAACCGAAAAGCGGCACTACGCCCACGTTGACTGTCCCGGCCATGCCGACTATATCAAGAATATGGTTACCGGCGCAGCCCAGATGGATGGCGCCATCCTCGTCGTTGCAGCTACCGATGGTCCCATGCCCCAAACCCGCGAACATATCCTCCTGGCACGCCAGGTCGGTGTTCCCAGACTGGTGGTCTTTATGAACAAAGTCGACATGGTTGACGACCCCGAGTTGCTTGACCTGGTCGAAATGGAAATACGCGAACTGCTTACCTTCTACGGTTTTGAAGGTGATAAAGCACCCGTTATCCGCGGCTCCGCCCTTGGTGCCCTGAACCAGGAACCTGCTTGGGTTGAAAAAGTATTCGAACTGCTTGATGCCGTTGACGAGTATATCCCACTGCCCCAACGTGATGTTGATAAGGCATTCCTGATGCCCGTGGAAGACGTCTTCTCCATCACCGGCCGTGGCACTGTTGCAACCGGAAGAATTGAAACCGGCGTGATCAAAACCGGCGACCCCGTTGAAATTATCGGTATGGGTGCTGAAAAACTGAAATCCGTTGTAACCGGTGTCGAAATGTTCCGGAAAATCCTTGACCGTGGTGAAGCCGGTGACAATGCCGGTTTGCTCCTTCGTGGTATTGACAAGGACGAGATCCGCAGAGGGATGGTTATCGCCGCTCCGGGCTCCATCACACCTCATAAGCATTTCAAAGCCGAAGTTTATATCCTGAAAAAGGAAGAAGGTGGCCGTCATACGCCATTCCACAACAAGTACCGTCCCCAGTTCTATTTCAGAACAACCGACGTTACAGGTGAGATCAACCTCCCCGAAGGTGTGGAAATGATTATGCCTGGCGATAACCTGAGCATCACCGTCATGCTGATCTCTGAGATCGCCATGAACAAAGGTCTCCGCTTCGCTATCCGCGAAGGTGGACGTACCGTTGGCGCCGGTCAGGTAACTGAAATCCTTGACTGATAATATCAAAATCGGGAGCCTGCCTGTCAGGCTTCCGGTAGAATTTAAAATAATTGTTTAAAGATTACACGGGTGTAGCTCAATTGGTAGAGTAGCGGTCTCCAAAACCGTTGGCTGTGGGTTCAAGTCCTACCACCCGTGCAAATATCAGAACAAATGGCGAAGTTAAAAATTCAGACGTATCTAAAGGAAAGTTATGATGAGCTGATGCATAAAGTCTCCTGGCCAACATGGAGCGAATTGCAGAGCAGCGCCATCGTCGTGTCCATTGCTTCCCTGATCATCGCATTCGTGGTGTTCTTGATGGACGAAGCCTTCCGGAATATTCTGTTACAATTCTACAAGCTCTTCTGAATTCGTCATCAATCTGATATCCGATTGGCACTCGGAACAGATCAACCTTATATCCATGGGTGAAGAGGTAAAAAAATGGTATGTCGTCAGAACCATCAGCGGGAGTGAGAAAAAGGTTAAACAGTACCTGGATAATGAGATCGTAAACTCCAAACTCCAGGAATTCATTAGCCAGGTGCTCATTCCGACTGAGAAGGTCTACCAGATTAGGAACGGTAAAAAAATCGTCAAGGAAAAGAATTTTTTTCCTGGTTACGTCCTGATCGAGGCTGCATTGGTAGGGGAAGTTCCCCATATCATCAAGAATATTCCGGGTGTTCTGGGATTTCTTGGCAGCAAAGGCGAAGCACATCCGTTGCGTCCATCAGAGGTGAACCGTATCCTTGGCAAGTTCGATGAACTGGCTGAAAAGGGTGAAGAATACACGGTTCCTTTCATCGTGGGCGAAACGGTTACCGTTATCGATGGACCATTCAACAGTTTCAGCGGTGTGATCGAAGAGATCAATGAGGAAAAGAAGAAACTCAAAGTACTCGTGAAGATCTTCGGACGCAAAACCCCGCTGGAACTTGGTTTTATGCAGGTTGCTAAAGAATAGGGTTACTGTTCTGCCGCCGGTCACCTAACCTAAAGTGAATCAATACAATGGCAAAAGAAGTTAGCGGAATCATCAAATTGCAGATCAAGGGTGGAGGAGCCAATCCTTCTCCGCCGGTAGGGCCCGCTTTGGGAGCCAAAGGGGTGAATATCATGGAGTTCTGCAAACAGTTCAATGCCCGTACACAAGACAGCGCCGGGAAATTGATCCCGGTAATCATCACCGTTTACCGTGACAAGTCATTTGATTTCATCATCAAATCACCCCCGGTTGCCGTCCAGTTGTTAGAGGCAGCGAAAATTCAAAAAGGTTCCCCTGAACCCAACCGGAACAAGGTTGCCAGTGTCACCTGGGATCAGGTTCGCAAGATCGCTGAGGCCAAGATGAATGACCTGAATGCCTTCACCGTAGATTCAGCCATGAGCATGGTTGCAGGTACTGCACGAAGCCTTGGCATCACCGTTTCAGGAGAACCGCCTTACAAGAAAAACAAGTAAGACCGTTTTCGCTTCGGTCATTAACCTAAAAAAATACCAACATGGTAAAAGTGACAAAAAAGCGCAAGGAAGCTTTATCAAAATACGACAGTAAGGCTACCTATCCACTGGCTGAAGCGGCGCGTATTGTGAAGGAGATCTCTACCGTCAGGTTCGACGCATCGGTTGACCTCGATGTGCGACTGAATGTAGATCCCCGCAAAGCCAACCAGATGGTTCGTGGGATGGTAACCCTCCCCCATGGAACAGGAAAAACCATCCGGGTACTGGTGCTTTGTTCCCCTGACAAGGAACAGGAAGCCACCGGCGCCGGTGCAGATTTTGTCGGACTCGACGAGTTTATCGATAAAATCCGCCAGGGATGGACCGACGTAGATGTGATCATCACCACTCCCAATGTCATGGGAAAAGTGGGAACACTCGGCAAAATCCTGGGACCAAGGGGTTTGATGCCCAACCCTAAAACCGGAACCGTAACAATGGAAATCGCAAAAGCTGTAAAAGATGTCAAAGCAGGCAAGATCGACTTCAAAGTGGATAAGTATGGAATCATCCACGCTGCCGTCGGGAAAGTCTCATTTGACAATGAAAAGCTTGTTGACAATGCAAAGGAATTACTGCAAACCATCATCAAGCTCAAACCGGCCTCAGCCAAAGGTACCTACATTAAGAGTATCTATATGTCAAGTACCATGAGTTCCGGTATTCAGATCGATCCAAAATCTGTTACAGCTTAATTTTTTTCAAATCTGAATACCCCAAGAGGCTATGAAAAAAGAGGATAAGAATCAAATGATTGAATCCCTGGCCAATCAGCTCGTGGCAAATCCAAATTTTTATATCGCTGATATTTCTAACCTGAATTCTGAAGCTACTTCAAAACTCAGAAGGCTCTGCTTCAAAAAAGAGGTGAAATTGATAGTGGTAAAAAATGCCCTGCTGAAAAAGGCCATGGAGAAGACCAACCAGAACTTCGAATCGCTCTACGATGTGTTGAAGGGCGGAACCTGCATCATGTTCGCCGAAGTTGCCAATCAACCGGCCAAACTGATACAGGAGTTTCGCAGAAGTTCCAACAGGCCCATTCTCAAGGGAGCTTTTATTGAAGAGATGGTATATGTCGGTGATAACCAGCTGGATAACCTGGTCAATATCAAGTCAAAGAATGAATTGATTGGCGATGTGATCGGCCTGCTCCAATCTCCGATGAGAAATATACTGTCCGCACTTCAGTCGGGAGGTCACACCATCTCCGGACTGGTTAAAACACTTTCGGAAAAATCCGAAACAGCAAATTAATTGAAAAGCGTAATTAAATTAAGTTGAACAAACGTCCAAACAGTTGGACATAAAAACTGGACAAACCATGGCAGACATTAAAGTTTTAGCAGAACAATTGGTTAACCTGACCGTAAAAGAGGTCAATGAATTGGCGAAAGTCCTGAAGGACGAGTACGGTATTGAACCTGCAGCAGCTGCAACCGTTGTAGCTGGCGCAATGCCCGCAGGCGGTGGAGCCCCGGCAGCAGCAGAAGAAGAAAAGAATACCTATGACGTCGTTCTGAAACATGCCGGACAGGCTAAGCTGGCCGTCGTTAAACTGGTAAAAGAACTTACCAGCCTGGGACTCAAAGAAGCCAAAGAACTCGTTGATGCAGCCCCGAAAGCGCTCAAGGAAGGAGTTCCAAAGGATGAGGCCGAAGCACTCAAAAAACAACTGGAAGAAGCTGGCGCTGAGGTTGAAATCAAATAAGCTGATAAAGGAACTTGAGGAACAAAATACAACAAGATTTAGACTTGCACCGGGAAACCCCGGGTGCAGGTCTATTTCTTGTTTCTTTCAACCGGTGCTGAATTCACACTGGGTTTGTTATTTGTTTTTAACCTTAAATCCTTATCACCTTGGCAGCACAAAAACAACAAAGAATCAGCTTTTCCTCGACCAAAATTTCTACAGACTATCCCGATTTTCTTGAAATACAGGTAAAATCCTTTCAGGATTTTTTTCAGTTTG
Source organism: Bacteroidota bacterium (assembly GCA_016868575.1). Taxonomy (GTDB): domain Bacteria; phylum Bacteroidota; class Bacteroidia; order Bacteroidales; family FEN-979; genus VGGL01. The sequence goes on from VGGL01000003.1 coordinate 58,327, forward strand.
AGACCAATCCCGAGAGCAGGGTCAACGAAGGCCTGTTTAAAGTTTTCAGTGAGAACTTCCCGATCAGTGATGCACGCAACAACTTCGTGCTGGAATTTCTCGACTATTTCATCGATCCGCCCCGATATACGATCGAAGAATGCATTGAGCGAGGATTGACCTACAGTGTCCCGCTGAAAGCCAAATTGAAACTCTTCTGTACCGACCCGGAGCATGAAGACTTTGAAACCATCATCCAGGATGTTTATCTGGGGATGATCCCTTACATGACACCTCGCGGATCGTTCGTGATCAATGGCGCTGAACGGGTTGTAGTTTCTCAGTTGCACCGTTCTCCCGGTGTATTCTTTTCCACGAGTTTCCATGCGAATGGCGTGCAGCTATACTCTGCCCGGATCATTCCATTCAAAGGCTCATGGATGGAATTCACGACCGATATCAATAATGTGATGTATGCCTACATCGACCGGAAAAAGAAACTCCCGGTAACAACCTTATTGCGGGCCATCGGATTTGAGAGTGACCGTGCTATTCTGGAGATCTTCGGTCTGGCTGAAGAGATAAAGGTCAACAAATCTGTACTGAAAAAATATATCGGACAGAAACTGGCTGCCCGTGTAGTACGCAGTTGGGTGGAAGACTTTGTCGACGAAGATACCGGCGAAGTTGTATCAATCGAACGTACCGAAGTGATCATCGACCGGGAAACCATCATCGAACCCCACCATGTGGATATGATCATCGATTCAGGCGTGAAAACCATCCTGATCCATAATGAGAGTGCTGCCCATACCGACTATTCGATCATCTTCAATACCCTCCAGAAAGACCCCGCCAACTCAGAAAAGGAAGCCGTAGAATACATCTACCGACAGCTTCGCAATGCGGAACCCCCGGATGAGGAAACTGCCAGAGGTATTATCGAAAAGCTCTTCTTCTCTGATAAAAGATATGACCTGGGTGATGTCGGAAGATACCGGATCAATCACCGGCTTAACCTCGACACCCCGCTCGAAACACGCGTTCTTACTAAAGAAGATATCATCGCCATCATCCGGCACCTGATTGAATTGATCAATTCAAAAACAGAGATCGACGATATCGATCACCTCAGCAACCGCCGGGTCAGAACCGTCGGCGAACAGCTCTATAACCAATTTGGTGTTGGTCTTGCCCGTATGGCCAGGACCATCCGGGAAAGGATGAATGTGAGGGACAACGAGGTGTTTACCCCCATGGACCTCATCAATGCAAAAACCCTTTCTTCGGTTATCAACTCCTTCTTTGGTACGAATCAGCTCTCACAATTCATGGATCAAACGAATCCACTTGCAGAGCTTACGCATAAAAGAAGGATTTCAGCCCTGGGCCCCGGAGGTCTTTCCAGAGAACGGGCTGGCTTTGAAGTTCGCGACGTCCACTACACCCATTATGGCCGTCTTTGCACCATTGAAACGCCGGAAGGCCCCAACATCGGTCTGATCTCATCCTTATGCGTTTACGCCAAGATCGATAAATTGGGCTTCATCGAAACACCCTATCGCAAGGTGGTCGATGGGAAAGTCGCCATGAATGAAGACCCCATCTACCTCACCGCTGAAGAAGAGGAAAAGAACGTAATTGCACAGGCAACCACGAAGATGAAAGACAATGGCCTGCTGGAGGACGATAAAATAAAAGTCCGTTACCAGGCTGACTATCCGATCGTTGGCAAAGATGAAGTGAAACTGATCGACATTGCACCCAACCAGATCGCATCCATCGCTTCGTCACTGATCCCTTTCCTGGAGCATGACGATGCCAACCGGGCGCTGATGGGATCAAACATGATGCGACAGGCTGTTCCATTGCTCAATCCGGAATCACCGATCGTAGGAACCGGCATTGAAGGAGATGTAGCAACCGATTCCCGTGTGCTGATCAATGCCGAAGGCAACGGTATTGTTGAATATGTCGATGCCCGTGAAATAACGATCCGTTACCACCGAAATGAAATTGAAAAGCTGGTCAGCTTTGATGATGATATCAAAACATATCGTCTGACCAAGTTCTGCAGAACAAATCAGAACACCTGTATCAACCTGCGGCCCATTGTCAGAAAAGGCGATAAAGTATCCAAAGGACAGGTATTGTGTGAAGGTTATGCAACCCGCAACGGGGAACTGGCTCTGGGCCGGAACCTGATGGTTGCCTTCATGCCCTGGAAAGGATACAATTTCGAAGATGCTATCGTCATCTCTGAAAAAGTCGTGAAAGAGGACATCTTCACCTCCCTCCACATCGAAGAATTCACCATGGAGGTGCGCGATACCAAGAGAGGCCTCGAAGAGCTCACCAATGATATTCCCAATGTTAGCGCAGAAGCGACGAAGGAGTTGGATGAAAATGGATTGATCCGCATTGGCGCTGAAGTTAATGAAGGAGATATTTTAATCGGAAAGATCACTCCCAAGGGGGAAAGTGATCCTACACCGGAAGAAAAATTGCTTCGTGCGATCTTCGGCGATAAGGCTGGTGATGTGAAGGATGCCTCCATGAAAGCTCCTCCTGCCATGAAAGGGGTGGTGACTGGCAAACGCCTGTTCTCCAGGCTGATCAAAACAACCAAGGCCAAAGCAAGAGAAAAAGACGACCTGAAAAAGATCGAAGACGAATTTAACCGTGAAGCCTCGAAGTTGAAATCGAAGCTCATTGAGAAACTCATGGTGCTCGTCAACAACAAAGTCTCGCAAGGTGTGTTCAACAACTTCAAGGAGGTAATGGTGCCAAAGGGCGTGAGATTCCTTCCAAAATTCTTGACCGACCTGGATTACACCAATATCAATCCGAATAAGTGGACGACCGATAAAGAGAAAAATGAACTGATAAAGGTTCTCATCAACAACTATAACGTAAAGTACAAGGAGGTTTTAGGCATTCTAAACCGCCGCAAGTTTGTTGCTACGGTTGGGGATGAGTTACCCAACGGCATTGTGAAGATGGCCAAAGTGTATGTGGCAAAGAAGCGGAAACTGAAAGTGGGTGATAAAATGGCCGGCCGCCATGGTAACAAAGGGATTGTTGCAAAAATTGTCCGGGAAGAGGACATGCCGTTCCTGGATGACGGAACGCCTGTTGACATTGTGCTGAACCCATTGGGTGTGCCATCCCGAATGAACCTTGGACAAATCTATGAAACCGTGCTGGGTTGGGCTGGCAAGGAACTGGGTTTCACTTTCGCCACCCCCATTTTTGACGGTGCATCACTGGATGAGATCAACGGACTGATGGAAAAGGCAAATATCCCGAAGAATGGTATGGTTTACCTGAATGACGGAGATTCCGGTGAACGCTTTGATCAGCCGGCAACTGTAGGCTACATCTATATGATGAAGTTGCATCATATGGTAGATGACAAGATGCATGCCCGCTCTATAGGCCCTTATTCCCTGATCACGCAACAGCCGTTGGGCGGAAAGGCCCAATTTGGCGGACAGCGTTTTGGAGAAATGGAAGTCTGGGCGCTGGAGGCATTTGGCGCTGCCAGCGTACTCCAGGAAATCCTGACTGTAAAATCAGATGATGTCATTGGCCGTGCCAAAGCGTATGAATCCATCGTGAAAGGTGAAAATATGCCCACTCCCGGCGCTCCCGAATCATTTAACGTGCTGATCCATGAGTTGCGCGGATTGGGGCTGAACATCACCTTTGATTAAAAACAGGCACATCAGTAGTGTAAAGAAAACAGAATCACAATTATAATCAACAAGATATCATGGCTTTCAAAAGAGAAAATCCGATTACCGGTGGTTTTTCGAGGATGACCATTAGCCTGGCATCGCCTGAAAAAATCCTGGAGTTGTCGAGCGGAGAGGTGCTGAAACCTGAGACAATCAATTACCGGACATATAAGCCGGAACGTGATGGGCTTTTTTGCGAGCGGATATTCGGGCCTGTGAAAGATTGGGAATGTCACTGTGGAAAGTACAAGCGGATCAGGTACAAAGGGATCGTCTGCGACCGTTGTGGTGTGGAAGTAACGGAGAAAAAAGTCAGAAGAGAACGCAGCGGACATATCCAACTGGTCGTTCCTGTAACCCACATTTGGTTTTTCCGCTCCATCCCAAGTAAAATCGGCGCCCTTCTGGGAGTTCAATCGAAAAAGCTGGAAAGCATCATCTATTATGAGAAGTATGTCGTCATCCAGCCTGGAATCCTGAATGGGAAAGTCAACAAGCTGGATTTTCTTTCTGAAGAGGAATATTTTACCTTCCTGGAAAGCCTTCCGCAGGAGAACCAATATCTTGATGATGCAGATCCGAATAAATTCATCGCCAAGATGGGCGGCGATGCGCTCTATGATTTTCTGTCGCGGATTGATCTGGACAAGGAATCTTTTGAATTGCGTGATCGTGCCAATAATGAGACTTCCCAACAACGGAAGACCGAGTTGTTAAAAAGACTTCAGGTCTTTGAATCGTTCAGGGATGCCAATAAACGGATCGAAAATCGCCCGGAATGGATGATCCTGAAGGTGATCCCGGTGATCCCTCCGGAACTCAGACCGCTCGTACCGTTGGATGGTGGACGGTTTGCCACTTCCGACCTGAACGATCTCTACCGCCGCGTCATCATCCGGAACAACCGTTTGAAGAGATTGATCGAAATCAAAGCCCCGGATGTAATCCTTCGAAATGAGAAACGGATGCTCCAGGAAGCTGTCGATTCTTTGTTGGACAACAGCCGCAAATCCAGCGCTGTGAAAACCGACTCCAACCGGGCGCTAAAGTCACTTAGTGACAGCCTGAAAGGGAAACAGGGAAGGTTTCGTCAGAATCTGCTCGGCAAAAGGGTTGACTACTCCGGCCGTTCTGTGATCGTCGTTGGCCCTGAACTGAAGCTGAATGAATGCGGACTTCCCAAAGAAATGGCTTCCGAGCTTTTCAAGCCGTTCATTATCCGGAAGATGCTGGAAAGAGGCATTGTTAAAACGGTCAAGTCAGCCAAAAAGATCGTTGACCGGAAAGATCCGGTGGTTTGGGATATCCTTGAAAACATTCTGAAAGGTCACCCGGTCATGCTCAATCGGGCACCTACACTCCACCGGCTTGGTATCCAGGCGTTTCAACCCAAGCTTATTGAGGGGAAGGCCATCCAGTTGCATCCCCTTGTATGTACGGCATTCAACGCTGACTTCGATGGTGACCAAATGGCGGTACACGTACCACTGGGAAATGCAGCGGTTCTGGAAACCCAATTGTTGATGATCGCTTCCCATAATATCCTTAACCCGGCAAACGGTGCACCCATCACAGTTCCTTCCCAGGACATGGTTTTGGGGCTGTATTACATGACCAAGGCACGAAAATCGGAGCCGAACCACCCCATCAAAGGCGAAGGATCGATGTTTTATTCTCCGGAAGAGGTTATCATTGCTTATAATGAACGCAAACTCGATCTTCATGCCATCATCAAGGTCAGGCTGCAGGTTGTGGAAAATGATCTGAAAGTTTACCGGGTGGTGGAAACAACCACCGGACGGATCCTGTTCAACCAGGTCGTTCCGGCTGAATTTGGATTCATCAATCAGGTACTGACAAAGAAAGCGCTGCGGGATATCATCGGCGATATCCTTAAAACAACAGGCACTGCCAAGACTGCAAAATTCCTTGATGACATCAAGAACCAGGGATTTGAAATGGCCTTCCATGGTGGCCTTTCATTCAACATGGACGACGTGATCATCCCGGAAATGAAGGAAGAACTGATCAGGAGTGCCAATGAGGAAGTTGATGAAGTGGTATCCAACTACAACATGGGTGTCATCACAAACAATGAAAGATACAACCAGATCATCGACATCTGGACACATACGAATTCCCGCCTTACCCAAACCCTGATGGAAAGGTTGTCGAAAGACAAACAAGGCTTCAACCCGGTATACATGATGCTCGATTCCGGAGCCCGTGGTTCCAAAGAACAGATCCGTCAGTTGTCAGGGATGCGGGGTCTGATGGCGAAACCTCAAAAATCCGGAGCTACCGGAGGTGAAATTATTGAGAATCCGATCCTTTCAAACTTTAAAGAAGGGTTGTCGGTGTTGGAGTATTTTATCTCAACCCACGGGGCCCGTAAAGGTTTGGCAGATACCGCTTTGAAAACGGCAGATGCCGGGTATCTTACCCGCCGGCTGGTAGACGTAGCACAGGATGTGATCATCTCTGAAGAAGACTGTGGAACATTACGCGGACTGATGATCTCTGCCCTGAAAAAGCACGAGGAAGTGCACGAAACCTTGTATGACCGCATCCTTGGACGGGTTGCCCTGCACGATGTCTATCATCCGAGTACAGGCGATTTGATTTGCCAGGCAGGTGAAGAGATCAATGAAAAGATTGCTCAGCAGATAACAGAATCTCCGCTGGAATCGGTGGAAATCCGTTCTGTGCTGACCTGTGAATCAAAGAGAGGGGTTTGTGCAAGGTGCTATGGAAGAAACCTGGCTTCCGGTCGCATGGTAGAAAAAGGGGAAGCGGTTGGCGTAATTGCTGCCCAGTCCATCGGTGAGCCTGGAACACAGCTTACCCTCCGTACTTTCCACGTCGGTGGTGTTGCCGGGGTTAATATTGCCAGCTTATCCCGGATCGAAGCCAGGTATGATGGGATTCTCGAGATCGATGAACTCCGTTCTGTAGAAAATACACAGAGCGGGAAGAAAGTCGAGATTGTTATCGGCCGGTCTGCAGAAATGCGGATCGTGGACAAGAAGACTCAGATCATCCTGACCTCCCAGAACATTCCCTATGGCGCAAATCTCTATTTCAAGCATGGAGATCACGTTTCCAGGGGGGATATCATCAGCGAATGGGATCCTTACAATGCAGTTATTTTATCAGAAGTTGCCGGCAAGATCCAGTATGAAAATATTATCGAAGGGGTTACCTACCGTGTCGAATCGGATGAAACAACCGGCTATCAGGATAAGGTAATCATCGAATCACGGCAAAAAGCGAAAAACCCTGCAATCAATATTCTCAGCTCAACCGGTGAAGTCCTCCGGACCTATGATATTCCGGTTGGCGCTCATATTGCGATTGAAAACAATGTTAAGATCAAAGCTGGGGACATCCTTGTCAAGATCCCCAGAGCTGTAGGAAAATCGGGAGATATCACCGGTGGCTTGCCGCGGGTAACAGAGCTTTTTGAAGCCAGGAATCCTTCTGATCCGGCAGTGGTCTCAGAAATCGACGGCGTGGTCACAATTGCAAAGAAACTCAAACGTGGCAACAGAGAGGTGATCATCACATCCAAAACCAATGAAGAGAAGCGGTATCTCGTACCAACGACGAAACAAATCCTGGCACAGGAAAATGACTTCGTCCGGGCAGGTACCCCACTCTCCGATGGTACCCTCACACCGGGTGACATCCTTGCCATCAAGGGACCCATGAAGGTACAGGAATATATCGTGAATGAAATTCAGGAAGTTTACCGGCTGCAGGGTGTAAAAATCAATGATAAACACTTTGAAGTTATCGTGCGCCAGATGATGCGGAAAGTTGAAATCATCGATCCCGGTGATTCAAAATTCCTGGAAGGTGAGCTGGCCAATAAAAATGATTTCCAAGATGAAAATGACGGGATCTTTGGGAAAAAGGTTGTCACTGAACCGGGTGACTCTGCAAGCCTGAAGTCTGGTCAAATTATCAGTGCGCGGAAACTTCGCGATGAAAATTCCATGCTGAAACGAAAGGATAAACTGCTGGTTGAAGCCAGAGATGCCAAACCTGCCACCGCCCGCCAAATCCTACAAGGGATCACCAGAGCCTCCCTGCAGACTAAGAGTTTTCTGTCAGCTTCATCATTCCAGGAAACAACAAAAGTACTCACTAACGCTTCCATCAATGCCAAGGTTGATGACCTGCAGGGACTGAAGGAAAACATTATTGTCGGGCACCTGATACCGGCCGGCACAGGTCTCAGAGACTACGAAAATATTATTGTCGGATCGAAAGAAGAATATGATGCCTTGATGGCTTCAAAACAGGAATAATTTAATTTATGGCTGATCAGAAACAACCCAATCAGGGAAATATTAACATCGAGTTGTCGGATGAAGTGGCGGAAGGAATCTACTCCAACCTTGCCATTATTACCCATTCACCAACCGAGTTCATCATTGATTTTGTAAAAATGATGCCGGGTATTCCAAAGGCAAAAGTGAAGTCACGGATCATCCTCACGCCTCAGCATGTTAAAAGACTGATGATGGCTTTGAAAGACAATATCAGCAAATATGAGTCGGTTCATGGGGAGATCAAAGATGTTGACGGGCACAATATCCCGTTCAACATGGGAGGTCCAACAGCACAAGCCTGACCGTTATTATTTTTCCTTTCTGAAGCGTTCCAGCATTTGCCGGTAATTTTCTGTGGGTTCGCCCATTTCCTCTGCAAGCTGGATAGCCTTTTCTTCGTGGATGATGGCTTCATCAATAAAACCAAGCTTATGCAATATGCAGGCATAAGTGTCAAGGTTATAAGGCTTGGTATCCAATTCGACAGAACGGGCCGCCCATTTTAATGCCTGCTGAAGCATCTCCTCTTCTGAATAATTTTCGAAAACAAACCAGGCCACCTCGTTCAGTGCTGTGGGATCTAGCCAGAGGTGTTGTGGCACCCCTTCCAGCGCAGTTTGGGCATAAGCACCCGGATCATTGGCCCTGCGGGCTCGATCCAGATCAGCCTGGAACACGATCTTATCAGCATGCTCATAGCCGGTTTCAAGAATCTGTCGCTTGGCAGCCTCGTATTTTAACGGATCGAATGTTTTGGCATTCAGAATGGCATTTATTGAATTATAGAAAACACTTGAAATCTTCGTGTCGACCGAATCCTGTGAATATAACTCGGCATATTTGCTCCGGTTTTCAAATAAAAAATTGAATTGTGGCCAGATCGTATTATTCACAAACCGGTAAATGATTTTCCAATTTTGTGACGCAAAAAGATCCTCCTGCTTTTGGGTAGCAAAATATTGCTCCAGTATTTGGTCGTAAGGGAGATATGCCTTTTGAAGAACTTCCAGATAAGACCTTAGAAAAACAGCATTATCCTTGTTGCCAGGAAGCCTTTCCTCAAACCCGGCTAACCGGTTAAGCGGGTCAGTCGCCGTCTTACATAATTCGATGTATTCCCTGACCTGCTGCATGGCGCCAACCGACCGGTGTACCATCTTCCCCTTTGAATCAACAAACAGCAATGTGGGGTACGCTTTGATGTTGAATTGCTCCCGAAGCTGAATGCCTTCTCCTTTTTCCATATCAAATTTTACACAGATAAACTGTTCGTTGAAAATATCTGCCACGGTGTCGTTGGTAAAGATATTCGCCGACATCCATTTACAGGGCCTACACCAGCTGGCATACGCGTCCATGAAAATGAGTTTCTGGCTCTGGCGGGCCTTGTTGAGGGCTTGTTGCCAGGTCAATTCCTGAAAGTTGATGGAGCGGTTTTGTGCGCCGGTGGTCAAAGCGGCACAAAAGACCATGATAAAAAGCACTAACCTCAGGTTTTTCATTTTAATGTATTTATTTTTTGCAATATTACGAATAAAAGTGGAAGCATAGAATTTCGTATTTTCGCATACCATAAGCTATACAGATGCTCCCGTATACAGAGGTTGTCATGATCGGATCAGGTCGCGTTGCGAAATCCCTGGGAAGTGCATTGTGTCAGGCAAATATCCCGGTTAGCCAGGTATACAGCCAAAATCGCAGGCATGCTGAATCTTTGGCAAATGATTGGTTTTGCGACGCCACAGACTGTCTTGCGGAAATCCGTCCTTCTGCTGATCTTTATATCATTGCTGTCAGCGATGATTCGATCAAGCATGTTGCGGTGCAAATGCCACGGGTTCAAGGTGTTGTTATACATACTTCCGGCGCCTCTCCCATCCAGCTTCTTGATGGAGTTTCGAGAAATACCGGCGTTTTCTATCCCCTTCAGTCTTTTTCGGCCGCCGGGATCACCGCGTTGGAAAATGTCCCCCTGATCGTTGAGGCCAGCAATCAATCTACCACAGATAAGCTGGTTGAACTTGCCCTTCTGATTTCGGGAAAAAGCCTTGTTTTGCCTTATCAGGAGCGGAGCTGGCTTCACCTTGCAGCTGTGGTATCGGCCAATTTCAGCAACTTCATGGTTTCCTGGGGAGAAGCGTTGTTAAAAGAAAAAAAGATCGACTTCAGCCTGTTGCAACCGCTGCTGGAAACTGTATCTTCCCGTTTTCTGAAAGGAGATGCCTTTGATGCCCAGACAGGACCGGCAATCCGGGGAGATACGGAGACTCTTGCCAGACACCTGAAGATGTTGGAAGGTTATCCGGAATACCAGGCGTTGTATGATCAAATCTCAAAGAATATCATCAATTTAAATAAGAAGTATGGCAGGTTTTAAAGAAGATATCAAGCATGTCACCACCTTTATCTTTGATTATGATGGGGTGATGACGAATGGTAGTGTATTGATGCTGAGTGATGGGGAAGCTTTGAGAATGGGGAACGTAAGAGATGGATATGCGCTGCAGTTGGCTCTTAGAAAGGGATACCGTGTGGCCGTCATCTCGGGAGGGAAATCCGAGAGCATGTACAAAAGGCTTCATATGCTGAAGATCAAGGATGTTTTTCTGGGAATCACCAATAAATTGGAAGTATTCAGAACGTATTTGGCTGATCATGGCCTGAAGAACGAACAGGTTCTTTATATGGGAGATGACATCCCGGACTATGAGGTCATGCTGGAAGCAGGTGTTCCGGTCTGCCCTGCGGATGCGGCAGAAGAAATCAAATCCATTGCATCCTATATTTCCGGGAAGGAGGGTGGAAAAGGCTGCGTAAGGGATGTGATTGAACAGGTATTGAAAATCCATGGAAATTGGATGACCGAAGAAGCGTTTCATTGGTAAATCCACGGCCATGAACAAAGAATCAATCCTGGCTTTGATCCGGTTGATCCGGTTACCCAACCTGGGGATCATCATCCTCACACAGTTTCTTTTACGGTACTGTGTGATCGTGCCGATCCTTTACACTGGGCATGCCCCGGCAACACCGGGTTTCGACTTTTTTATCCTGGTTCTGGTCTCTGTGTTAATTGCGGCTGGTGGTTATATCATCAACGACATTTATGATGTAGAGACCGACCGGATCAACCGGCCTGAAAAACCGGTAATCGAAAGGATCATCCCTGTCAAAACTGCGTTGGTGTTGTATTTCTCCTTCACGATTACCGGCACTGTGCTGGGCTTCTTTCTGGCATATATCGTAAAATCGCTCAGTTTTGGCCTGATGTTTCTGGTCATCATCCTGCTGCTTTGGTTTTATGCCGTGAGGTACAAAAAGATGATGATCACAGGAAACCTGGTTGTGTCCTTTCTTTCAGCATTTTCCATTCTGGTGGTATGGCTCTTTGAGCTTTTCGCTTTACGTAACCATGGTATCACCTATACCGATGTCTTCAAAAAACTGCCTCTCGTCTGGTACATCATCCTCTTTTATGCGGTTTTTGCTTTCTTTCTGAGTTGGATACGCGAGATCATCAAGGATATTGAAGACATGGAAGGGGACAGGGCAACGGGGTGCAGATCTTTCCCTGTTGTGAGGGGGGTTAATCAATCAAAATGGCTGGCTGGCGGACTCATTGCCCTAGTGTCTGCCGGATTGATCGTGGTGGATTTCATCCTCTGCAATCAGTCCATAGATTATGTGATGTGGTATTTGATAGCGGTCGTTCAGCTCCCGCTTGTATTGCTTGCCTATCGGCTTTCCAGGACAAAAAGCACATCCGATTTTCAATTTTTCAGCCTGATGATCAAGATCATCATGGTGGCTGGAATCTTATCGCTGCAGGTTTTTTACATGAATATGAATCATTTCTGATTATGTCATTCCACGATGTCCTCTCATCTTATGATATCATTCTTGCTTCCCAAAGTCCGAGAAGAAGGATGCTTTTAGAAGGGCTTGGGCTTCAGTTCCGTATCCTTCCGGCTGATGTGGATGAAACCGTCATTCCTGGGGTTCCTCAGGAGCAGATGGCCTGCCGTTTGGCCGAAATGAAGGCAACATCTGTTTACTACCTGGAAAACAGTAAGGAATCTCTGATCATTGCAGCCGATACCCTTGTCTGTGTGGATGAAGAAATACTCGGAAAACCAGTTGATGCTGATGATGCCGTTCGCATCCTCAAAAAAATCTCAGGCCGCATGCACAAAGTGATCACCGGGGTTTGTTTAAGGTTGAATGACAGGCAGGAGGTTTTCAATGAAGTGACGGAAGTTTGGTTCAAGAAGTTGACAGATGAAGAGATAAGTTATTACCTGGATCACTACCGTCCGTTTGATAAGGCCGGCGCTTATGGTATCCAGGAGTGGATCGGATATATCGGCATCGAAAAGATATCGGGTTGCTTTTATAATGTGATGGGTTTGCCGGTAAAAAAAGTCTATGAAGCGATGATCCGGCTCACCGGACTCTCAGGTGAGCCATAAAAATGATTCCTGGCGCTGAAAGAGCATGGTTGAATAATTCATACTTTTGCAAAGCAATCCTTAATTTCATTTATACACCAGATGGGGAAGAAGCCGGTAATAATGGTTACGAATGATGATGGCATCTCTGCCCCTGGTCTCCGTACCCTGATCGACATCGTCAAACCGCTGGGACGGGTCTTGGTGATCGCTCCTGACAAACCTCAATCCGGAACAGCACATTCCATCACCATCAATGTTCCGCTGCGGATCCATACGATCCGAAAAGAAGCGGATTATGAAGAATACAGTTGTAATGGAACACCCGTTGACTGTGTCAAGCTTGGGCACAAGATCCTTCTCAAAGGAAAACCAGACTTGCTTGTATCAGGAATCAACCATGGATCCAATGCGTCCATCAGCATCATCTATTCCGGTACCATGGCGGCTGTGATCGAATCAGCGGTCGATGGTATCCCTTCAGTCGGTTTCTCGTTGTCCGATTACAGCTCCAAGGCCGATTTCTCGGCTTGCCGTTCTTTTCTCCCAAAGATCATTAATGGTGTCCTTAATCAAGGACTTCCTGATGGTGTTTGCCTGAATGTCAATATCCCTGCGGTGAAGGAAAAGGATATCCGGGGCATCAAAATATGCCGTCAGGCCAGGGCCAGCTGGGTGGAGGATTTCGATGAACGAAAAGATCCCAATGGCCACGATTACTACTGGTTGAAGGGGATCTTTGTAAAGATTGATAATGGAGAGGATACCGATGAATGGGCGATAGAGAACAACTATATTTCCATCTTACCTGTACAGTTTGATTTCACAGCATATCAATGGATTGATCATTTTAAAAAATGGACATTCAATGAAAATACTTAACCGTGACTCCTTTTTATTCGGGATCCTGATAGCGTTGATACTTCCGGCGCTCTCTTTTGGGGTCCTTTTCGGGCTCAACAGCCTTATCAGACAACTATTTAACTTCGAGACCTTCTTGACGGTGTTCAGGCTCCTGCTCCTTTCTTTGGTACTCAATCTGCTCCTTCTGCGATATTATTTGGTTGCGCGGAAATTCGAAAAAAGCGGGAAAGGGGTGCTGCTGATTACCTTTGCCCTGACACTCATTTTCTTTATCTACCACTTTCTAAAATGAGGTTCTACATCATCGCCGGTGAAGCATCCGGCGACCTGCATGCCGGCAACCTGATGAAGGAGCTCAAAATCCTGCATCCGCAGGCAGTTTTCAGAGGACAAGGTGGGGACAGGATGATCCAACAGGGTCTTGATCTTACCAGACATTACAAGGATACTGCATTGATGGGATTTACCGAAGTACTCGGTAATCTTAAATCAGTATTGAAGAATATTGCCTCATGTAAAAGAGATATTTCCGCCTTTCAGCCGGATGCTGTCATTCTCGTGGATTATCCGGGTTTTAACCTCAGGATGGCCGAATATGCGAAGAAAAGAGGGTTCAGGGTATATTATTACATTTCCCCGCAAGTCTGGGCATGGCATCGATCGCGTGTTAATCTGATTAAAAAGTATGTGGATAAGATGATTGTCATCCTTCCTTTCGAGAAAGAGTTCTTTTCCCGACATAATGTACCGGTTGAATATGTTGGGCATCCCCTGTTGGATGTATTTCGGAAAGAAGTGAATGAGGAAGAGGTGAAGACATTTTGTGAACGAAACAACCTCGCTTCGAAACCGATCATTGCCATCCTCCCCGGAAGCCGGAAGCAGGAGGTGGAGAAAATGCTTGGTATCATGTTGGGCATGATCTCAGAATTCCTGAACTACCAGTTTGTTATCGCAGGTACCCGGTCTGTTCCGGAGGAGCTGTATCAAAAATTCCTGAAGGACCATCCAGCCCACCTGGTCTATGACCAAACCTACCTTCTCTTAAAAAATGCCAAGGCTGCCCTTGTAAAAAGCGGCACCGCCACACTCGAAACAGCCTTGCTGAATGTTCCTCAGATAGTCTGCTACAAAGGAGGCTATGTCTCGTATCAGATTGCTAAAAGGCTGGTGGATGTGAAATATATCTCCCTCGTTAACCTGATCATGGGAAAAGAGGTTGTAAGGGAACTGGTTCAGGAGCAATTGAATTACTGGAACATTAAAAGCAGCCTGAACCAGGTTCTCAATGATCCTTCAACGATCCGCAGGATGTTGAATGATTATGAGCAGTTGAGAATCGTCCTGGGAGAATCCGGTGCATCAGCGAAAGCAGCCTCCATCATATTATCCGATCTTCATTATACAAGAAATTGATGATTTATCCGTTCCTATCTCAGAAAATGATCAGTATGAAAAAAAGTACCTTTTTAATCCCTTTGGTGATACTCATCTTCCTGATCTCAGGATGTGACAGCAACCACTCCACTCCACAGCAAGAGACGACAGACTCAACCGGACAAGCGCTGCAGGAAACGCAGGATTCATTGAGCAACACCAACTATGGACAGGACACTACCCCAGAGCAGGTATCCGCTGCACTTCCCGGCGAGGATGAGAAGCATAAAAAGGGTGGGGTTACAATTAATCTCAGGGAGCCTACCCCGGAAGAGAAAGCTCAAAAAGAGGCTGCGCTTAAAAATGCCTCGAAAGATGACTTGCGGTTCAAGATATTATATTCAGGTACCGGGCCGAAAGGTCCTGATGATCCGGCAGCCGAAGCCTTATTTTCTTCCGGAGCGAAAAAAGCCAAAGCTGGCGATTACCCCGGCGCTATAGAGGACTTTTCCAAGTCTTTACAGCTGGTCAAAAATGCAAATACCTACCTCAAAAGAGGATATGCCAATTATCTTCTGAAAAATTACCGTGAGGCCATCAAGGACTACACCAGCGCCATCCGCCTCGTAGACTCATATGAAATGGCTTTTTACCTGCGTGCCATGGCAAAATATGATCTGAACGATTACTGGGGAATGATCCCTGACCTTGACACGGTGCTGGAACTCAAACATCGCAATCCGGAAGCCTTTAATTACCGTGCCGCTGCCAAATACCTGCTCCGTGATATGAAAGGCGCCCTGGAAGATTATTCGCAGGTCATCGTATTTAACCCTGACTATAAGGACGTGTATAATAACCGCGGGATTGTTAAGTTTCAACTTGACGACCTTGCAGGAGCCATCGCAGATTATACCGAACAGATCAAACGGACACCCAATCATGCTGCGGCTTACAACAATCGTGGCGCTGCCCGGCTCAGACAAAAAGAATATAAAGCAGCTATCGAGGATTTCAACCAGGCTGTTGCCCTCAAGGATGGATATGGTGAAGCTTATGACAACCGCGGCCTGGCGCGCTATTCCCTGCACGACCAGGACGGCGCTTGCAAAGACTGGCAACGTGCATTGAGCCTGGGATTCACAAAATCTGCTGAGAAGCTGAACAAATATTGCGGAAAATAATTTTCCCGTTTATTGATAACCTTTCGTGTTTTTCCTGATTAAGGGTATACCTTCATCAGGAAGTTGAGAACCTGGAAAGAATACCCACTCGTCAGGGCTGTTATCCCGTTTGCCCTGGGCATTATCGTTTGTTGCCGGTTTTCAGCAACATGTACGCTCTTTTTCCTGATGAGCGGACTGCTCCTGTTGATGGCTTTTTTTATTCACGGAGTCCCGTATTTTCAAAACAGCTATCCCCGGCGGTGGATTTTTGGTGCCACCACATCAGTCCTGATCTTTCTTTTGGGATATATACTCGCTGGTGCGCAGATCAAAAGTAACTCCCGGCAAATGATCAATGAAGCCGGTGAAATCTTCTCAGCCATCATCATACGACCTCCGGAAGAGAAAGACAAGAGCTTTAAACTGATCATCCAGATCAGGAAAATGAAGGAGGACAATCATTGGAAGACTGTCAATCAAAAATGTCTGGTATACTGCGAGAAAAATCGATTGCCGTTTGTTCCTGAATACGGAGACCTGATCCTTTTTCATGCAGGGATAAAAAGGGTTGACCCGCCCATGAACCCTGATCAGTTCGATTACAGGAAGTACTTGCAGAACCAGGGAGTTACCATCCAGTGCTATATCAGGTCAGCTGATATCGTGTTGCTCAAAAAAAATCGGGGGAATCCAATTATCAGCTTCTCTCTGAGGATCAGAAACTTCCTGAAACAAATTCTGGTTAAGAACGGCATAAAGGGTGAGGAATTCGCGGTGTTGTCAGCGATATTGCTTGGCGATAGTCGCAACCTGGATGCTGAGCTCCGGCAAGCTTACGCGGCTACTGGCGCTACCCATATCCTCTGTGTTTCCGGATTGCATGTGGGTGTGATTTATTTAATTATCAGTCGTTTATTGCAATTTCTCGAACGCCGAAAAAGAGACCGGATAGTGAGAACAGTCATTCTTTTTGGCGTGATTTGGCTTTACGCATTCATCACCGGATGTTCTCCTTCTGTGCTCCGGGCGACCGCTATGTTTACTTTCATCCTCTTTGGCAAACTCATGGAACGGCATACCAGCGTTTTTAACTCCATTGCGGCCTCAGCCATTTTCTTGCTCTGCATTGATCCACTGATGATCCTCAATCTTGGATTCCAGCTTTCTTATATGGCTGTGCTGGGTATTGTGTTATTCCAGCCCGGATTAAGCAGTGTAATCATGATCTCCGGGAAATTTTTCAGGGCAATATGGGATTTGGTAACAGTTTCTGTGGCCGCTCAGATCGGTACTTTTCCCCTCGTCCTATACTATTTCCATCAGTTCCCGACGTACTTTCTGGTGACGAACCTGGTTGTCATTCCCTTGTCGAGCCTGATTATCTATCTCGGTATTCTATTATTTGCGGTTTCATGGATTCCATGGGTGATTTTCGCCGTTTCGTATGGATTGAACTTTCTTGTGAAGATAATGAATGGAACCATTCGATTGATCGATCATATCCCAGGATCGGTTGTCAAGGATATCTCCATCAGCACCACCGACATGATCCTCTTCCTGGTTTTAACTGCTAGTTTGTTTGTATTCTTTCAGCAGCGAAATCGGATCGTATTCCTCCTGTCCCTCCTGTCAATCCTCCTGATCCTTGTCAGCAGGACTTTTCAAAAGTACCTGTTCCAAACACAATCGAAGGTCGTGGTCTATCATGTCCCAAAAACCTCTATACAAGCGACACTTCTATCAGACGAATGCCTGATTTCCGGTACCTGGACGGACGACAAACTATCGCAGATGAACACACAATCACATCACATCTCCTCCTGGATACGTCATAAACAGTACCATCTGCCTCACGGCCGAAAGCCAATATGCATCATCAGGCAGTTTCGAAACCTGAGGTATATGGAGGTCAAAGCAGGTTTTCATCTAGAACCGTTGAACATCAAGTCACCGTTGTCAGTGGACTTCATCCTGATATCAGGTCCCATCAGAAGGTTGGATGATTGCCTGGTTTTGTTTGATACCAGGCAAGTGGTTCTGGCTCCATCGCTCAACAGAAGGGAAGCCGCCCGGATTGCCGTCGATGCCGAAAAGCGGGGAATAAAATGTCACAATGTATCAACCGAAGGGGCATTTGTTAAAGAGGATATTTTGCCCCGGCTTCATTGACAAGGAGTATCAAGGTGCATGTACAAGCACGGATGAAGATGCCGCTATAAAAAAAATCAGTAGAAAATCTTTGAAACGAAAAAAAATGTATCTTTGCAGCCCGGAAAATAAGGTCTGGTAGTTCAGTTGGTTAGAATGCCGCCCTGTCACGGTCCCGACCCCGAGTACTCGGGGGGGACGAGTTCGAGTCTCGGTGGGTATTAGAAGAAA
>VGGL01000004.1 GCA_016868575.1 Bacteroidota bacterium
ACATTTATTGGAATCCAAGGTTAGCCCCACAGTCTATTGACGAACAAGCTTTTGAACAAATTGTATCGCGTTTTGAAAAATACCTACAAATACTTGATATAACTGCTATTAAACAAAATCCTACGAATAAAATAGTGAACTATGGATTGATCATTCATGACAATAATCCAACGATCGGAAAAAAACATACTTTTCTGATGAAAGAGTTTCATCGAAAGGGAACTCTTTGGACTGATATCAAAAATATTATCGAAACGCCTCTGTTTGTGAACTCACAATTTACAAGTATGGTTCAAATAGCTGACTTATGCAGTTATTCTATCAGGAGATATGTTGAAAGAGGAGAAATTGAATTGTTCAATGAGGTTTTCAAACGGGCAGATAGAAAAGACAATGTTGCTGTCGGGGTTAGACATTATACGGAACCAACCTGTAATTGCATTATTTGTGAGAGCCATCGAAAAACCACCACTGAATAGAACTTCCTTTATTTCTAACCTAATTAACAAAGGGAATATAGAATTCTGAAAGTTGCGTTACTCATTACCTCCTGAAAAAAATAGTATTATTACGCCGTTTACCGTCCCCTCTACCGTCCCCCTATCAAAATGAAAAACCTGTAAACATCACATTTACAGGTTAAAAGATTGAAAGTATTGTACCCGGGGCGGGACTTGAACCCGCACGCCCGCAATGGGCACAGGATTTTAAGTCCTGCGTGTCTACCAATTCCACCACCTGGGCACTGAAAAAAAACCTCCCGGTAAGAGAGGTCATCTTTCATCTGAGCGGAAGACGGGACTCGAACCCGCGACCCTAACCTTGGCAAGGTTATGCTCTACCAGCTGAGCTACTTCCGCATGGCTTGGTTTGGGAGTGCAAAGATAAATATTTTATCATTTATCCAAAATATTGTTAAAAAAAAAAGATGCCAGACGTCAGATGTCAGAGGTCAGAGCCAGTACTGAATACTGACACTGACCTCTGACTACTGCTTATCCAACAGCCGCTTAATCTCATTCAGCTTCATCAGCGCCTCAACGGGCGTTAAGGTATTGATGTCGGTATTTAGTATATCTTCCTTGATTTGCAGCAGGAGAGGATCATCCAACTGAATAAAACTAAGCTGAAACCCGTCGAGGGTTTGATGGTCCTGCTTTTTCTTTCGCTCCGGTTTGCGCTCCGCAAGCACCTGGCTGCTATGACCCTGCTCCAGCTTAACCAACAGATCATTGGCCCGCTCAATAATAGAAGAAGGAATACCTGCCATTTTGGCGACATGGATCCCGAAGCTGTGTTCACTGCCACCGGGTTGAAGCTTCCGGAGAAAGATTACTTTGTTCCCGGCTTCCCTTACAGAGATGTGATAATTCTTTATCCGCTTGTGCGTTGAAGCCATCTCATTGAGCTCATGGTAATGGGTGGCGAACAGCACTTTGGGCCGGTAGATCGGATTGTTATGAAGGTATTCGGAAATCGCCCATGCGATGGAGATGCCATCATAAGTGCTGGTGCCCCGGCCAATTTCATCGAGCAGGATCAGGCTGCGGTTGGAGATGTTATTGAGAATGCTGGCTGTCTCATTCATCTCAACCATGAAAGTCGATTCTCCGGAAGTGATGTTATCAGAGGCCCCAACCCTTGTGAATATCTTGTCGACAATGCCGATGCCGGCCGACTTGGCAGGAACAAAACTGCCGATTTGTGCCATCAGGACGATCAGCGCTGTTTGCCGGAGCAAGGCTGACTTCCCGGACATGTTTGGCCCTGTGATAATGAGTATCTGCTGGTCATGATCATCCAGGTACACATCATTGGCAATATACTCTTCGCCAGGTTTCATCTGTTGCTCGATCACCGGATGCCGTCCCCCTTTGATGTCAAGGATGTAGGATTCATTGATCTCCGGACGGCAAAATCGGTTTATGATGGCAACTTTGGAAAATGAAAGCAACACATCGAGCCGGGAGAGGACCTGGGCATTGAGTTGGATTACCTGAATATACTCGCCCAGGGCAAGAACCAGATCATCGAATAACCGTGTTTCCAGCGCAAAGATCTTCTCTTCGGCTCCCAGAATCTTGGTCTCATATTCCCGAAGTTCCTCGGTAATGTACCTTTCCGCATTGACCAGGGTCTGCTTTCGCTGCCATTCCGGAGGAACCTTATCCTTATGTGGATTGGTAACTTCCAGGTAATATCCGAAGATATTATTGTATCCTATTTTTAAGGAGGTAATGCCGGTTCTTTCGATTTCCCGTTGCTGAACCTGCACCAGGTAATCTTTGCCGGAAAACGCCATCCGGCGGAGATCATCCAGTTCCTGGTTGAGGCCTTCCCGGATCACATTGCCTTTGGCGACAACGGCTGGTGCATCGGGCGATATCTCCCTTTCGATCCTTTCCCGGATGAGAGGACATCCGTTGAGTTGCTCTGCAGCGCTGGATAATCCTTCAACGCCAAGCTCGCTGATAAGTTTTCTGACCTCATCGGTATGGCTGAGCGCACGATGAAGCTGCAAGATCTCTCGCGGATTGATCCGGCCGATGGCAGCCTTTGAAATCAGTCTTTCGAGATCTCCGATGGCTTGAAGGTGTTGATGGATTGCTGATGCAACATCCTGATTATCAATGAAGAAATGTGTAATATTTAACCGCTCTTCCAGCGGCTGGATTTGTTTCAGGGGCAGGATGATCCAACGACGCAACAGCCGGGCACCCATCGGCGTCACGGTTTGATCAAGCACACGTAATAAGGTAGGAGCCTGCTGTTCAAAAGAAGATAGCAATTCCAGATTCCGGATCGTAAAACGGTCGAGCCAGACATTTTGCGTCTCTTCTATCCGTGAAAGTTTACAGATATGCCTGACCCTGTCGTGTTGTGTTTCGGCCAGATAATGCAACGTCGCCCCGGCGGCAATCACCGCCTGCGTCATTTCCTCAACGCCGAAACCTTTTAAAGAGGTCGTTTCAAAATGCTTCAACAACAACTCACGGGCAAAGTCCGTGGTGAAAACCCAGTCGTCAAATGTGCTGATATAGAATCGATTGCCAAATAGTTCCTGGAATTTCTCCCGCTTGTTCTTTTGAATAATGACTTCACTGGGTTGAAAGCTTTGGATCAGTTTCTCGATGTAATCAAGGTTTCCCTGCGCCAGGTAGAACTCACCTGTTGATACATCCAGAAATGCCACTCCGGCTAAATTTGAATCCAAGTGGAGGCAAGCAAGAAAATTATTTTCCTTGTTTTCCAGGATTTTATCATGGTAGGATACGCCTGGCGTTACAAGTTCAGTAACCCCTCGCTTTACAATCGTTTTAGCCAGTTTGGGGTCCTCCAATTGATCGCATATCGCTACGCGGTACCCGGCCTTTACCAGCTTCGGCAGGTAAGTGTCAAGAGCATGGTAGGGAAACCCTGCCAGCTCCACATAGGAAGCTGCCCCATTCGCCCTCCTGGTCAGTACAATCCCAAGAACTCCGCTGGTCTTTATGGCATCCTCCCCAAAAGTTTCATAGAAATCACCAACCCTGAAGAGCAGGATCGCATCCGGGTATTTTGCCTTGATCGCCTGGTATTGCCGCATCAATGGCGTCTCTTTCTGGTCTCGCTTTTCCTTTGACATCATTTTTTTCCGGTGCGAACAAAGATAAAACTATATTTACATCGGATTTCTGTTGAACGAATTTTATCCTCCCCGGACAAACCAATTGGGGCGTAAGTGAAAAAACTCAGTGCCAGTGAATTGAACCGATTGAACTTAGCGGAGTTTAGGCATGCCCGCAAACATCCGGTAGCCATTGTGCTGGACAATGTCAGAAGCATGTTTAACATTGGCTCAGTGTTCAGAACAGCTGACGCCTTCCTGGTTGAGCATTTGCATCTCTGTGGAATTACTGCAACCCCTCCGAATAAAGAGATACATAAAACAGCACTCGGGGCAACTGAATCTGTTCAGTGGACCTATTATCCACATACTACCGATTGCCTCCAACGCTTGAAATCTGATGACTATCTGATTTGTGCGGTAGAACTTACCGATCAGAGCATTCCGCTGGAAACATGGATCCCCGAGATCAATCGCAAGATTGCCTTCATTTTCGGGAACGAGGTAAATGGAATCTCCGACGAGGTGTTAGCTTTGGCTGATCTGGCTGTGGGTATCCCCCAGTTTGGCACCAAGCACTCTCTCAATATCTCAGTGTGTGCGGGAATTGTCATCCATCACTGCCTCCTGGTAAAGAATTCTCCATAAGCAATGTAACATTTACTGATTAGATGCGTAAAATCTTAAAAAAAGATCGAAATTTGTTTTTATTTTCTAAAGAATATATATACTTTTGACTCGTAAATCTTCATTAATAGAGGTAACTATTTGATATTCAATGTAATATTTAAAAAGGCGCCTTCAGGGTAGCCGGATGTTGAATTAATGTGCTATATTTGCTGACAAAATCAAGATATTAACCAAAACAAGATAAATAACCTAAAAAAAACGATATGAAAAACGTGTATCAAATCCTCGTAAGAGTGATTATTGTATTGTTGGCAATGATCATTCCGTTGTTCTTCTATGGACAAACTACTGAAAAATCTGCAAAGAAAGGATGGCAAAAAGCCCCCAGTCACACATTCTGGTATGTTGGCGGGTTTGGAGGCGTCAGCGCTTTCCATGGCGATCTTTCTGAAACCAAAGTCCTCCCGAACAAAGATACCTGGGGTTATAACTATGGTTTCAATCTGGGTCGCCAGTTTACCCGGGTCATGGGCTTGAGGCTGCAGGTTGAACACGGCAGGGTGAATGGACGAGTGGAGAATAAATTTGTAGACCAAAATTACATCTCGCAAAAATTCAGGGCCTTCCCCTTGGAAGCAAATCTGAATGTGACGGTTAATTTCGTCAACTGGGCTGCCGGCTACAAACCATCCCGTCTGTTTAGCATATATGGTATTTTCGGTGGTGGGTTCGACTGGATGATTGGTCACAAAACCGACCTCTTGACCAACAGGACTATTGCCAACTTGGCTACCTATAAGGGCCCCGATAAAAAAATCCTTTTCTGGAAAACCGACGGACGCGGAAGAACCTCTACCCCCAAACTGCTGGCCGGTCTTGGATTTGATTTCAACCTCTCCAAGCACTGGGGAGTTAACTTTGAGTATAACTACAAATACCAGTTCTACGATCGCCTGGATATGACCGAAGGCGGCTCCAGCGAAGTGATTAACGACATGTACAGCGCCGCTACTGTGGGTGTTGCCTATAAGTTCGGATATCCCTGCAATACCAAGATCATGGAAAAGGAGTTTGGCAAGGTTAAATTCGAAACTACCCCTGCCATCCTGAAGGCAGAATGTGATACCATCCCATTCTCCGTTAAGATCACATTCCCGGCCAATTACTTCAATGCCAATGTTTGCATGTTCCTTGAACCCGTTCTGAAATACCAGGGTGGAGAATATGTTTGTAAACCCATGGCATTCCAGGGAGAAAACGTAAGCGGCGGCGGCATTACCGTTCCTTACAAGGAAGGTGGAACCTATACTTACAAAGGGGTGATCCCATTCAAGCCAGGTATGGAAAATTGCATGCTGGTTGCTGAACCCATGATCTATTGTTCCAAGGGTGAAGTTTACATGAAAAAGGACGATGTGAAAACCAAAGTCACCTTTACCCAACTTCCGTTGGTTAATCTTGCTCCCGGCGTGATTGTGACTTCAAGGAAACTCGTAAATGACCAAAAAACAATTATCCCTCCTCACGGATATGTTAAAGAAGTGATTATTACCAAAGTGGCTAACCTATACTTCCCGAAAGACATCTATAAACTCAACCTGAAATTCGGTTTGAACAAAACCCAGAAAGCCATCGATGACCTGAATCAACTTTATGATTTCATTCAGAAATACTACCCGGTTAACAAACTTACCATCAATGGTTGGGCATCACCTGAAGGCGAAGAAACCCACAATGTCGGCCTCTCCGATAACCGCGCCAAAGCCGGACGGACACACATGAACGATATATTCAAGAAATGGGCTAAATCAAAGGATCCTAATATTAAGGTAAAGATTGACAATCCTGAAACCGTGGTCAACTATGCCCTTACAGCCAATGGACCTGATTGGAGCGGCTTCATGAAATTGCTGGAAGCTTCCAATGTTAAAGATAAGGCCAAGATCATGAATGTGATCAACTCCGCCGGCACACCCGCCGCCAAGGAAAGGGAAATCCGTAACATGATCCTGATCTATCCTGAACTTGAAGCAGACCTCCTTCCTCCTTCAAGAAAAGCTGAAATCGTTGCCACCGCTTATGAGCCAAGGAAAACAGATGAACAAATACTCCAGCTTTCACTCAACAACCCCAGTGAACTCACAGTGGAAGAGATCCTCTATGCCGGAACACTTACTACCAATGAAAACAACCTGTTGACAATCTATGAAAACGCTGCCAAGACTTTCCCCACCAACTGGAAGGCACTGAACAATGCCGGTGTTTACGAGTTGAAAAACAAGAAGCTTGATAAAGCTGCTACTTTCCTCAACAAGGCCAACGAAGTTGCTCCCAATAACGGTGTGATCCTCAATAACCTGGGCGCTCTTGCCGCTGCCAATAACGACTACAAAACAGCTGAATCCTATTTCACGAAAGCACAGCAACTGGGTGAAAATGTTAACTATAACCAGGGAACCTGCGCAATCGTAAAATGTGATTTCCAGAAAGCCAACACCCTCTTCGCCGGAAGCCAGTGCACCTATAATATTGCCCTGGCGCAATTCATGGCCAACAACTACTCCGCCGCAACAAATACCCTGAAATGTGCTCCGCAAACAGCTGAAACCTATTACCTTGCTGCAGTGATCGGTGCCCGGACAAATAACACCACCATGCTCTATGAAAACCTGATGAATGCGATCAAGCAAAATCCGGCCATGAAAGAAAAAGCCAAACTTGACAGGGAATTCTTCAACTTTGAAAAAACTCCTGAATTCCAGGGAATCGTGAAGTAATCCACTTCCCTGATAACGAAAATCCCGGTTCAATTGATGAACCGGGATTTTTTTTACGGGATGATCCGGTGAACCCCCGGAGTGTAATCCTGACCGATTATTTCAAGCAGCAAAGTGTAATCATCCTGGCTCTTCACGAAGTCAAGCTTGTTGGTGTCGATAATAACCACCGGGATTGTCGTTAATTGCCGGATATAGTCCAGGTATCCTTTCTGAATCTTTTCAAGGTAGTCGGGGCTGATTTTTTGTTCATAGGAACGTCCTCTTTGTGTAATGTTATGGATCAGCCTGTCGATGTCAACATACAGATAGACAAGCAAATCTGGCTGTGGAACAACGGAGATGATGATATGAAACAGCCTGGAGTAGAGGGTAAACTCATCCTCTTCAAGGGTTTTACTTGCGAAGATCAGAGACTTGTTGATAAAATAGTCTGCAACGGTCATCGGATGGAAGATGTCGATGTTGGTGATCTGTTGCTTGATCTGCTGGTACCTTTCAGCCAGAAATGATAACTCGAGCGGAAATGCAAACCTGGCGGGGTTCTCATAAAACTTTGGGAGGAATGAATTTTCTTCGAACTGCTCCAGGATTAGCCGTGCATTGAACTGTTGCGACATTTTACAGGCGAGGGTTGTTTTCCCTGCTCCAATGTTCCCTTCGATGACAATATACCTGTATTTCATGGGTTCTCTTTCGGTGAATAGATGTGAATCCTTGATTTATCAACACATTTTTGTTTCAGGTCTGTAATATTGATATGCAGAAGCGGGTGGACATACTCACAGGCAATCTCTTCCATCGGATAGAGGATGAAGTTTCTTTCAGGTATCCTGGGGTGAGGGATCATAAGGTCATTCAGGGAATTGACCAGGTGATCAAAAAAAAGGATATCAATATCAATATTGCGTGGAATATATTTTCCAGGGGTTCTCTTACGACCCTGGGTGGCCTCATACCGATGAATCCGGGAGAGCGTTTCTTCTGGTTGCAGGGTTGATATAACCTCAACGACCTGGTTCAGGAACCAACCGGTGTTATCCATCATCCAGGGTTCACTTTCATAAATGGAAGATCGCCGGAGGATGACACCGATCTCATGTTCCACAAACCTCAATCCTTCCCTGAGATTTGATTCCCGGTCACCCAGATTGCTTCCAAGAGATAAAAAAATGTGGTGCTTTCCTGGCATGATGAAGGAGATGAACGTACAATGATAAATATTTTAACTTGTTCCTGTCTTAAGAAGTACGGAGAACTTTTCAACATCTTTTTCCGGTGGTTGATTGGGTTATTTCTGCCATTCAACCCATATTTGAATTGGAAGATGTTGATTCATTGTACATTTGCGAAAACCAATTCTAAATTATTTGAGATGAAACAGTTTTTTAAGTTCATGTTTGCCTCCATGTTGGGAACATTTTTAACCCTCGTGGTGCTTTTCTTTATCCTTTTGGGGATTGTCGCCGGTGTCGTCAGCATGGCCTCTAAAGATGAGGTCAAGGTCTCACCCAACAGCGTGCTGGTGGTGAGGCTTGATCAACCCATTTCCGACCGGTCTCCTAAAATGCCGTTCCTGATGGCAGGCCTTGATGGCGTGATGGGACTTAATGATGTCACTAAAAGCCTGAAAAAAGCTGCAGATGACGAAAACATCAAAGGTATTCTTCTTGATCTTAGTGATATTCCTGCAGGGATTGCTACGATTGAAGAGGTCAGGGATGCATTGGTCGCATTTCGAGAAAGCGGAAAATTCATTTATGCTTACAGCAACAGTTATACACAGCCAGCTTATTACCTGGCAACAGCGGCTGATAAAATCTTCATGAATCCCCAGGGGAACTTTGATTTCCGTGGAGTTGTTGCACAAGCCATCTTCTTTAAAGGAACCCTGGATAAATTGAATGTGAAAGTTAAAGTCGTCCGGCATGGGAAGTATAAAAGTGCCATCGAACCTTTTGTCAATGATAAGATGAGCGATGCAAGCCGTGAGCAAATGACAGCTCTTGCCCAATCAGCATGGACCCGGATGCTTGAAGCGATTTCGAAATCCAGAAATATCGATGTTGCTGTATTGAATGCCATTGCCGACAGCCTCAAGATCCGGTCGGGGGAGGATGCAGTTAAACACAAGTTTGTTGATCAGCTAATGTATAAAGATGAGCTGATTGCTTTTCTGAAAGATCGAATCGGTGTTGATAAGGAAAGCAGCATCCATTCAGTATCCCTGGAAAACTACAAACATGTTTTACGTGACCGGAAGGAAACCATTGACCGGAAGAACAGGATCGCTGTCATTTATGCATCCGGAACGATAATGAACGGTAAAAGTGATGATGGTCAGATTGGAGCGGAAACTTTCTCCAAGGCCATTCGGAAAGCCCGGGAGGATAAGCGTGTGAAAGCAGTTGTCATAAGGGTAGATTCTCCGGGAGGTGATGCACTGGCCTCGGAGATCATCTGGCGTGAAGTTGACCTGACCTCTAAGGTTAAGCCGGTGGTTGCATCATTTGGGGATGTGGCGGCCTCCGGAGGATACTACATTTCATGTGCGGCTGATACCATCCTGGCAGAAGCGGGTACGATCACCGGTTCCATTGGTGTATTTGGTCTCGTTCCTAATTTCAAAGGATTTTTGGGAGATAAGTTGGGTATCACCACCGACCTTGTAAAGACAAACAAACATTCCGATCTGATGAATCTTGCGGATGAAATGCCGGCTTTCCAGGAAGCCTACTTACAGCATGAAGTGGAACAGATATACCAGGTTTTCATTCAACACGTGGCAGAAGGGCGGGGGATACCCGTATCAAAGGTTGACAGCATTGGCCAGGGACGGGTTTGGAGTGGATCTGATGCATTACAGATCGGATTGATCGATAAGATCGGCACCCTGGATGATGCCATCAAGATCGCAGCTGATATGGCCAAGATCAAGAATTATCTGGTTGTTGATCTTCCCGAACAGAGAGATCCGATCCAAATGCTGATCAAAGGATTTACGGATGATGATATTATGCTGAAAAAGAGCCTCGGAGAGTATTATGGGTACTTCGAATACGTAAAATCTCTTGAAAAAATGCAAGGGGTTCAGGCCAGGATGCCGTTTCTGATCGAATGGCAGTAAAGCCTGTCAATGAGTAAAGAAAAAGGGGCCCGAAAGCCCCTTTTTTATTAGATCATTGGATACTTTTTGAAGATTTCTGCCGACTTCATGAGAATATCAACATATTGGGCCCGTTTGTAAACAAAAGGATCTTTCAGGCTCTTTTTGGAAAGTTTGCCCCTGAACTGATCGATGGTTTGGTATTGGTGGGTATCCATCCAGGTATTCAATTCGTCAAGAATAGTGGAGATTTGTTCAATCCCGTTCTTATACAAGGTACTGACAACCTGCACGCAGGTGGCGCCTGCCAGGAGCATCTTAACCACATCTTTCCCGTTAAAGATGCCGGTATTGCTGCACAGATCGCCACGGATCTCCCCAAACAGGAGTCCGGCAAAACGCAGTGGAAGCCGGTTATCATCCTCATGGCTGATGTGATACGGGAAGTGATGTTCTTCCTTATCCACATCAATATCGGGTTGGAACAGCCGGTTGAACAGCACAAAACCATCTGCACCTTCGTAGTACATCCGCTGAACCACATTGAGAACATTGGAATAAAAGGGGCTGATTTTCACCGAGACGGGTACTTTCAGTTTTTTCTTCACAATGTCGATGATGTCAAGCTGTTCGTTGATGATGTTTTTCTCGTCTTTTTTGAAATCATCCGGGGCAGAGTAAAAGTTCAACTCGATGGCATCGGCTCCGGCATCTTCCAGTGCAAGGGCATACTCTTCCCATGTTTCTTCGTACACCGCGTTGAGGCTGGCGATAATCGGGATATTAACCGTTTGCTTCAGGCGCTTAATGTTCTCCAGGTGTTCTGTTGATCCGGCATGTTCGAGGTTCGGAAATAGCCGGGTCATCTCTGCGTTCCGCTCTTTATATTCAGCCAGTTCCTCATCCAGTTGAAGCCGTTCAAGTTGGATCTGCTCTTCGAAGAGGGATTTATAAACCACAGCGGCTGCACCGGCAGCTTCCATCTTCTTCACATTTTCATGATCCAGAACCAGGTTGCTGGCTCCAACGATGACCGGATTTTTCAGTTCCAGTCCAAGGTATTTTATACTCAGGTCAGCCATAAGAAAGGGTATTGAGGTATCAAATATTTTAAATGGAATAATTCAGTTCCGACATCTGCTTGTAACTATTGTATTTCCAGCGAGCATTTTCTTCTGCTGCCTTGAACAAGCGTTCAGCTTCTGAGGGGAATGTTTTTTTCAGCGCCATATACCTGACTTCGCTTTCCAGGAACTTCCTGAACTCGCTCCATTCAGGTTCCTTGGAATCCAGGATGAATGGGTTTTTCCCTTCGTGAGCCAACAGTGGATTGTAGCGATACAGGTGGAAATAGCCTGATTTTACCGCCCTGTCAGATTCCTCCTGTGATTTTTCCATGCCGGCACGGATCCCGTGGTTGATGCACGGAGAGTAGGCTATAATGAGAGAAGGACCAGGGTAAGCTTCTGCTTCCTTGATGGTTTTGAAGAACTGGCTGTAGCTGGCCCCCATAGCGACCTGCGCAACATAAACATACCCATAGGTGATGGCCATGGCACCGAGGTCTTTCTTGCTCGTCTTTTTCCCCGATGCAGCGAATTTGGCAACTGAACCGAAAGGCGTCGATTTGGATGATTGTCCTCCCGTGTTGGAATAGACTTCAGTATCCAGCACCAGCATGTTCACATCTTCGTTCATGGCAAGTACATGGTCGAGACCACCGAAGCCAATATCATAGGCCCAGCCATCGCCTCCAACGATCCATATCGATTTTTTGATCAAATATTGTTTAAGGTCAAGGATATCCTTCACGATTTGATCATTCTCTTTTAACAAGAGTGGGAGTAACTTTTCAGTGGCAGCGACAGATTTTCCAGCGTCATTCATCCCTTGTGTCCATTCCTGAAATACCTGGTAGGTGTCGGCTGAAAGGTTATTTTTCTTTCTGGATTCAGCCATCATGCGTGCAATTCTTTCCCTGAGTTTCCTGACGCCCACAGCCATCCCGAAGCCATATTCTGCATTATCTTCAAACAGGGAATTGGCCCAGGCAGGCCCTTTCCCGTTAACTTCCGGACAGTAAGGAGAGGAAGGTGCTGTTCCGCCATAGATGGAGGAGCATCCGGTTGCATTGGCAACCATCATCCGTTCACCAAAAAGCTGGGTGATTACCTTAATATAGGGGGTCTCACCACATCCTGCACAGGCGCCGGAGAACTCAAACAGCGGTTTGGCAAATTGGCTGTTTTTAAAGGTTTTATCCCTCGGAGCAACTGCTTCCTTATGTGTGGCATGATTGACAAGATAATCCCAGTTGATTGTTTCATGTAGCTGTGTTTCAAGCTTCTGTAATACAAGTGACTTGGTTTTGGAAGGGCATACATCCACACAATTGCCGCAACCGGTGCAGTCGAAAACACTCACCTGGATCTTGAATTCCAATCCTGCCAGTTCTTTACCGGCTGCCTTGATGGTTTGGATCCCCTTGGGAGCTGCCGCTTTTTCTTTTTCGTCAAGCAGGAAAGGACGAATAGCTGCATGAGGACAAACAAAAGCACACTGGTTACACTGGATACAATGTTCCGGCAGCCATTGTGGAACATTCACGGCAATGCCTCTTTTCTCAAGGGTTGTAGTTCCAGCCGGGAACGATCCGTCTTCACGGCCAACAAAAGCGCTGACCGGTATATCATCCCCCTTTAATTGGTAGATCGGGATGAAGATATCATTCACAAATTTATTCAAGGCGGGATCCTGAATATTTGATTTCTTCGGTGGTATCGTACCATCCAGTTTTACCCACTCGGAGGGTACTTCAACCTGCTCAGGTTCACCTCCCCGGTCAATAGCCAGCATATTCATCTTCACGATCTCTTCCCCTTTTTTGCCATAGGTCTTTTTCACCGCATCTTTCATTTGTGTGATGGCCTGTTCATATGGAATGACATTAGATACTTTGAAAAAGGCCGATTGCATGATGCTGTTGGTGCGGTTTCCGAGACCGATCTCTTCAGCGATTTTAGTCGCATTGATGATGAAAAACCTGATGTTGTTGGCTGCCAGGTAATGTTTCATATGATCGGGAAACCGGTTCTTGGATTCTTCGGCATCCCAGATGCTGTTCAACAGGAAGGTGCCACCATTTTTCAGGCCTTTGAGCATATCATATTTATCCAGGTAAGAGGGGACGTGGCATGCCACAAAGTCGGGTGTATTGACCAGGTAAGTAGACCGGATTGGCTGATCTCCAAACCGTAGATGAGAGACCGTTATCCCGCCGGATTTTTTGGAGTCATATGAAAAATAGGCCTGGACATATTTATCGGTCGAGTCTCCAATGATCTTAATCGAGTTCTTATTGGCGCCTACGGTACCATCTGAACCCAGTCCGTAGAACTTGCCTGAGTAGGAGCCTTCCGGCTGCATGTCTACATCTGGCAGGATAGGTAATGAAGTAAATGTCACATCATCTGTGATACCGATGGTGAAGCGGTTTTTAGGTTGCGACGACATGAGGTTTTCGAAGACAGCCAGGATTTGGGAAGGAACGGTATCTTTTGAACTGAGGCCATATCTTCCTCCGATGATCATCGGTCTGTTCTCTTTTTCATAGAAAAGATCCCGAACCTCCAGGTAGAGGGGTTCGCCATTGGCGCCAGGTTCTTTTGCCCGGTCAAGCACACAGAGGCGTTTCGCTGTGGAGGGTAGAACGTTGAAGAAGTATTTTTCAGAGAATGGGCGGAAAAGGTGCACCGCTACAAGCCCGACTTTTTCACCCTTTTTCACCAGGTAGTCGACCACTTCACGGATTGTTTCGGTGGCGGAACCCATGGCGATGATAACGTTTTCAGCTTCCGGGTGTCCATCATATACAAATGGATGATAGCGGCGTCCGGAGAGCTTGAATATCTCATCCATGTAGTTTTCAACGATGTCGGCAACAGGTTCGTAAAACCGGTTGATAGATTCTTTTGCCTGGAAGAAGATGTCGGGGTTCTGGGCCGTTCCTTTCATTACCGGATGTTCGGGGTTGAGTGCCTGGTCGCGGAATGCCTGCAAAGCTTTGTGGTCGATCAGGCCGGACAGGTCGTCATTGTTCCAGTACTCTACTTTTTGAATTTCATGGGATGACCTGAATCCGTCGAAGAAGTGGAGAAACGGGATCCTGGATTTGATGGCAGCCAGGTGGGCTATGCCGGCCAGGTCCATGATCTCCTGGATGCTGCCGCTGGCGAGCATGGCAAAACCGGTTTGACGGGTGGCATATACGTCAGAGTGATCCCCAAAGATAGAAAGGGCATGAGCAGCTACTGATCGCGCGCTGACATGAAACACCGCGGGAAGTAATTCCCCGGCGATCTTATACATGTTCGGGATCATCAGGAGCAAACCCTGTGAAGCGGTAAAAGTAGTAGTCAGCGCACCTGATTGTAATGCTCCGTGCACAGATCCTGCCGCACCGGCTTCAGACTGCATTTCGACGACCTTGACTTCTTCTCCAAAAATGTTTTTCCTGCCCATGGCAGCCCATTCATCTACATTCTCAGCCATGTTGGAGGAAGGGGTGATGGGATAGATAGCTGCAACTTCGCTGAACATATAGGCTATATGGGAAGCTGCCTCGTTGCCATCACAGGTGATGAATTTTTTCTTTTTTTCCATGTTGTATAATATCAGGATAAATACTGTTGTTAACGAAATAACAGGCGGCAAAGGTAACAATTCTTTCGGTGAGAATTTCTAATTTTACCCATTATTTGCAAGATGATCTACCCCCATAATTTCGAGGAAAAAGCAGGCTTTGACCTGATCCGTCAACGGATCGGAGATTACTGCCAGGGTCCGCTTGGAAGGGCGTACATCGGCAAGATTGAATTCCGGGTCATTCTTAAGGATATCCTGCCTGAATTGAATAAAACCGATGAACTCAAACGGATGATGGAGGCCGGAGAGCATCCCCCCATGCAGGATATGTATGACCTGGTTCCGGAAATCGAGCGTATCCGGATTCCCGGATCGGTCATTACCCTCGAGGTACTCCCGGAACTAAAGCTTTCACTCGAAACCATCGCCGGGATCATCCGGTTTCTAAGGGCAAAAGGCCAAAGCGACTATCCACACCTGTTTAGCCTCACCCTCTTCTCAAATCTTGATCTCACCCATCTAACACATGAGATAGGGAAGATCATTGATGCCAAAGGAAATATCCGGGATGATGCTTCACCCCAGTTATTGAAGATCCGAAAAAGCCTTCATCAAAAAAGGGGATTGATTGAAAAGAAGACCCGACAGATTCTCCAACTGGCTCGTGATGCCGGATGGACTGCAGGAGATGCGGAACTCACGCTCCGGGAGGGGCGGTTCGTCGTGCCTGTCCTTCATTCGCATAAAAGGAAAATTACTGGATTTATCGTTGATGAGTCGGCAACCGGGCAAACCTGTTATATTGAACCTGCGGAAACTGTTGAGGTCAGCAATGAAGTCCGTTCACTTGAGTTGAATGAACGCAGGGAGATACACAGGATCCTGGTGGCCTTGACTGAAGTTATCAGGGAATCGGCAGAGGAACTGATCCAACACTACGCCTTTCTCGGGGAAATCGACTTTCTGCATGCGAAAGCAAGGCTGGCGCTGGAATTGGGAGCAGTGATGCCGGTGATCCAGGATGAGCCTCTCATCCAATGGGTTGGCGCCATCCATCCCTTGCTTTTCCTTTCACACCGGAAAGCCCGGAAACCTGTTGTCCCCCTTGATCTGACGCTGGATAAACATACCCGTATCCTGGTTATTTCAGGTCCCAACGCAGGGGGCAAATCGGTGTGCCTGAAAACCGTTGGTCTTCTGCAATATATGCTGCAATGCGGCCTGTTGGTACCCGTTCAGCCTCATTCCGGTTTTGGGATTTTCCATCAGCTATTCATTGATATCGGTGATGAGCAATCGCTTGAGAATGATCTGAGTACGTATAGTTCACACTTGCTCAATATCAAATATTTAATTGAGCACGCGAATCAGCATACCTTATTTCTAATTGATGAATTTGGTTCGGGAACAGAACCCAACCTCGGAGGAGCCATTGCAGAAGCTACCCTTGAAGCCATCAACTCAAAAGGATCAAAGGGCATCGTAACAACCCACTATGCGAATCTGAAAATGTTGCAGGGAAAAATCGAAGGCATCGTGAACGGAGCCATGCTCTTCGACAACCGGAAAATGAAGCCCCT
Organism: Bacteroidota bacterium; assembly: GCA_016868575.1. GTDB lineage: Bacteria > Bacteroidota > Bacteroidia > Bacteroidales > FEN-979 > VGGL01. Next base: position 16,345 of record VGGL01000004.1, read on the forward strand.
CTACAAAATGAAAACAGGAAAACCCGGTCATTCATTTGCCTTTGAGATTGCGCAACAAATCGGATTTCCAGCGGATATTCTTCAGGTAGCACACCAGAAGGGAGGCGCATCATACCTTGATTTTGACCGTCAATTGCAAGACCTGGAAACGGAGAAAGAGTCAATCCAAAAAAGAGGGGTTGAACTTGAAGTGGCGGATAACCTGCTATTTGAAGTGATCAGAAAATATGAGAAGTTGGTGGAAGAGATGGAATCTTCAAAGGGACAAATCATTGAAGAGGCCAAACAGCATGCCACTGAACTCATCGCCCTGGCCAATCGTCAGATCGAAAAGACCATTAAAGAGATCAGAGAAAGTCAGGCTGACAAGGATCAGACAAAGGAATTGCGTAAACAGCTGGAAATCACTAAGAAAGAGATTTCAATCAACGCCCCAAAAAAGGCGGTACTTCCTAAAACCAGGAAGGTTTCTGTTATATCGACAAAGACCACTCCGCCTTCTGAGATTGTTTCAGTACCCATTGAAACAGGCAGTTTTGTGGTTATGAAAGGACAGCGGGCGATCGGGAAAGTCATTGGGACAAAGGGAGATACCATCCAGGTGATGTTTGGCAGCATGAAGCTGAAAACGACCAGAGACAAACTGGAAAGCGTTCATCCGGGGGAAACCGAAATACTATCAGGGATCTCTTCCGGTGAACGGCACCAGGGCATCATTCAGGAATTGAACCGCCGGATGGCCGATTTTCACCTGACGCTTGATATTCGCGGTAGACGAGGCGAGGAGGCTGTTGCTATCGTACAAAAATACCTGGATGATGCCATTCTTCTCCGGATCCATGAGGTGAGGATTCTACATGGAAAAGGAGACGGTATCCTGCGCCGGTTGGTCCGTGAGTATGTGGGCGGGTTGAAAGAGGTCAGAGAATACCGTGACGAGTATATTGAACAGGGCGGTCATGGGATAACTGTGGTTACCTTCAAGTGACTTCTTTTATTGATTATCAGTCTTTTAAAAACCATTTTTCAAGATTGCCGGAAGATAATGCGTACATCCGGCATAAGTTTACAGGATAATATTACCTTTGCATTAAATGGAGCTATTTTTCGAAGAAAACGTGACCATTTTTAATCGAGAAAATATATGAGTTTACGACAGAAAACCAGGGACTTAAAGATGCGGATGCAGGATGCTCTGGGAGGAGGGGGAGAGCAAGCTGTTGAAAAGCAGAAGACATCCGGTAAGATGACCGCCCGGGAGCGAATCGTTTCGATTCTTGATGAGAACTCCTTCCATGAGTATGATCTTTTCGTGGAGCATGCAGGGAAAGACTTCGATATGGATAAAAAATACCTTCCAGGAGACGGGGTGGTAACAGGTACAGGCACCATTAATGGCTGGCCTGTTTGTATTTTTGCGCAGGACTTCACCGTTGCAGGAGGATCGTTGGGGTATATGCATGCCAAGAAGATCTGTAAGATCATGGATCATGCCATGAAGCTGAAAGTACCTCTGATCGGGATCAACGACAGCGGAGGTGCGAGAATTCAGGAGGGGGTTAACTCCCTGGCCGGGTATGGCGAAATATTTTACCGGAATACCATTGCCTCCGGAGTAATTCCTCAGATATCTGTGATCCTCGGTCCTTGTGCCGGTGGCGCTGTTTACTCTCCGGCCCTGACCGATTTTGTTTTTGTTGTTGAAAATATCTCCAAGATGTTCATCACCGGACCAGAAGTTATCAAGGCGGTGTTGGGCGAAGAGATCTCAATGGAAGACCTGGGGGGGGCGAAAGTGCATGCGTCAATTTCAGGAAATGCCCACTTTTTCTCAAAAAGCGAGAAAGAGTGTTTTGAACAGATCAAACAACTGGTCAGCTATATTCCCTGGAACAATGAAAAGAAGGCGGAACCTTTTCTTCCAAAAGCTCCAAGGACCAGACAGTACAAGATTGATCAGATCTTTCCATCCAACCCGCTCGAACCCTACGATGTCCGGAATATTATCAAAGCCATCGTAGATGATTCGGAATTCTTCGAGATACAGAACATGTATGCCGAAAACATTGTGATTGGTTTTGCGCGTATCAATGGAGATTCCGTTGGTTTTGTGGCGAATCAGCCGATGGTGCTTGCCGGTGTACTGGATGTTGACTCCTCAGATAAAGCTGCCCGTTTTATTCGCTACTGTGATGCCTTTAATATTCCGCTGGTGTCGCTGGTTGATCTTCCCGGGTATCTGCCTGGCATTGATCAGGAGCATATGGGTGTGATCCGGCATGGAGCGAAGGTGTTGTATGCCTATTCTGAAGCAACGGTTCCCAAGATCACTGTGATCCTGAGAAAAGCTTATGGCGGGGGATATATCGCCATGTGTTCCAATCACCTGCGGGCCGATTTTGTCTTTGCCTGGCCAACCGCCGAAATTGCCGTCATGGGTCCGGAAGGTGCCGCCAATATCATCTTCCGCAACGAAATCAAATCTGCCGAAAACCCAGAAGAAATGCGGAAAAAGAAGATCAGCGAGTATAAGAAAAAATTTGCCAATCCTTATGTTGCGGCTGCATATGGGTATGTTGATGCGGTGATAGAGCCTGCTGAAACCAGGAACTTCGTCATGCACGCAATGAAGATTGCTGCCAATAAACGTGATTCCAGACCCAATAAAAAGCACGGGATACCTCCATTCTAAAAGCCAAGCATTTACACATCATGGCAGAAGAAAAAAAAATACCCGAACCGGCATATGAAATCTTTGAGTTGGATGACTCAAAGTTCCAGACAACTTTCAATACCAAGTTCCGGAACAGAAAACCTTATAAACCTGATGACCCAAGGCTGATAACAGGCTTCATTCCCGGTACGATCATCCGGATTTTCGTGAAGGAAAAGGACAAAGTTAAGGCGGGTGATACCTTGCTGGTGTTGCAGGCTATGAAGATGAATAACCGGATCCTTTCACCCATTAACGGGGTTATCAAAAAGATTCATGTGGAGGAAGGGAGCAACATCGCCAAACGCCAGCTACTGATAGAATTAAAATAGACTGCCGTTTCAATCTCTTAAATCCTGGTTGTTGAGTTGATCAATATAATCCAGGATTTCTTCTTTCCCTATATGAGAAACTGCTGATGTAAGAAAGCATGTAGGGATTTCTTCCCATTCAGGTTCAAGGTGTTTCCGGTATACTTCCAGATTTTTAGAGAGCTGTCCCCGGCTGAGTTTATCGCATTTGGTATAGGCGATCACAAACGGGATTTGGTTCGTGGCCATCCATTCCATCATGAACAGATCCTGTTTCTGGGGTTCAAGACGAACATCAACCAGGAGAAAAACGCAAACCAGGTTCTTGCTGGAGAGCAAGTAATGATTGATCATCCCGGTGAGTTGTTGTCGCTGTTTCTTATCCAGCCGGGCGTATCCATAGCCCGGTAAATCAACAAGGTACCATTGATCATTGATCAGGAAATAATTGATAAGTTTGGTCTTTCCGGGTGTGGAGGATATTTTCGCCAGGTCCTTCCGGGTAGTGAGCAGATTGATCAGGGAGGATTTTCCAACATTGGATCGGCCAATAAAAGCATACTCAGGGAAGCCGGTCTCCGGGCATGCTGAAATATTCCCAATACTTTTGATAAATGTTGCTGATTGGACGATCATGTTTTGGCTTCCCTTATTCCTTTGAAGGTTTTTTCATTCTGATCCGGATGTTCTTCAGGGATGCCATTTTCCTGATATAAGTGGCCAGATGGCGCTCCTTTTTGGTATGATAGATATCCTCGATAGTGATCAGGATGCCCGTCTCTTCAACCTCTCCAAAGCCGTGATTGATGGCCGTTCCGAATGTTCGCATGGTGGATGAAAGATTCATATAGGCATTGACCAGTGGTGGAATGGACTCATTGTACTTCCTGACGTGTTGCACCAGCAGCTTATAGTTCTCTTCAAATGTGGGAGCAAGAAACAGCTTTTCAAGAAGCATGAGATCAGTTTCCATCTGCAACTCATGAATCGGTGTCATCAGGATTTCTTTATCTGAAAAGAACTTTTTCAGGAAAAAAAGGACGATATCACGGGCAGTCTTGTTATAATGCGGGTACATGGTCATCTTTCCGAAGAAATGCCTGACATCCGGATTTTCAATGATGATAGCACCGAGACCATCCCATAGGTTATCCAGAGAATAAAGTCCCTTTTTCAGATTGAACGTCGGTTGATATTCCGGCTGAACAAAGGATCTTCCCAATTCAATGGAAATGGGTAAGTAATCCCTGATGAAATGGTCGGAAAAATGAAATAAAGTTGCAGTTGGACTTTTCAGGCAGCCTTGCAGGTCACAGGGGATTTGCTTGCCATGGATGAAGCGGTATCCGCCGACAATCGCTTTATCTCTTGGATTCCAAACAATGAGCTGGCGAAAAGGAGGGTCTGAGATGTCAAAACGATCGATGTCCAGTTCTTTCCCTGTTCCTCCGCCGGCATCCCGGAAGGTGATTTCCCGGAGTCGCCCCAGTTCCCGCATCAGGTTGGGACTGTCATGTGCGGTGAAAATATAGATCTCATTATTACCGTTGTTGGTACCCCTAACCAACTTGCTTTCGGTAAGTTCTTCCATCATCTTTTCGACGGGAACAGGAGGGATGATATTTTCCATAATTAGCCCTGTATTAGCGGTTTAGATGGATCAAAAATAGCTTCAGGATCATCTTTCAGGGAGTAGGTATATCTGCGGATCAATTCTGCCCATTGATCATCTTTTCTGGAGGCATCAAACACCTGGTAAGGGATCGGTTTGCCGAAAGTAATACCGACCGTTTTATGCCTTTGTTTGAGCATTTCATCAGGCAGGAACAACATTTCCAGGTTTACCTTAAGGCCAATGGCTGTCCGGAAGTTGGCAAGGCGGTAAAAAAAATTGGAATTCCTGCCATCGATATATGTCGGAACGATGTCACGCTGGAATTTCCTTGACTTTGACAGGAAGGTTTTGATCCAGACCGTATCGTAGATTTTTCCTTTTTGCTTCCGGGAGACCATTCCTGACGGGAAGTAGAGGATGGTCTTTCCCGAGGCAAAGGTTTCTTCGATGATCCGGATATTCTCCGCATTCGATCCATGTTTATTAACAGGAATAAATAGTGGTTTCAATCCGGGAATGTACGTTAACAGGTCATTAACGGGAAAGGTCACATCGGGGCGGATCGCACCGACTGCATGGAGCAGGGCGAGACCGTCCAGCCCGCCCAGCGGATGATTGGCGGCTACCAGGAATCGTCCTTCCCGTGGAATGTTTTCGATACCGGTAACCTGGTACCTGAGCCCAAATTCTTTCAGGATTTGATCAACATAAGGTAATCCGGATATGTCTCTGTTGCGGTAGATGAAATCGTTGATGTAATCCTGATGAATGATCCTTGCCAGAAGGGTGATCAGGAATCGGGGAATGAATTTCAGGATACGTGGGTTTTTCCCGGCGATCACTTTTTCGACATCGATCAGTTTTTGGGTGATGTCTGGAGACCCATTTTCCACAACCTGCATAGATTTGATTGCCTGGAATAAGTCGTAAAGATAAAATAAAAAAGCTGTCGTAGCGACAGCTTTGGTGATATCGTGTAGAGAATCAGGTTAGAGGGAGTTCACCTTCTTCATCATCTTCGACTTCAGGTTGGAAGCCTTGTTCTTGTGGATCCTTTTCGTTTTAGCCAGTTTATCAATTTTGGAGATGACCCCAGGGAGTTGTTCCTGAGCGGCCGGTTTTACTTTTAGTGCACGGAAATCCTTGACCACGTTACGTGCGGTCTTAACATGATACTTATTCGATTGTTTCCGTGTTTTCGTCTGACGGATCCTCTTTATTGCAGATAAATGGTTTGCCATATGATCAGTGTAATTTGGGAGTGCAAAGGTAGGAATATTTTCTATTCTGAAAAAGAATTACGCACAATTTTATTCATTTCCGGGAAGGAAGAAGTTGACGGATATACGTTCCGCCACTTTCAGCATCAACAGAACCCTTGATGACCAGCATCTCGCAAGCATATGCTATCTGGTCAGTAACGATCTGCTTACCAGGCAATTCCCGGATGATCAATCTTGTGGCTTCTTCCTTCTGTAGAAACTTCTGGCAATGAGCTTCTTCCCGGAACCGGAGCAGAAAAAGGTCGGCAGCAATATCTTGGATAATAACCGGGAGATGAAAAGCGACGAGACCGGGGAATTCAGAGAGGGTTTCAGTCCAGTCGGAAAAGAGTTCCTGGGAACCAAGGGGGCCGGCAATGACAGATAAGCCTGAGATATCCGGAAATATGGATGCATTACTGAAAGGATCAGGCAACTGGTCTTGCAATGACTCATCAGGAAGCTTCGCGTAGAGGATTGACACCATCTCTTTGATGGCGTTGACTGAAGCCTCTGTTACGTAACTCAGGGTCAGGGAGCAATAGAATGAACCTTTGACGAATTGGGTTTGGTAAGGGGTGCAGCAGGAGAACAACACATTTTCAAGTTTTCCGGGGCAATTCAGGCGGTTATGGGTATAGATGGCCAATGCACTGGTAAATGACTCCATATGGAATATTTCAGCTTTTATCCTTGTCCCCTGAAATTTGAATTCTTCCACCCGAAGTGATCGGAAACCACACTCATAATATAAGTCGGCTCCGCCATTCATATATCCCCACAATGCTTTACCCTTATAGTCTTTAGAGGATATAAGCCTGATATAAGGATGATCTTTGGATGAAAAAAATACCGTACTATCCGGGCTGGAATAAATTGCAAGGGGAAAGAACACCAGGATCGTCCAAAGAAGGGTGGGATGAAACCAGGTTTGATGGGAGTTACACGGTGTGAACACTTGTGGAATCATCCAGGCAGGTTGATTTTAGTCCACTCGATTTTCTCCAGGTCAGATACTCCAAGTTTCAGATCCCGTGCAAGTTCCATAAATCGTTTTCCTTTCGGGGTTTCTTCTTTCTGAACCCCTTCAGCCAACCGTTTTTTCAGGACTAGTTCATATCCCACGCGGTCGACAGCTACTGGATCTGAGCCAACGATCAGGGTATTATAAAAGGTAAAGAATTGTGGATTGGCGCCCGGCCCTCCCTGGAAGCATCCTTTGATGCCATCGACGATATTCAGCACGACTTTATCCCGCAGAGGAGGGAAAGCACAGACTTCAGCAGAGGTTTCCGACCACAATGTTTTATGTAACCGTCCGGTATTGGTGATGGCGCCATAGGCGAGGTTTTTCATACAGAGGGTCACGGAGTTACCTGCGTTTTTGAGAATGGGGATGTTGATGATCTTGTCGACCATTTGGGTACAAATCGCACTGAAGTAGGAATATTTCCCTGTATTCACCATATAAGGCAGGGATTCTTCATCATATTCTTCTTCACAATCCGCCCAGTAGTACCAGTCCTTGTCAACCCTTTTCCAGCTCAGGAAATTTCCTTCTGCATCTTTGAAAGATCCATCTGCATCCATGTATTCAGTACCAATGATTTGAATGCCGGGGAAGTTTTCACTCGTAAAACCTGCTTCAGTCAGTTGAAATTCGCGCCGGTCCCAGATCAATATTTGTTCATTGGGGATACCTGCTTCCTGGAGTTGCCGGATCACAGCCTTCACCACGGCAGGGCTGGTTGAGAGATCTGGCCCTGCTACAGGATTGACTTTCAGGCCGATCCGGTCGGAAGGAGCGACAAATTGTCCCCATGCTTCGGCAATGGAGGATGCACCGGTGAGCGCCAGCATGGCAGCCGAGAGCATACCATAGGCTGCCTGCTCATCGGGTTTATCTTCTGTGACACTGTTTGCATGGGTAACTTGCACCGCTTTACCCGGGAATTTCCCGGGCATTGATATTTCATTCCTGGGATATTTCAGGGCATCGGCGATATTGGTGGCTGTTGGATCCGGGGGTGTGAAACCTGACTTGTTCATTGAACGTAACCAGGAAGGCAACAAGGTTAAACCGATGCCGGCCAGGCCTGCAATTTTAAGGAAATTGCGGCGGGGAATGTTCGATTTCATCATGTTCAGGTATCAAATTAAATCTGTGGATTACATGCCCAAAGTTATGAAAAGAATCAGAATAGGATCGTAAGATATATATTGGAAAAAGGGGACTGTAAAGCCAAAGTGAAAAGTCTAAAACGAAAAGTGCAAAGTGCAAATTATTTTGCACCTTGCACCTTGCACTTTACATTTGTCGCGGTAGCCCGACGGGGAATCGAACCCCGGTTACCAGAATGAAAATCTGACGTCCTAACCGCTAGACGACCGGGCCATGGTTTTCGGGGTGCAAAGGTAAATATTTTTTTAATTCCAATGCATTTCACCTGATAATTTCTTCCTGATCTGCCTGAAATCGGAATCCCAGCCGCTTACCGGTTCTGATCCGCATGTTCTCAATGAAACTTTGAATTTCGGCAACTGATACTTCTTTCATGTTGTCATAGGGAGGGGTCAGCAGGTCAAAATTGATGGTGTACAGGATAGCTGATTTGACGATCTCCTGCACCGACTCCCTGGTCAGGGTTGATTGGGAGAAGTTATTGAACAATAATCCAAGCTCCCTTTTCCCTTCGATAAAATAGTGGTTCTCGCGGTTAACGAAGACTCTTCCGATCATATACCCTACATCGTTTACCCGGTTATAGCGGAACGAATCAGCCAGGAAGTTGAAGATCATGATCATTCCGCAATAGGAGAGCCGGATGTCTTTCTTGATATAGGAGATCTTCATCACCTCATGATCTCTTGGAAACTCAAAAACATTTGTATGCATCAGAAAGACAAGCACATCGCTTCCGAATTTCAGTTCAATTTCGAATTCGTTTTTAATGGCATATTCAAATGGAAAAGGATACTTCAGTTTGTACTTCTTCTTTGAAAAGGCAGTCACAAGATCAATGATAGACTTCTTGAATAAACCAAAAGCATCTAATGTTCGATGATATACCTCTTGCTTCAGCGTGGCTTTGTCGATTACGCATTTAAACAAGTCATCATTGCACCTGGGCTTTTCCATGGGAAGGTATAAGTTGATCTTGATATGATGTAAATAACTCTCTAACAGACCGGTACGTACTGTTTAACGGGAGCGAAAGCTCTGCCTGGTTGAACCACTTAACCCGGGTGATATTTTCAATCTTCTGAGGTTTCAGCAGCGCTGATTTGTCAGCCTGCATCTCGAACCAATAAGTCGTTTTGATATACTTTTTCCCTTTGGCATAGAAGATATGGTATGTCGTGGGAAGTTTGTGAGCAACAGTGAGGTTTTGAATACCAGTCTCTTCCATCACTTCTCTCACAGCACCACGGATCAGACTCTCCCCTTTTTCAAGTTTCCCCTTCGGTAGATCCCATCGATCATTCCTGTAAATAAAAAGGAATTGCCCTGATTCATTCTTCACCAGTCCGCCTGAAGCTTTCACCGGAAGAAACATCTGCATGAATTCCCGCTTGACCTTTGGAAGATCCTTTGGTGCGACGATAAAGAGGTTCTCTACGGCATATTCAAGCTGAAAATATTCAAACTTGGTTTTAATATCTGAAAATGAAGAAGTGATCAGGAGCCATTCCTGCCCACTTATCTCAGGAGGAGGTTCCTTCAGGAAATGGATACACCTGTTGTCAATGTATACCCGCATAATAGTTGCTTCGAAGTATAAAAAAGTAAAGGTACATACATTTGGGAAAAGGAAAAAACCATTCAGGAATTCCTTCTATCTTTGTCACCCGAAAACAAAGAAATATGCAGGGAAACGAAGACATAGCCCAAAAAATCGCCGAACATTTATTGCAGATCAAGGCCGTCAAACTCAGCCCCAATCAGCCTTTTACATGGACTTCAGGGATCAAATCCCCCATCTATTGTGACAACAGGGTGACTTTATCATATCCAACGCTACGCACCTATATCCGGCAAGCCTTTGTAAGCCTGATACAGGAGCATTTCGGCCAGGTGGATTTGATCGCAGGCGTTGCAACCGGAGGGATCGCACAGGGTGCCCTGGTTGCGCAGGATCTGGGACTGCCAATGGTTTATGTACGGACATCTCAGAAGCAGCATGGACTGGAAAATCTGATCGAAGGAGTAGTCAAGGAAGGACAAAGTGTTGTTGTGATCGAAGACCTGGTATCGACTGGAAAAAGCAGTTTGGTTGTGGTTGAAGCTTTAAGGGAAGCTGGCTGCGTGGTAAAAGGAATGGTTGCCATCTTTACATATGGTTTAAAGATCGCAGAAACAAAATTCCAGGAGGCCAAATGCTCACTGGTTACACTTACCGATTATGATGTCCTCATCCGTGAGGCATTAGACAGCGATTACATCTCTCAACCCGAGTTAGAGTCGCTGATCCGATGGCGCGAAAACCCGGAAGGGTGGATGACGAGATAGCATCTCATTAGTTTCAGCAAAAAGGGTGAGCCAGATAAAACCGGCTCACCCTTTTTTTCATTGGAGTATTTCAGGGGTTATTTGTCAATGATCAGCTTAAGGAATGCTTGTTTGCCATCCAGTGAAAATCGGAGAATATAAACCCCATTGCTCAAATCATTGAAGCTCAGGGTGATTTTGTTTTCTCCCCTGGTGATTTGGATGGTTTCTGCTTTGATTATTTTTCCCAGCAGGTTTAATAATTCCATCTGGACAAGGGATTCTTCTTTACCAGAGAGGGTAAGGGTAGTAAGCCCTGATGTTGGATTAGGATAGACATTCACCTTGAGACTTGCTGGTTCATTCCCGATGCCGGTAGGATTAACAGTGGTAAAGGAAAACACTTGTCCCCATGAAGTGGTGTCGTTCACAGTGTTATTTAAGACAGCACGCATTCTCCAGTAGTAGGTCGATTGTGCGTTGAGTTTTTTGGTAGACTGGAAGGAGGTAACAGAGTCTCCAAAGACAGTGTTGTACAAAGGCGTATTAAAAGATTGATTATCGGCCAACTGGAACCAATACTCAGTGATCCCACCCATTTTAAACCAGGTAAACAAGGGTTTATGATTAACATTGATGGCGGCATCAGCCGGAGACTTGAGTTTGACAGCATCCGTTGTAGTGAATTTCCAGGGGTCAGTCCATTCGGATGTATCGGCTGCATGAATGGCTCTGGTCCTCCAATAGTAATTGGTGCCGAAGATAAGCATCGAAGCATCAGCAGAATTGGTTGTTACTTCAGAATGATAGACGAGGGTATTAAATGTCTGGTCTTCAGCAATTTGGAATTCATACATCAGGATGCCTGTTACAGCATCCCATTTGAGGGTCACGTCAAGATCCTGACCTGTAGCATTATTGGCGGGAGAAGTCAGGTCGAATTTATTGATAACAGTGAATGACCTGACAACAGACCATCCTGAAGTTCCCTGACTATGGCGAGCTTTGATTCTCCAGAAGTATTTCTGGTTGAACAACAGATTGCTTGGGGTGTAGGAAAAGACATTTTTCGCAACAGAGCCGGCGATCAGAAGTGGACTGGAAAAGCTATTGGTTGTATCCATTTCATAATCAAAGTGGGTGATACCCTTGATCGAATCAGTGCCTACTTTGGCTTTCCAACTGATGGCCTCATTTGGCATTTGATCATCTTCGTTGTCATTGGGTTTAGACAACGCCACCTCATTGAAGATTGCAAATTTGCGGGTAGGTGTCCAGGCGGATAACTCTCCATTATCCAGCGCCCGCACTCGCCAGAAATAGTCTTTGCCAAAAAATAAATTCCTTGTCTTGTATCCGGTGATCAGAACCATGACCGTGTCTTTTTTGAGTGGTGAGTTGAAGGCAGCTGTGGTATCTAACTCCAATTCATAAGTTAAATTAAGGCTACCTGAAATTGCTGACCAGCTAAGCACCACATTGGGCATCTGGTCGACCGCATTATCAGCAGGTGTTTTTAATGTTGGGGTATAAACGTCTGTCTGGGAAAAGACAAAGCCGGCCAACAGCAGGAAGAGCAGGAAGAGAAATGATCTTTTCATATCGATTATATTCTTTAGGTTATTAATTCACTATTAATTAATGATGATCAACCGCCCATGCATCTGATCCTGTCCGGTGCTTAATTTCAGCATATAGGAACCTTGTGGAAGGTTGTTTACCCTGAGGTGATTCAGGAAAGATCCGTTATATTTATATCCCAGTGATGTCGACTGAACAAGTTTTCCGGTGAGGTCGTAGATGTCCGCCTGCACATTTCCAGGTTTATTGATCTGATAGCCCAGGGTGACAACATCCTTAGCTGGATTGGGGAAAATAGAGAGCTTTCCAGTGGTTGAATGTGATGTCACCGGGTTGATGCCAAGGATGGTGTGGTATGTGGTATCCATCAGGATTCCCCTGCCGTAGGTGGCGATGTAAATATTCCCCACATTGGAAATACCGGGGAAGGTAAAGATGCCGTTGTTCGTTCTGGCTTTCACATAAGGATGGAAATGGGTTTGTTGTTTGATGGCCATGATCGGGACGCCTTCTCCGAGGCCGTTGTTTTCAGAACTCCAGGCGACAGGCAGGTTATTGATATTAGCGGTTGAATAAACCCCGTTTTCAGTACCCAGAAGCACAATATCTGGATTATTCATCTCGAAAAGACTACTGTAAACAGGCATTTTCGGAAGATTTGCCTGGATGGAGTTGAAGGAAGGGATTGAATCCAGTCCATCATTAGCCAGAAAAACATAGTCATTGAAACCATATCCGGCTACTGTTACCAATACTTGTTCCGGGTTTTCAGGGTTGACTGCGATGGAAGAAACGGTTTGGTTTGTAAAGGTTTTCACGAGTTCAACGGCAACGATGCATTGAGCACTGAGTTGGCTTGCCCGTAAGGAGTCATAGGCAAGAGCGAGGTTTGATATCCGGTAGAGTTTTCCATTCTTGCAGCCGGCCCAGAGGTAATTCATATCTTTTGATGCACCATAACAGGTGACCAAATCGGGAAATTGGGCGATCAGGAACCATTGTGGGTCGACATTGAATTTCAGGGCATCTTTTGACATATAAACACCAGTATTGGTATTGTGAGTACCCCACACAAAGAAACGAGATTGTACTAAGTCAGGGATCATGATACTATCACCCTGGGGTAAAGCATACTCGAAGGTATAAGGGAAGGGGAATTTTCCGCTTGTGCTGTTCACCCAGATGGTTTCTCCGGGAAAGAAAGCAGAATCTTCAGCAATATACTTTACAGAGTCTCTGCTAAGGGTAAAGTCGAAGTCTTCAACGAGGAGGAAAGGATTTGCGAAGGCTTGTGTATTCGAGATATCACCCAGAAAAGTAAGTGCGTCATTTTCTCCTTTATCTTCTGACCGGTAAAGGTCATCACCTTGTTCGGAGTAGAAAAAATAATCTGGGTTGATGGCAGAGATGGCGGCGAATCCGCTATTTCCCGGCTTGATTTCTGTGGCGTATTCTGCAGAGTTCCCAGAACCATCGATATACAAAGCGCCGTTGCCTTGGGTTCCTCCCAGAACAACTTGTGATGAAATGCCAGGTGAAACGGAGTGGTATTGTGTTGTTTTAAGGTTACGGATAAGTGTTTGGAAAGTAATAAAATCAGTATTGACTGTGGCAAGTCCAATGCCGCCATCATTAGCAACCATGCAATACTTATCATATCCCGGGCGGAAGGTATAGGTATGGTGATTTTCATGCAGGTAGAAGGGAGAAGACGGATCACCGACGGAGAAAGAGGTTTGTGCCCAGTCAAAGTATCCGGTTTCCTGGAATTTTCTTCCGATCCACATATCTGCACCGCCGAGGAGGACTCGGTCGGGATCATTGGGGAATACGGCGATGGTATTGGCATACTTACCTTTTCCATCAAAGGGCTCAAATGTATTATTTCCGGGAAAAATGACATACCAATCGGTTCCTTTGTTGTTGGATCGATAGATGGCCATCATATCCCCGTTGACACCCTTTGTAACACTGGCATAAACGATATCCGGGTTAGAGGGGGCGATGGCGAATTCCATTCTGCCGACGTCGGTGGAAGGAAGGGTAGTTGAGGTTCCCAGTGAACGGTTGGTGAAACCACGGGCATTCGCATTTTGTGATACAAAGCAGGAATCGTTAACAGAAGTTACCATAAGTCCATTTGCTGCGATCTTGATATCCTTTGATTCCCCTTTGAGCGCTCTTGCTCCTGTGGTAGCAAAGTTCCACGTGTTATCATCACTGCTATACAACAAGCCATTGTTGGTGGCTGCGTAAACCCTTCCGTTGGTAGCGTCATAGGCGAGCTCATTGACATAGGCCCAGTCGCTGGTTGTGCTGTTAACTGTAGGTTTGGTTGACGGAAGGAGGGTGAAATTCTCTCCGTCGGTTGATTTAAACAATCCATGCCCCACCAGACCATTCGTGTAGTTGAAGTCCTGTAAAACAGTGAACCTGTATGTGTTGAACGATTCCCCGGTGCCGGCGTAGATGTCTCCGGATGGTGTTTGGAGCAGGCATGACACATTCAGGTTAACACCTGAGGCAGTATTGAGTTTGTGCCAGGTTTGTCCCAAATTTGTGGATTTCCATAGCCCGCCGTTTACAGCGCCTGCGATAATGGTCTGAAGCTGAGGATCCTGGTTGTCAAAAATCAGGGCACGGATCCTGCCCGCCACATTGTCAGGCCCTACTTCCATCCAGTTTAGATTCAGGGCAGATGGTGCCCCGGTGAGTTGCTGAGTCTGTGATGGTGGGTTTTTTGGATTGCCGGCCACACCAGTCAGGCCCGAAAAAGTAAAGGATGCCATCAAAACCAACGCTAACAAGCAAAGTGGTAAAGTTCTGTTTTTCATATCGGATAATTTGATTATTAATTTGAATCTCAGATATTTACAGTTATACATCAAGTTCTTGACCGCCCCTGAAAATGGACGGTTTTTCAAACCAACAAATATAAAATAAAAACAGATGTAAAACAAAATCACCAGAAATTTTTCCAAAACCTTGCCGATAACATCAAATGAGTTCCACCGAACTATTTTGCAGCCAACCCACACTCCCATTGGCAAGACGTATCTCCATCCAGTCGCCAATCCGGTCAACGACCGCAACCTTTGTTCCTTCATGAACGACAAACAGATCCACAGAATTGCTGTCAGGGGATGATTTTACGGTTACGGAAGGCGTGAAGACAATGGCTTCATCATGAGACATCAGGTTTTTGTAGCTACGGAAGGCAAAATGGATGGAAAAGAAAAAGAATATGAGGAATGAAAAACCTAACCAGAAAGCTGATTTTCTGATCCCCGAACTTTTAGCGAAAAAAAACAGGGCAAATAAAACCAGTGAAATGAAAAACAGAATGACTCCGGTCCATGCCCAACCGTTCACGGAAGTCAATGAATTGATTTGCTCCCACCAGGTGATGAGGAAAAACCGGGGAACGGATTCGATCTTATCGACGATCTTGCTGTTGACTAATTTCAGGTTGAACTGGATATTTTCATTTCCGGGATTAAGCCGGATTGCCCTTTCATAGTTAAGAATGGCTTGCGGATATTGGTTCTGCTTGAAACAGGCATTACCCAGGTTATAATATAGTTGGGATGATTCAAAGCCGGAACGGAGCACCTGCTCATAAAGATCGATGGACTGTGCATACGTTTTCTTTGTATAGGCTTCGTTGGCTTGTTGGATCAGTTCATCCGGCGTGCCGGCCAGACTTTGCTGAGAAACCGGCAGACTGACAAGTAAAGTGACCGAAGTGAAAGTCAGGATGTATTTTCTGATCAGGATCATATTGAAAAAATTCATCTTTTATTTAAGTTCTCGTTCAATCCGGCTGATGATGTTGAGCGCTTCCTCATAAATCGATTCCATGGCCATGTTTTGATCACCCGGAGCGAAACGTGCAAATTCAGTGTTGTTAAGCGCCTGGACAAATTGATTCACAATATCTTCACCCACATTCCTTCCTGTCAGGGTTTCCTTGACATTGTCGATGGAGAGTTCTGACATCGGGATCGTATATTTATCACTCAGGTACCCCCATAGCGATCGAGAGATTTCTTCGAAGAATGGCTGGTCTTCTTTCTTGTTTAAATGTTCCCTTGCTTTCTGAAGTCTGCGGATGGCTATCCTTGTAGCTTTACGGTTTCGCATGAGATCCTTGTTACTCCGCTTTTTAAGCTCTTTACGGAAAATGATGATAAAGGCAATGAAAAGGATCAAAGGGATCAATAACAAGCTGAGGAACAGATAAGATCCGAAGAAAAAATGACCTGTCCGCTGCAACCGGATCAAACCGGTGTCAATATGCCTGATATCACTTCCTATGTACTTAATGTCTTCCTTTTCTACGCCCGAATAGGAGTAACCCTGCCCCGAACCGGTACCTTTCTCAACCTCAATGTCATAGGAAGGGGTCTCAAGGGTCAGATATTGCATCTTCTCCAGGTTGAAAAAGGAAAATTGAACAGGGGGAATGGTGAATTTTCCATGGTTTCGTGGAATGAGCAGATACTCAAAGGTTTTACTGCCGGAGACACCTGTATGCGAAGTATTGATATTACTGGTTACTTTTGGGTCGTATGTTTCAAAATCGGTTGGAAACGAGGTGTTTAACTTATCAATAAGCTGGATATTTCCCGATCCGGTGATGGTAATCCGGTAGGTTATGGCATCATTGGCCTGGAGTTTTGTCTTGTCAATTTCTGGTTTGATGGTAAATGAGCCGACTGCTCCGCTGAAATCAGCAGGCCGGCCATTGGCAGGAAGGGATTTTACACGGATGGTCAGGGCGTTTGATTTCAACTTCTTCTCGACATTTTTAACAGAAGAACCGAAGAAGTCATCATTGAAGAAATTATCGAAGAATGGATCTCCGGTCTGAACCCGTCTTTTGCTTCGAACCTGAGCCAGACAAGTCATCTCCATGGGTTCAATGGTAAGTGTCCCGGACTTCAGTGGGAAGATCTGCACTTTTTTAATCTCAGCGACCACGTAGTTCTCCCCGTTCATCGTCTCATTGTATTGCTTGAATTTCTCATTTTCCTTGAAAAGATCCTGAGACCAAAATCCCGGGAAGGAAGAGAGTTTATCGGTTATGATCTGGGCAATAGGGACTTTCGTATAAAGCTTAAACGTGATGATGATCCCCTGTCCCTGATAGGGGGTTGAATTATTTGGAACAGCCCGGAGGAAGACATCCTGGGCAGAGAGGCCTTCTTCCTGGCTTTGAGGCTGGTTTCTCCCCTGGGGTGTACTTCTGTTTTGGGATGGTTGAGAAAGGCTGGTCACAACTTTGACCGAAACCGAGTTGGATGAATACGATTTTCCGTCAACATTGATCGAGGCGGGCCCGATCACAAAGCTCCCTTCTCTCAAAGGTTTGAGCAGGTAGGTGAAGGTATATTGAACGGCCATCGTGGTTTTACCGTTGATGGTCTGGATGCCGGTACTGGATGATTGCCCCGGTCCATTTACCACTTCAAACCCCTTAAAATCAGGACCTTTGAATCCTGATCCCTGGGTATTAAGCCGGTAAGTCAGACTGAAAAATTCCCCAACGGCGACTTCACTTTTGGTGGCGGCAGTAAATTGAACTTCCTGTGCTGAAAGGCCGGTTACGTAAATAAACAGGACTCCTGTGAGGAATAAAGAATATTTGAGTTTCCGCATCATCGCTTGCAAAGGTAGCTGTTTTACCAATCAATTTCAGTGGTTGTCCGTTCCCCGGCTGCTTTCACTTTCTTCATTTTTTCCTGGGTCTTCCGCTCTTTGTTTTTCAAGGCTTCCAACATCCGCTCAGCATCTTGTTTGGATATCTTGGGTTTATCCTGCTGTTTTTTTTGTTGTTGATCCTGATTGTCCTGTTGTTGCTGATCTTGTTTCTGCTGATCCTGCTGTTGTTTGTCTTTCTGATCTTGCTTGTTTTGCTGCTGTTGTTGCTGTTGTTGTTGTTGCCGAAGCATGGATTGGGCATAGGCCAGATTGTACCGGGTATCTTCATCCTTCGGGTTTTTCAGCAGGGCTTTTTTGTAAGCATCAATACTTTCGGCATATTTTTTTTCCTGTAAGAGGGAGTTTCCCAGGTTATGGTAAACATTTGCCTGTTCGTTTTTGTTTTTCGTCTTTTCCGCGATGGAAGAGAAGATCCTGGAAGACTCACCAAAGTTATTTTGCTGATAGATTGCATCCCCCAGGTTGAATTGGCCTTTGAATGATTCTTTGTTCTTTTCCAGCGCTTTGCGGTAGTTGATCTCAGCCTCCTTGTAAAGCTTTTCATCATATTCTGCATTTCCTTTCCGGATGAGTTTTTGCTCGTTTTGTCCCTGAAGGGTGCTCCCGATCAAAGCATGGATCAATAGAAGAAGACAAATGGATATAGCTCTCATCGTGGTCATGATTCCGGTTCAAATAATTTCAATTTGCCAAACCACCTGCTTTTCCGCTCAAACAGCAGGAATTCAATGACAAAGAATAACAGGGCAAGAAAAACAAAGTACTGGAACTGATCTTCATAATCAGTAAAGAGCGCCGTTTCCACTTCCTTTTTTTCCATTTTATTGATTTCATCAAAGATTTTGTTCAATCCAACTTCGGTATTGCTGGCGCGGATAAAGAATCCATTGCCGGCTGATGCAATTTGCTGGAGCATGGTCTCATTCAGCCGGGAGATAACGGTGCTGTTGTTTTTATCTTTCTTATATCCGGCGAGTTTGCCCTCGCGGTAAACCGGAATAACTGATCCTTCATAGGTTCCCATTCCGATGGTAAAAATCTTGATTCCTTTTTCGGCTTCCTGTTGAGCCCTTTCGAGGGTGTTGCCTTCATGGTCTTCGCCATCGGAAATGATGATGATCACCCGGCTTCGGGCTGGGTCGTTAAAGGCCATGGCGGACTTTTCGATGGCATCGGCAATGGCGGTTCCCTGAACGGGTATCAGATCTGGTGAAACGGTTGACAGGAATAACCGTGCAGCCCCGAAATCATTGGTGATGGGCAGTTGCGTATAGGCTCTTCCGGCGAAAACGACCAACCCGAGACGGTCATCTTCCAGGCGGTCGATCAGCCGCGAAATGGCTTGCTTAGCCCGCTCAAGCCGGTTGGGTTGGATGTCTTCCGCCAACATGCTGTTGGATACATCCAGCGCCACGACCAGGTCGACCCCTTTCCGCTTTGCTTTCTCCAGTTTAGACCCGGTTTGTGGGTTGGCCAGGGCGAGAATCAGCGACGAAAACCCAAGCATCACCAACGTAAACCGGAACCATTGCCGGGCATTTGACACATCGGGCATCAACCGCTGGATCAGCGACATGTTTCCAAAATGTTCCAAAACCCTCTTTTTCCTTGCCATCATCAGCCAGAAAAGTGCTGTCAGCAACGGAATCAGAAAAAGTCCGTACAGGAAGTAATGATGTGAAAACCGTAACATTTTCCGGCTCAGATTTCAGTTTCTAATTTATATCAGGGTAAACTTCTTAACCATGTGTTCCTCAGCAAAAACTCCAGCAGCAATAAAACAAAAGCAGCAAGGACCAGCGGGAAGAACTCTTCTGATTTCTTCCTGAATACAGTAACATCTATCTTTGATTTTTCAAGTCTGTCGATCTCCCGGTAAATCTCTTCCAGCTTTTTGTTATTCGTTGCCCGGAAATATTTCCCTCCGGTGGTTGTGGCGATCTCTTTCAACAATTGCTCATCAATCTTCACTTCCACATTTTGATATTGAATGCCGAAGGGGGTTTGGAAAGGATAGGGAGCCATTCCGTAGGTTCCCACTCCGATCGCATAGATTCTGATGCCGAAGAGCTTGGCAATTTCGCCGGCTGAACGAGGATCCAATGCCCCCATGTTGTTGATGCCATCGGTAAGCAGGATGATCACCTTACTCACCGCTTTGCTGTTGCGTAGCCTGTCAACCGCGGTAGCCAACCCATCTCCGAGTGCAGTTCCGTCTTCCAGAATGCCGCTTTTGATATCGGCAAACAGATTCCTGATGACAGCATGATCTGATGTTAGGGGGCTTTGTGTGAATGTTTCTCCGCTGAAGATCACCAGTCCTATCCGGTCATTGGGTCGGCCTTCAATAAATTTCATGGCTACCTTCTTCGAAGCCTCCAACCGGTCGGGCTTAAGATCCTGTGCGAGCATACTGCCAGAAACGTCCATCGCCATAACGATGTCAATCCCTTCAACTGACACATCCTGCCGGCTGGAACTTGATTGCGGCCTGGCGAGGGCCACGATAAGCAAAGCGATGGCAATGAAACGCAAAGGGATCAGGGAATAGAATGCCAACAGTCTGACACTTCGCTTCCCGGTTTCAAATCCTATGAGAGAGGAATATTGGAGTAGCGCGAAATTCTTTCTGAGCATGAAGAAATACCAGGCCACCATGCCGGGGAACAGCACCAGCAAGAGGAGAAAATAGGGATCGGCTAAGGTGATATGTTTCATGTTCGCGGATCTACCTCAGGTTCCTTTGTTATTGCTTCAATAGATGGGGACTCCGGAGAGGCTACCAGCATGGTTGTAAGGTTGACAAAATCAACGGCTGCTGACATGCTTCCATCATTTTCCCCTGGTAGTGGCTGGGCTTTGGAAAATTTTACCAGGTCTGCGAGGAACAGGATATTTCGCATCTTTTCGATGGGTTGCTGCGTTACACCTTGCCCTTCCAGCGCCTGGATGATCTCATAGCTCACCATTTCCATCGCCGGGATCTCAAACCGGGCTTCCATGTATTGGCGCAAGATCTCGGTAAGCATGGAATGGTACTCCTTGAATCTTCCGTTCTGCCAAAGCTTCATTTGTCGCAGGTTTTCGAGTTCTCGCAAGGCCCATTCATGAGGTGCCGGCCGGATCTCAGCCTTTAGATCGAACAAAGGCTTTTTCGACCTTCTTTTCCTTATATAATATATGATAAACGCAATGATACCAGCCAGCAGCAGGGATCCCAGGATGTAGGGCGCCACTTCCGCAAAAGTCAGGGGTGCACTGATCGGTCCTTTGATGGGTTTGATAGCCAGGGTGGTATCGACCGTCGGACTGACCACTTGCAACAAGATTGGATCCGTTTGGAGTGGCAGGATTAGATCATTGTCAGATTCCTCCATCTCGAAACGAACAGGAGGAACCACGTAATATCCTGAGTCAAAGACTGTGATGAGAACTTTTTGCTTGTAGGTTGTCGACCGCTGGTCTGCACCCGGAAGGGTGTCAATCTTGGATTTGCTGACGATGAGTATCTTGCTGGTGAGGGTGTCTTTCAACGGAGGCCAGTGAAGTTTCTTGCCTGCAGGAATATTGACCGAAAGATGGAGGTTTATCTGCTCTCCGATCATCATTGCACTGCTGTCGAGCCGGGCAGAAACCGAAGGCATCTGGGCAATGGCTGGCGCGGACAAAAACAGCGGGATCAAGCCGATGATTGCGATCCGACTGCAGGAATGGAATAAAGAATCTATCTTAATTATCAATCGTTGCATATCAGGATCTGGCTTCTCTTTTCTTGAACATTTTAACCAATGGTTTAACGTAGTCCTCATCCGTGGAGATTCGAGCCACATCAACCCCACTCCGGATAAAGAGATCGCTGATCTTCTTTTCGTGCTCTTCCGTCCACCGGTGAAAGGATTCTCTCACCCGGGTGTCTGAAAGATCGATCCACCTGTTTTTTCCTGTTTCGGCATCTTTCATTCTCACGATGCCCATCCTGGGGATCTCCAGTTCCCGGCTATCGTAAACGTGAACAGCAATGACATCATGCTTTTTATTCGCGATCTTCAGGGCATCGTCAAATCCCCGATCCTGGAAATCTGAGATCAGGAAGGCAGTGCACCTTTTCTTTATGACGTTGGTAAAGTACTTCAGGGCATTCGCGATATTGGTTTCGCGGTTGTCGGACTTGAAATCTACCAGTTCGCGGATGATGCGAAGGATATGTGAGGTGCCTTTTTTGGGTGGGATGAATTTTTCGATGTGGTTGGAGAAGAAGATCACCCCCACTTTATCATTGTTCTGGATTGCTGAGAAAGCCAGCACAGCAGCAATCTCAGTGATGGCATCCTGCTTGAACACCGTTTTGGAGCCGAATTCATTCGATCCGCTCACATCGATCAGGAGCATCACGGTAAGCTCTCGTTCTTCGTCAAAAACCTTGACGTATGGGTGGTTGAACCGGGCGGTAACATTCCAGTCGATACTCCGGATGTCGTCGCCAAACTGGTATTCCCGAACTTCGGCAAAGGCCATACCCCGTCCTTTGAAGACACTGTGGTATTGTCCCGAAAAGATCTGGTTGGACAACCCCCGGGTCTTGATCTCAATTTTTCTGACCTTTTTAAAGATCTCTGATGTTTCCATTTCCGGCTCAGGGTCAAGGGTGAGAATCAGGGGACTTCAACCGTGTTGAGAATCTCGTTAATGATTTCTTCCGTGGTGATATTCTCCGCTTCCGCTTCATAAGTTAACCCGATTCGGTGACGGAGTACATCGTGGGCGACGGCCCGTATATCTTCCGGGATCACATATCCTCTGCGCCGGATAAAGGCGAAGGCTTTGGCTGCCATCGCCAGATAGATGCTCGCACGTGGTGAAGCTCCGTAGGAGATGAGCCCTTCGAATTTCTTCAGCTTGTTTTCACCCGGATAGCGGGTAGCAAAGACGATATCTGTGATATAATTTTCGATCTTTTCATCCACATAAACATCGCGGGTTACCTGTCGTGCCCGAAGGATATCCTCGGTTTTGAGGATGGTGCTGGTTTGACAAGTATCCGAGCTGATATTCTGCCGGATGATCAGTTTTTCTTCTTTTTTGTCGGGGTAACCGATAACGACTTTCAGCATGAAACGGTCAACCTGTGCTTCCGGGAGGGGATAGGTTCCTTCCTGTTCGATGGGGTTTTCCGTAGCAAGGACAAGGAAAGGCTCGGGAAGGGCGAAAGTAGTATCTCCGATGGTTACTTGTCGTTCCTGCATGGCTTCGAGCAAGGCGCTCTGCACTTTGGCAGGGGAACGGTTGATTTCATCAGCAAGGATGAAATTGGCGAATATCGGTCCTTTCCGGACGTGGAACTCTTCTTTTTTCTGACTGTAGATCAGGGTTCCGATGAGGTCGGCCGGAAGCAGGTCGGGTGTGAACTGGATCCGGCTGAACTTGGCGTCGATGATATTGGCCAGGGACTTGATTGCCAGGGTTTTAGCCAGTCCCGGAACCCCTTCAAGCAGGATGTGCCCGTTGGCCAGCAGTCCGATGAGCAATCGTTCAATCATGTTTTTCTGGCCAATGATCACCTTGTGCATCTCCAGGGTGACCATGTCGACAAATGCACTCTCCTGTTGGATGCGGTCGTTGAGTTCTTTGATATTGATTTCCATGGTTGACGGGATTTTGTGGGCGCAAAAATAGCTATTTTGAAAAATGTGGTTGCCAGCTACCTGTTAAATTTTGTTAAGCCTTTCTGTTAAAGATTGTTAATCGGATGCCTCATGTAATGGGAGTTACCGGGAGATCAGCGGATCAGTCATGGTGATACTTCTCATTCCGCAGTATAGAAAAAGCCCGGTAGAGTTGCTCGGTAAAAACCAACCGTACCAGTTCATGGGAAAAGGTCATTTCTGACAGGGATAAAATATGATCAGCTCGGTTCTTCAAGGCCAAATCTACACCGTATGATCCCCCTGCAATGAAGATCAGTTGTTTCTTTCCGCTATTCAGCTGTTTCTGGATAAACCCTGCAAATTCCCGGGAGGTAAAGGATTTCCCTCTTTCATCCAGTAATACGGCGATGGCATCGGCCGGGATCTTTTCCAGGATTTTTTCTGACTCTTTCTTTTTGATGAGCTCGATGGGCTGATGCTGTAAATTCTTCAGATCTTGCACCACCTCCAGTTTAACAGGAACATATCGGTTGATACGGGCAAGATAATCTTCCACCCCTTGCCGGACGTACGATTCACTTGTTTTTCCCGTTACAATAATGCGGATATTCATCAGGAGGCGAAATTAATCGAAAAGTACTACATTTGGCATCACAATAACATAGTCATGATAAAATGCATGCTGGGTTTGATGGTCCTGGTTTTAACAGGAGGACGTATAGTAGCCGCATCACTTCCGGATGATATGGATAAACAAATTACCGCAGCTATTTCAGCAGGTGACGCCCGGTCGCTGTCAGGTTTTTTAAATAACCGTCTGGACTTGAGCCTGTTGGGAGAGGAGGAAACAGTGAGCAAGGCCCAGGCTGAGCAGATGCTCATTGCTTTCTTCAAGAGCAACCCGATTAAAACCTACAAGGTAATCAAATCAGGTACTTCGGTGGATGGCTCAAGGTTTAGCATCGGAGAGCTGAAAACGGAGACCCAGACTCTTCGGGTCTACTTCCTGATGAAGAAGTCAGGAGATTCCTACCTTATATATCAGTTCTCCATCGAAGCGACCTAGATATCATGGATATTGAAGCTATTGTCAGAGAAGCGATCCGCGAGGATCTGGGAGAAGGTGATCATACTTCGCTGGCCACCATTCCGGAGGATGCTACCGGCCGTTCGGTACTGCTGGTTAAAGAAGCAGGGGTACTGGCCGGGTTGCCTGTGGCATTAAAGGTTTTTGAAATCATTGACCCGACCCTTACGGTGGAAGTGCTGATCTCCGACGGGCAAAAAGTCATACCCGGTGACCGGGTGTTTATTGTCAGTGGAAAGGTCAGGTCTATCCTGGCGGCAGAACGGACCGCCCTGAATCTCATGCAACGCCTCAGTGGTATTGCCACACAAACCCGCCGGATCACCGAAAGACTTCAAGGCCTGAAAACAAAAGTCCTGGATACCCGTAAAACCACCCCGCTGTTGCGTGAACTTGAGAAATATGCCGTCAGGATCGGAGGTGGTGAAAACCACCGGTTTGGACTGTACGACATGATCATGATCAAGGACAACCACGTCGATTTTTGCGGCGGCATATGCCAGGCCATTGATGCTACACAACAATACCTGGAAACAAACCAACTGTCCCGGAAAATCGAAATCGAAGTACGCAATGATAAGGAACTGGGCGAGGTGTTGGCCAGGGGTCATGTTGACCGGATCATACTCGACAACTTCTCCCCGGAGCAATTGCGCAGGGCGGTAGAAATGATCGGAAGCCGGTTTGAAACAGAAGCCTCCGGCGGGATCACCATCGACAATATCCGGCAATATGCAGAAACCGGGGTCGATTTCATCTCCGTGGGCGCGCTGACCCATCACATCAAGAGCCTTGACATGAGTTTGAAGGCCATCAAAGATTAACTGCTTTTCCTCCGATGAACATTCTGATGCTGCTTGAAACCGACTTTCCGCCCGATGCCCGGGTTGAAAATGAGGCAACGTCCCTGGCAGAAGCTGGTCACACCGTGCATATTGCCTGCTGGACGCGGAAAGGAAGAAAGGTGGAAGACCGTTTCGGGGATGTGTATATTCACCGTAAACCCATTTCACCCCTTCGCTACAAAAGCGCGATCGGAGCACTTACGGTGCCATACTACTTTAACTTCTGGAAAGATCACGCCGGGAAAATCATGCAATCATTTCCCATCGATGCCATTCACATCCATGATTTACCTTTGGCACTCGTTGGAATAGAGATCAAACGGAAGCATCACATTCCCCTGGTCATTGACCTCCACGAAAACTATCCGGCATTGCTCGATCTTTCAACCCATACCAAAAAGACGCTGGGGAAGCTTTTCTTTTCGCGGCGCAGATGGGAACAGTACGAAGCAAAGGTCTTAAAGGAAGCGGATCAGCTCATCGTCGTGGTGGATGAAGCCCGGGAGCGGTTGATTTCCATGGGCATTCCGGCCGAAAAGATTCAGGTGGTTTCAAACACCATCAATCTGTCAGGGTTGGATTTTCCTGAAACTTATATTCCAAACATAGAGAAAGTATTGTTCTATGCTGGAGGGATCAATGAACACAGGGGTTTGCAGGTGGTTGTCAAAGCCATCGGGATGCTGAAACAAAAGGGTCTCCGGGTTCATTTCCAGGTAATAGGGGAGGGTAGTTACCGGCAGAACCTCGAAGCCCTTGCAGCCGCTTTAGGGGTTACCGACCTTATTCATTTTACAGGCTACAAGCCCTTCCGGGAGATGCTGGAAATCCTGAAAACTGCGGATGCAGCCATTATCCCGCATGTAAAATCAGATCATACCGATGCCACGATCCCACATAAGCTGTTTCAGTACATGTATGCCGGCAAGCCGGTGATCGCATCCAACTGCGCACCCATCGAACGGATCATCCGGGAGACCGGAACAGGTTATATTTACCGGCATGATGACCCTGCAGATCTCGGAAATATCCTTGAAAACGCTCTTTTGGGACAAACAAACATGGATGAGATCAGGATTCGCGGCAGAAAAGCGGTAACAGAAAAATATCATTGGGGGGTGGATGGAAACATCTTATTAAACATGTATCGAGGCTTCGCAGGATGACTAACAGGCAAATGGATAATGAACGGATATATGAGCATTGTGACTGGGAGAATCTTACCAGGGATGCGTTAAGTGAGAAAATCATCCATATCTTCAATTTGATACCGGATGATGTAAATTCAATCATTGATGTTGGATGTGGCAATGGAGTTATTACGAATGAACTTTCCAGGAAATTTGAAATCGTTGGAGTTGACCGAAGTGAGAAAGCCCTTTCCTATGTAAAAACAGCAAAACTCCTTTCTGACTCCAATGCTATTCCTTTGCCGGATCAATCGTTTGATATGGTGTTTTCAAGCGAGCTATTGGAGCATCTGGAAGAAGAATCACTTAAAAAGACCATCACGGAATTAAAACGGCTGACAAGGAAATATCTGTTGGTTACAGTCCCTAATGCCGAAAATCCTGATAAACTGATGATTCAATGCCCGGCATGTCATTTCATCTTTAACCGGCCCAATCACCTCCGGTCATTCAGATTATCAGATTTTAAATCCCTATTTGGGGAATTTGAAATCCTTAAACATGAGCTATTTGGGAAACGCGTCCGTTATTACAACCCGAAGCTACTGGAATGGAAAAGAAGATTTTCCCCATCCCATGCCTGGATACCTTCCTATTGGATACCAGCCGAACAGAGAGAAGCACTGTGTCCAAGATGTGAACATATCTTCTCTTATCCCTACAGGTTTCATCTTTTGTCATTCCTTTTTGATGTGTTCAATGTCCTCATCTCCCCCAAAAAACCATATTGGCTGTTTGTGTTGATGGAAAAGAAAGATCTCGATGTTTAAAGACCTCAAATACTCGACCAGGCATATTATCATCTACGGAATTGGCAACATGTTGTCCAAGCTGGTTGGGCTGGTTTTGTTGCCATTGTATACCAGCCACCTGACGACCGGTGAGTACGGGATGCTGGGATACCTGGAGGTGACAAGCCAGTTTCTGATTGCCATCCTGGCTTTTAGCCTTCCTACTGCGCTGCTTCGCTGGTGTGCCGCAGAGAAAGATCCCACCCGGCAACGATCGATCATCTTTACCACCCTCTCATCGTCCATTGTGTTCCTGGTGATGGTCAATGCGCTCCTGATCCCGTTTTCCGGCACTTTTTCCAACTGGGCATTCGACAGCATCAACTTTAGAAGTTACTTTACCATCCTGTTCCTGAGCATGTCGTTTGATATCCTCAACCAGATCTGTTTCAGCCTGATCCGTTTCAAGGAGCGTTCTTTCCTTTATATCACCGTGAGCACGTCCAAGTTTGCGGCCATCCTGCTGATGAATATCTACTTTGTAGCCTACCTGAACATGGGAGTCAAGGGGATCATCCTCAGCCAGTTGATCGGCAACATCACCCTGCTGGTCTTTTCCATCCCGTTTCTGGTACGCCACATGTATCCGTCGTTTAGCTTTCGTATTTTGCGGGAGATGATGAAGTATGGCGTCCCGCTGATCTTCACAACCCTCTCTACCCTTGTTTTGACGATGAGCGACCGGTACCTGATAGAGTATTTCCTGGATTTCTCTGCCTTAGGGATCTACTCGCTTGGCTACAAGATGGGCGGAGTGATCAATGTCTTCATTATCCAGTCGTTCCAGCTTGGATTCTTGCCCATTGCTTATAAAATGTATGAACGGGAAGATCATGGACGTTTTTTTCCAAAGGTGTTCACCTATTTTACCCTGTCGCTCGTCGTGGCTGCCCTGGGACTGTCGTTGTTCAGCCGTGAGTTTATCGTCATGTTTTCTTACACCAATCGAGATTTCTGGGCTGCCTACACCGTCGTTCCCCTTATCTCGCTAAGCTTTGTCTTCAAAGGGATGCAATACTATTTTTCGCTCGGGCTCCATTATGTCAAGAAAACCCACTACAATGTACTTATCGTGCTTGTATGCGCCGCGGTGAGTGTAGGCCTGAATTTCCTGCTGATACCCTGGCTGGGAATTCTGGGCGCTGCGGTGACCATCAACCTGGCAACAATCATTATGGCAATACTCTATTTGCATTATTCACAGAAACAATTTTTTATTCGTTACGAAACCCGGAAAATAATTTTGCTGATCGTATTATCCGTCGTATTATTCTTGATTTCGATGCTTACCTATTCGCTTCATAAGTACCTGGCCATGGGCATCAAAACGATACTCTTCCTCTCTTTCCCCTTCCTGCTTTACCTGTTCAGGTTCTATGAACCTGTTGAACTTCAGCGGATACATGAGATATGGGTCAGGTGGCGGGATCCGCGTAAATGGACGTCCAATCTGAAAAAAGCATAAATTTGCACTCATTACGCAAAGTATGGGAAGCGGAAAGATCAATGTTTGTTTTATTGGCGCCGGTGCGATCTCTACATCGCTGGGTAACCTGCTGGCCGATAAGAAAGATCTGGATGTCAGACTGTTATCTATTGAACCCGATGTAGTTAAGTCCATTTCCAAAGCCCATTTCAATAACAAATACTTTCCTGGGATTCAATTAAACCCAAGGTTGAAAGCGAGTCTCGATCCAGAGATCCTGGTAAAGGCGGATGTGGTTTTCATTGCCATTCCTTCAGCTTCGGTGGCGATGTACCTCAAGGAGATCAGTCAGTTCATCCCTGCTCAGGCCATCATTATCAACCTGGCCAAAGGCTTTGGCTGCAACAAGATGATCATCACCGACTGCATCAGACAGCTTTTACCCAATCCGGTGTGTTCCCTCAAGGGTCCAACGTTCGCCAGAGATATCATCCGCGGGATCCCGTCAGGGATGACGCTGGCATCGGAAAAGCCGGAAGTGAAGGAAATCATCCGCAACTTATTCTCTTACACACCTGTACGACTCGATTATTCGGAAGATATCCGTGGCGTGGAACTGATCAGCATCCTAAAAAACATCTATGCCATCTCCATCGGTATTCTGGATGCACACTATGATACGCCAAACCTGAGATACTTAGCACTGACAAGGACTTTCAATGAAATGCGTGAACTGTTGATCTTCGGCGGTGGACAAGAGCAAACCATCTTCCGGTATTGCGGATTCGGCGATTTCACCCTCACGGCCCTGAATGACCTGAGCAGAAACAGGACACTTGGCCTGTTGATCGGGAAAGGATTTTTCACTGAAAATATCTCTCAGCAAATGGTGCTGGAAGGAAAGATCGCCATCAATATCTTCTGTCAGGAGATCATCAACACCGCTGAAAACCCCGATAAATTCCCAATTATGGCCGAACTGAGCAAAGTTTTCTCCCCTGGTTATAAGATGTCCGGATTCCTCGATGTGCTGGTCAACGGCTGAGGACGAACCTGAAATGAGTGCCTGAAACATAAGATTCAAATCTGACTCCATTAATCATTATTCTGTATACTCAACCTTTATCCTTCGATTTTCGAAATATTTGAACCTCTCCATCCGTTTTCTTAACAATTATTTAATATACCTTTGCAGGGAAATCGCTGAAAATATGCATTTACGCCGCTTTTTATTCCTCCTCATCATTGCTGTTGCGCTTACTACCTGGTCCTGTGAAAAGGAAGAAGGAGAGGGGGGCAACTCATCCATCACCGGAAAGGTTTGGATACGTGAATATGATCTTTCTTTCACCTACCTCATTTCATCCTATTGGGGTAGTGATGAAGATATCTACATCATCTATGGTGATGATATTTCATATGGGAACCGGATCAAAACCGGACCCGATGGAGAATTCGAATTCAAGTACCTCCGTCCCGGAAATTACCGGTTGTACGTTTATTCGAAAGACTCGACATTCACTTCCGGCTCAGGGAAGATTGCTGTTTATAAAGATGTGGAGATCACAAGCCGGAAACAGGTTGTTGATGCCGGCGTACTATCTATTCTCAAGAACTAAACGCACGCCGAAAAGGTTGGAACAAATCCTGAAAATACTGGAAGACTTTACACCAATCTTTCTGAAAGAGATGGATGGGGTGAAACTGATGGAGCGGAGAGATATCAAGTATATCTTCCGGGAGGATCAATTACCGTCTTTGCTACATGCACTGATGGATGGCTACCGTGTGCTGGAAGTGAACGGAAAAAGAGCAAACCGTTACCAGACCTTGTATTTCGACACCCCCGACTTTTTTCTGTACCACCAGCACCACAACAAACGGGTGAACCGTTTCAAGGTCAGGATGCGGAAATATGTCGAATCAAACCATGTGTTTTTTGAGATAAAATTCAAGAATAACCATGGAAAGGTGATCAAGGATCGAATCGTACAACATGAAATAGAAGAACGTATCGACGATGATGCCGAAACCTTCCTGATCAGAAAAACACCGCTGGCCGCTGAATCACTCGAAGCTAAATTCTGGGTCAACTATTCCCGTATTACCCTGGTCAATAAGTCACAACCCGAGCGAGTGACCATTGATGTAGGATTGAATTATGTCAATGGAACCAAGCAAAAAGCGTATGATGGAATGGTCATCGCAGAGGTAAAACAGGCATCCATGATGTTATCCCCTTTCATGCAACTGATGAAGAACCAAAAAATCCGTCGCGCATCAATCAGCAAATATTGCCTGGGTGTGATGAGTCTGGTGGATGACATCAAATCAAACCGGTTTAAACCCAAGTTGTTGTATTTAAATAAGATCCTTTATGCTGCTGCTGGAAATTGCCAACAAAGCCGCTGAATCAAGTGGTATTCAATTATTTGAAAAATTGTCGGAGAAATTTTTTCTCCGGTTGCTGATCGATTTCATCTCTGTATTCATCCTGATCCGGCTGATCTATTATCCTACCCACCGGAACCGGGAGTTTTTCTTCACCTTCTTCATGTTTAACCTGGTAATCTTCCTGATCACCTTCTTGCTGAACAAGGTGGAGATGTCGCTGGGAGCTGCATTTGGACTTTTTGCCGTATTCACCATGCTCCGGTATCGCACCGAAGGGATC
This sequence comes from Bacteroidota bacterium, assembly GCA_016868575.1. Lineage (GTDB taxonomy): Bacteria > Bacteroidota > Bacteroidia > Bacteroidales > FEN-979 > VGGL01. The sequence goes on from VGGL01000004.1 coordinate 47,698, forward strand.
TCCATGAACGACATGACCTATCTTTTTACGGTCATCGCCATCGGATTGATCAATGCCGTGAGCAAAGGGAGCTGGGATGAACTGATCCTGCTTAACCTGATCATCCTGATTTTTACCTTCTTCCTCGACAGCCGTTTCTTCATGAAAAAAGAGGTTTCCAAGAAAATCCATTACGATAACCTCGAAATGATCAAGCCTGAACGGCGGGAAGAACTGATCAAGGAGTTGGAAGGTCAGACCGGTTTTTCCATCCACCGCATCAGCATTGAAAGGGTCGATTTACTAACCGATTCTGCCGATCTCCGGATCTATTATTTTGAAAAGTAAATTCCCATATCCGGTAATTCTGTTCATTTTAACGTCTCCCCTGTTGTTCAACAGCGGGGTAGCCCAGGTGAACGATGCCGGACTGTGGCTGGATGTGACCCTTGAAAAACAGGTAACCCAAAGGATCGATTTCATTCTAACTGAGGAACTGCGGTTCAACGAGAATGTCACAGAACTTGGATCATTCTACACGGAAGCCGGTTTTGAATACAAGTACAAGTTCCTGAAAGGGTTGAAAACAGGTCTGTTTTACCGTTTTGCGAACAAACGGCGGTTGGACGATTCCTACAGCAAGATCCACCGGGCATATGGCGATATTGCTTACCGTTATGAATTCACGAAAAAGCTGGATGGGTCCATCAGGCTGCGCCTGCAAAGCCAGTTCAAGGATTTTTCAAGCAGTGAAACGGGGAAAATACCAATCACTTATTTGAGAGGGAAACTTGGCTTCAGATATGCGATCAACAAGCGATTCCGACCTTATCTTGAGGGAGAGTTGTGGTATGCCCTGTATGCCAATGAACGGCAATTTGATAACCTCCGCACCTCGGCAGGAACCTACATCCGGATCAACCGTATCCATGGCCTGGACATTGGATTCATCTACCAGAAAGAATTCAATGTCAATAATCCGGTAACCGATATCATCGGCTACCTGGGCTATAAAATATCCTTCTGACCTATATTATGCGTATCTTTGCAGCCTGATTACAATTCACGGGGCTGACAGGATTTGACAGCAGAACGGTGGATTTGTAAGCATGCCGGGCGTTGGGAACAGGTCCCGTAAAAAGCCAATTCTCATAGCCAATAACTGGCGACAACTATTCTTATAGACCGGCTGCCTAATTCAAGGAATTAGCAGTTGTCTGTCCTCCGGGAAGCCTCTCCTTACGGCGTTCCGATCAGGGCATCAAAAAGGTAGGGATAGTTCTTTCACGTCCCGCTGAAAGAGCGAAACAACTGGGACTACGGAATGAATAGGCCGGCCGGGTGCCGGTTCATCCCCGACAATCAAACCGGGCTAAGCATGTAGAAAGCAATTTTGCTGTCTGTTTGGACGAGGGTTCGAATCCCTCCAGCTCCACGAGGCCATTTACGAAGAACGATTTACAATTGACGATTGAATTGACGATTGAAGATTGACAATTGATCTGATACTTGGCGTTTGGCACTTGACACCTGGCACTTGACACCTGGCACTTGACACCTGGCACTTGACGCTTGACACTTGACACCTGACACTTATCTGAAGTTATCTTTTCATCCGCTTACATCGGATAGGTGGAAAGATATTGAAACGTTATTCGGGCCCCTGGGCGCCTGTGGTGGCTGCTGGTGTATGAGTTGGCGGTTGAAGCGGGCTGATTTTCTGCGGCAAAAGGGGGAAGGAAATAAATGGGCACTCAAAGAAATCGTTGATTCCGGAGAAGCCCCGGGGATCATCGCCTATGACCGGGATCAACCGGTTGCCTGGTGTTCATTCGCTCCAAGAGAATCATTTCCCGCCTTACAGCGATCCCGAACCCTTGCACGCGTGGACGATCAACCGGTATGGTCGGTTGTCTGCTTCTTTATCCTAAAACCATATCGAAACATAGGGGTTTCGGCAGGGTTACTATCAGCCGTTATTCAATATGTGAAGGAACACGGCGGGAAGATCATCGAAGGATATCCAGTTGAACCCATGAAGGGCAGATGGCCGGATGTTTTCGCCTGGACCGGACTTTCATCATCCTTCCGGAAAGCAGGATTTGTGGAGGTGCAAAGACGCACACCTACCAGGCCGATTATGAGGTATTATATCGAAGGACAGGAATGATCTTCCCGCGATATGTTAGTACAATCGAGAGAATCGATATAACATTCAGAACAGCCATGACCGATCTAAGAAAGGAAAAACCGGTAAATTACCTGGTTGAGCACGATAAACCCGGGCGGCGAATTGAAACATTCAGGGATTGCCACTGGGGAGAATTGATTCTCCCCGCAGCAGGGGAGAACCCGGAAAAAACAGCTGAAGGCATGCGTATAGCCTTGTTTTGCAGTTGGGAGTTTGGCTACCTTGTGTTGCAGACCCTCAAGGAATTCGAACATCGCTTCCCTTCCCGGCTTAACCTTGTAGGATTGGTGACGGACAACCCGGTAAATCACGATGCACGGATCTCTATGAAGAAACGTATCTGGAGGTTTTTCAACCGCCCGAAGCAGGTTGCAATGGAAACCCATATCATCGAGCAGGGGCTGTCACACGGCTTGCCGGTGTTTCCCGGAGAGGTAAAGACAGAATCATTTCATGCTACACTTGCCGGATGGCGCCCGGATGTTATCCTGATGTGTGTCTTTGGACAGCTTGTTGATGCGGATATTCTCAGCATGCCTCCATACGGCATGTACAACTTTCATCCCTCCGACCTGACACTGCACATGGGTGCAGGCCCTTCACCGTACGATGACCTCGTGAACCACGATGCAGCTACCACGGTGTAGTCCGTGCACCAGGTCACGGAAGAAATTGATGCCGGCGCAGTGGTGGGACAGTCTCCACCGACGAATGTCAGGAACACATCCGGTAAAATTCCTGGAAATTGCCTTATCGTGTACGACAAACTTTCCGAGCCATTATGCAGACTGACTGTCGCAATGGTGGAAGAATTGGTCAATCGATATGAAAGAGGAGAAAAAGGTCTGCTTGCACATGCCGATCTAATTGCCCGTTATACCCCGGAGGAGAAAGCGAAGTTGATGCAACCCATTACTGCAACAATTCCGATGGAAGTTTTTCCTGAGGTTGACAATAGTGTGTTTGATTACTGAAGGTAATTCGATTTCCGAATAAGATAATTTGGGATTTTAGATTGCATTGAAAGTTTACGAGATTGACGAATGAGTGGATCAAAGGTTGTGGGTTCCATAGCTAAATCCGGCTAATTGTACCCTTGAATGATCAGAAAACCAGGATCGCCAAATCCGCCAGGTCATCGGCCTCTTCATTCTTCATTATTCATTCTTCATTTCATTCCGGTTCCTGTTGGCTCATGCAATGAAAGCTTCCCAGACCCCAGATCAGGGCTGAGGAATCAAGGCCGATCACCTGCCGGTCGCTGAAGAAGGGCTTAAGGATTTCCAGTGCCTGTTCATCTTGCGGGCAGCCGAAGGTAGGAACGATAATCGCGTGATTGCATATGTAAAAGTTGGCATAAGAGGCTGGAAGTCGCTGACCATCATAATGTTGTGGATCCGGCATCGGGATCTCCATAACTTGAAGCTTTTTGCCGTCAGGCAAGACAATGTTATTCAGGATTTCCAAATTCTCCGCAAGGGGCTGGTGGTTTGGATCTGCCGGATTGGATTCAATCATGGTGATCACAGTATCTACTGAAACAAAGCGGGTAATGTCGTCGATATGACCGTTGGTATCGTCGCCTTCGATGCCATCTTTCAGCCAGATCACCTGCTGAACGCCGTAAAAGTCGCAAAGAAAGGTCTCTATTTCGGCCTGAGACAGCAGGGGATTTCGGTTTTCATGGAGCAGGCAGGAGGTGGTTGTGAGGAGCGATCCCCGGCCATTAGAATCCACCGATCCCCCTTCCATAACGATGCCCGGATTGGCGGCGGGGATGCCAAGGAATTGGGCAATCCGAAGGGGCATCTGGTCATCGAGTTCACAGGGATATTTATTGCCCCAGGCATTGTAGCCCCAGTTGACGGCGATCTTCTTTTCTTCGGCATCCGGATTGACCAGGAAGGCAGGACCAAAATCCCGAAACCAGGAGTCGTTGGATGGGAAGTGGAAGAAAGTGATATTTTCCATAACTGCCCCGGCTTTTTGAAGGTTCACCTGAGCTTCTTTTCTAATCTCTTCCGACTGGACATTCATGCAAACCATCTCGCCCTGGCTGATGATGGTAGCAAACCGGCAAAAGACGGGGATGATCTCGTTGATTCTCCCAGGCCAGGAGGTTTCCTGGAAAGGATAGCCAAGCCATGTGGCCCGGTGTTTTTCCCATTCTGCAGGGAACCGATACCCCAATTCCAGTGGTGTTTGCGAGAGTAGTCTGATCATTCTTCTTCGATGAGTCGGTTGGTAATGGGTCCATAAGTATCGATCCGCCGGTCACGCAGGAAAGGCCAGTGTACCCGGTATTCATCACTCTGAGTGAGGCTTACCTCCTGAACATGCACCACCTCCTGATCCTGCGGAGCCTCGAAAAGGATCTGTCCGAAGGCATCGCACATGAATGAACCTCCCCAAAAGTGCATATCACCTTCCCATCCGGTGCGGTTGACGGCAACCACCGGGATGCCGTTGGCTATGGCATGGCTGCGCTGGATGGTTTGCCAGGCCTGGTATTGCGCCCGGTTCACCGCTTCATCCTGCGACCGGGCCCATCCGATGGCGGTAGGGTAAAAGAGTATTTCCGAGCCTTTGAGGGCAGTTATCCTGGCGGCTTCAGGGTACCACTGATCCCAGCAGATCAAGGTGCCGAGCTTCCCAAACTTGGTTTGGAAAACCCGGTAACCGGTATCTCCGGGTGAAAAATAGAACTTTTCATAGTACCCGGGGTCATCGGGGATATGCGCCTTCCGGTACTTTCCCAGGTAACGGCCATCGGCATCGATCACGGCAACGGTGTTGAAATACAGACCGTTCAATGCTTTTTCGAACAGGGAAGCGATGATCACAATGCCGGTCTCTTTAGCCAGTTGCTGCAGTTGTTCAGTAAGTGGACCCGGGACGGATTCAGCCAGTTTGAAATGGTCGTATGATTCGGTGTGACAAAAATAGGTGGTGGCAAACAATTCCTGGAGGCAGACGACCTGTGCGCCCAGGTTGGCGGCTTCCCTGATCCTGCTGAATGTGCGGAGGATGTTTTCATCCCGCTCAGGGCTGCAGGCTGCCTGGATAATTCCGATCCTGATCATGTGTGGACATTTTCTCTTACCGGCCAAAATTAAGAAAAATGAACAGGGAAAACGGTGAAAGCGGGATCAATTTAAAATGATAATTTTGCCTGAAACTCCTTGATCATTGGAACCACGCCGGATCATCCGACTATGTGTTTTCTTACTGGCCTTGCTGGTACTGGCTTCCTGCAGTGTTACACGAAAACTGCCGGAAGGACAATATCTGCTGAAAAAGAGCACCATCAAGATTGATAACAGGAAAATCCTCAAAGATGACCTTTCCGGTTACATTCAACAGACACCCAACAAGAAGTTCCTTGGGGTATTCAGACCCAACATCATGTTGTATCAATGGTCTTTAAAGGGAGATGAGACAAAATTCAAGCGGTGGGTACGGAAAGCCTTTGGCTCTCCGCCTGTCATCGCCGACTCCATGATGGCAATGAGTTCTGCCCGGCAGATGAAGCTTTTTGCCATCAACAAGGGGTATTTTCATGCAAAGACGGCTGTTTCAATAAAGAAAAAGCGCCGGAAGGCATCCATCTTATATCGCGTGGAAGCCGGAAGGCCATACACGATCAAACATTTGAACTTCAGTGTAGCTGACACCCATCTGGCCAGGTATTTTTACATCGATACGGCACTATGCCTGATCCGTCGGGGCAACAATTACGATGCGTATACCTTTGATGATGAGCGGACAAGGATCACAACAGCACTGAAAGAACATGGGTTTTACAATTTTTCGGAGGAATACATCAGTTATTCGATCGACAGCTCATTGAATTCCTACCAGGTGAATGTTACCCTCCGCCTGATGAATCCTGCCTACCTTGCTTCCGACGGAAGCGGAAAGATGATCGAATCAAGACATAAAAGGTTTTACCTCAACAACTTATATATTTTTACAGATTACAACATCCTCCTTCCTGATATCATCAAGTACGATACGCTTGTTAAGACATTCAGGCAATCGCCAAAATCACCGCCCAGCACCTATCATTTTTTATATCAGCGGCGGTTCCGGATCAAACCTAACATTATTGGGCAATCGATCTTTCTCACCAACAATCAACCGGTGACTTTGAGGGATGTAAAGCAATCATACCGTCAGTTGACAGGCCATCCTATCTTCAAGTATGTGAATATTTCGTTGAATGAAACCAGGACTGATACTTCCAGGGTGAGCACCAAGGGGTACCTGGATGGTAAGATCCACCTGGCCAAGTCACAATTGCAGTCCTTTGGCGTTGAGGCTGATGGTACCAACTCGGGCGGCGCATTTGGCGTGCAGGGAAACTTATATTACCAGAACAGGAATATTTTCCGGGGTGCACAGGTGTTGAAGCTCAACCTGACCGGTAAATTGCAGATGCAGCCTTCTTCAGGGGTTGGCGACAAGAATGTATATCTGTTTTTCAATGCCATCGAGTTGGGCGCTAATGCCAATCTTACCTTTCCGCAGTTTCTGTTACCCATCCGGGCTGAGCGGGTCAGCAAGTATTTTAAGCCCAAAACGCAGTTAAACCTGGGTTACAGCTATCAGCGGATGGAGCATTTCACCCGCCATCTATCAAATATCTCCTTTGGTTACTCATGGCTGCAGGGGGATGTTATCACCCATACCTTGAATCCGGCGGAAATACTGATGGTAAAGATCTTTACCGATTCGGCATTCGATGCCCAACTCGACAACCTCAAGGATACTCGCCTGAAAAACCAATATACCAACCACTTGGTTGCTGGTCTCAGGTACACCTTCACCTTTAACAACCAAAATATTGCCAATCTGCGCAACTTCTTCTACCTGCGGGCAAACCTGGAAACCGGTGGAAATCTTCTTTATGGCTTCGACCATTTGATCGGTGCGCCCAAAACTGCTGATGGTTCTTTTACCCTGCTGAATATCCGCTATGCACAATATGTCAGGCCGGAGGTTGATTTTCGTTTTTACCAGCTGATCGGGAAGAATACATCAATGGTGTATCGCATATATGGCGGCACAGGTATCCCTTATGGGAACTCCAATGTCCTTCCATATGAAAAAGCGTTCAGTTCGGGTGGAGCCAATGGCATGCGGGGCTGGCGGATGCGCACCCTGGGTCCCGGCTCCTATGCCAACGATTCCATCAGCCTGATTTTCGGGACGGTTGGAGATATTCAAATGGAAGCCAACCTGGAATACCGGTTTCCAATTTACTGGTACTTCAAGGGGGCATTATTTGTAGATATCGGGAATATGTGGATGATGCGCTCTTCCACTGACTTTCCCGGAGGGGAATTTAAGTTCAGCCGGTTTTATAAAGAACTGGGTATTGACGTGGGTTTTGGGATCCGGTTTGATATCGGATTCTTCCTTTTCCGGATCGATCCGGCAATTTCATTGCATAAACCCTCCTTACCGGAGGGGGAACGGTGGCGGTTCTCGAAGTGGCAGTTGAAAGATGTGGTCTGGAATTTCGGGATCGGATATCCTTTCTGATCCTTTCTTTTCCATTTACTGGATTGTATGTATTTTGATGAAGTTTGTGCCGCCCGGTTCGTTGGCAGGTATTCCCCCAACGACAAGAATCCTTTGACATGGTGATGCCAGATGCAACTTTTTAACTGTTTTCTCAGCCAGGTTGATCAGGCCGTCGAAGGTTGATGGCGCCGCGGTGATATGAATGGGGTGAATTCCCCAGAGGAGGTTGAGCGCATGGTATCCGCGCAGGTCTTTGATCAAGGCAATAATAGGCGTAGAGGGTCTTTCGGCAGCGACCAGTGTGGCGCTCTTCCCGCTGGTGGTCAGGACAACGATACAAGCCGGGCCGATCACGTCTTCGATCATGTTTGCGGCATGGGCGATGGCATGGTTGTCGGTATGGCCTTTGGGCGGATAATTTTTGAAGATGATGTTCGCTTCCACTTCTGTTGCAATGCGTGCCATCATCTCCACCGATTTCACCGGGAACTGTCCCATGGCCGACTCTCCGGAGAGCATCACGGCGTCGGTACCGTCAATGATTGCGTTGGCCACATCGCTGGCTTCAGCCCTTGTTGGCCGGGGTTCATGGATCATGCTCTCCAGCATCTGTGTGGCGGTGATAACGGGAATACCCCGGCGATTGCACAACTCAATGATCTTCTTCTGGAGCAGGGGAACCCGCTCCGGGCTGAGCTCCACCCCCAGGTCGCCCCGAGCGACCATGATACCGTCAGAAACGGAAATGATCTCCTCCAGATGTTCAATGGCTTGCGGTTTCTCTATCTTAGCAATGACGGGCTTGACGATGTTTTTCTTTCGAAGCATTTCCTGCAATTCGATCACATCTTGGGCGGATCGGACAAAACTGAGGGAAATCCAGTCAACATCCTGGGAAAGCCCGAATTCAAGGTCACGCAAGTCTTTGTCGGTTAGGGAAGGGAGCCGAAGATTCAGGTTTGGGAAGTTGACCCCTTTCCGTGAAGTCAGCATCCCGCCCTGGATCACTTCGCATAAAATCGTTGTAGCGGACACCCCAACTACTTTGAGTTCAAAAAGACCATCAGCCAGTAACACCTGCATTCCCTGTTTGGCCTCTTCAGATAGGAAGGGATAATCGATAGGGATCTCATCTGCTTTTCCTTTCCGGTCTTTTTCAAAAACCAGGCTCACCTTTTGTCCCGCCCGGAGTTCCATCCCTTTTGAATCTATCTTACCCACCCGAATCTTGGGCCCCTGCAAATCCTGAAGAATCGTTACTGGCTTCTGTAGCTCATCAGCAATCATGCGGAGGTTGGAGATCACTTCGTGGTGCTCATCATAGCTGCCGTGCGAGAAATTGATCCGGGCCACATCCATCCCTGCAAGGATCAACTGCCGGATGATCTCCGGGCTGCGGCTTGCCGGTCCGAGGGTGGCGACAATTTTTGTCCTTCGGAATGCTGGCTTATCAGGTAGTTGGCTCATGTTATTTTTTTGTTGTGATGGTCTGTAATCCAATTAATTGATCGTAGTCACTAGCATTGTTTCGAAAATAAAACAAGATGGCGTATTCATTGCCGGTCTCAAAGTGGTTCCCTTCGATGAGGCCATAATCTCGGGAAGGATCCCCTTTTTTCTTGAAGCTATACAGGTAGTTATAATAGCCTTGTTTAAGCAACACCTCCTTTTCATAGCATTTCGACTTGAAGTCGTAGATCATTCGCCCGTCTTCATAAGGGTGAAAGGCAACCGGTTTGCCGGTGATAAAAACGTCACCACCCAACAGAGGTGCAGCATACGGCAAGGTAAAATGGACTCGGGCGTAGTCCGCCTCGGTATCATGGTTTCTTGCCCGGTCTTCACTTCTGATGATAAAGTTCCCGTTGATATCAGTTTCACTCTTATAGACCGTGAAAGGCCGGCGGAGGTCGTCCACGAGATAGATGTCATAACCATCGGGATCGGTGATAATCCGCCGTATCCGCATGCTCTGAGACTGCAGGCTTTTAATATCCACTTCACGGTATTCATTGATGCCGTCAAAAACCATGTTATCCAGGCTGTAGTCAATCTCCTGTCCTTTGACGTAACGGGGCTTAACTCCTGTGAACGCATCGTCCCAGGTGAAGTTTCGAATGATCGTGACCGACACATTGGTATATACATCATAGACCTGGAAGGCGCCTGTAAAGACTTTAAAAACAATTTGTTGCTGGTAATCTCGCCGGGTAACATCCACGGGTGCCTGAACTCTTCCCTCGATGGTCACTTTCGGGTCAAGGACAAGGAAACGAGCGGTGAGAATGGTTTCATCACGATCAGGATCAAATACCCTAAGGATATAATTGCCCGAGATCTTTGGCCTCATGGTGGAAACGGGAAATATCAACTGATAGTTCACATAGCTGATGGTGGTATTAAATGAATAATCGAACTGGCTGATTTGTTCAGTAGGATAGCCGGCGAGGTATTCGGAGACGTTCAGATCGGATGGCGTCCAGTCGGCATTGCAATGGATAAAAGTGTATGCATAATCCTTGTGTTCCGATCCCAATTCATCAAATTTCAGGATCAGGGATTCCACTCCATTCAGGTTCATCACCGGTGGCGAAAGTTCGAAATCAACCGGGTGGAGCAGGATGGACTTTATGTCGGAGCGAAATGCGGAGTCGCGAAGTGTTGGAACTTGCTGCTGTATGCTGTCTGCTTCCCGGGCTGCAATCATGCCGGAGGTAAGAAGCAGGAGCACAGCAATCGAGAGAAACAATGACCCTTTTGATCTTCTATTTTTCATCCGGATTCTGGGTTGATGGTCAAACACAAGAATATATTTTTATACTTTTAACGATTTTTTTGCAAAATACATCATTTTCACAGATATTTGACGGTTAATTTTCTGTTACGGTATGACTAAGACAGTTCGGTTACGCAAAGGCCTGGATATTAAACTATTGGGTAGCGCAGTCTGCTCTTTGGAACCGGCCAAGGCTTCTTATTATGCGGTCAAGCCACCCGATTTCCGTGGCATTCAGCCCAAACTTTCGGTGAAAGAAGGGGATGATGTCCTTGCCGGAAGCCCTGTATTCCACGACAAAGCTGATCCTCGGATTTGTGTGGTCTCACCGGTAAGCGGAAAGGTTGAGGCGATTGTCAGAGGGGAGAAACGAAGTTTATTGGAGGTACGGGTGAAATCTGATGATGCCATTCGGTATGTTGACCACGGTATATCTTCTCCGCAATCGATGAGCCGGGAGGAGGTACAGGAGAAGCTGCTCTTGGCAGGTTTGTGGCCAATGATCCGGCAGCGGCCATATTCCATTGTGGCGCAGCCCGGACATTTCCCAAAATCGATTTTCATCTCTGGTTTCAGCAGCGCACCCAACGGGCCAGATTATGGATTCATTGTAAAAGGAAAGGGGCAAGCGCTTCAAACCGGTATTGATGCCTTGAAAAAACTAACTGATGGAATGATCCATCTCAACCTCCGGAAAGACGCGAACAATGAAGTTTTTGAGCAGATCAACGGGGTGACCCTGAATTATTTTTCAGGACCACATCCCGCCGGAAATGTGGGGATTCAGATCCATCACATCGATCCGATCAACAAAGGCGATATCGTTTGGTATATCCATCCACAAGATTTGGTAACGATCGGCCGCTTCTTTCAGGAGGGAAAATATCTGGCAACAAAGACCATTGCCCTCACGGGTTCGGAAGTGTTGAAACCCGGTTATTTTGAAGTTCTTGCAGGTATCCGGGTGCAACCTTTGCTGCAACGTAATCTGACTAATTCCGGTGATATCAGGATCATCAGCGGAGATGTCCTGACGGGAAAAAAGATCGATGCAGATGGTTTCCTTGGATTCTATGATCATCAGGTTTCTGTGCTTCCGGAAGGAAACAAGCCGATCTTTTTCGGGTGGGCGATGCCCCAGTTATCCCGGTTCACCTTTTACCGTACCGATCTGTCGTGCCTTTTTCCCGCTAAAAAATACAGACTGAACACCAATTTCAATGGCGGCGAACGGGCGTATGTTGTTACCGGAGCCTATGAAAAGGTGCTTCCGATGGATATCCTTCCGATGCAACTCATCAAGTCGATCCTCTATGAGGACATCGATCAGATGGAGAGCCTGGGTATTTATGAGGTGGATGAGGAAGATTTTGCCCTGTGCGAGTTTATCTGTCCTTCAAAAACCGAAATTCAAACGATTATCCGGAAAGGATTGGACCTGATCCGGAAAGAAATGAATTGATCCTTATACAATATATTCTGAATGAAAGCATTACATGAATTCCTGGAGCGCATCCGGCCCCTGTTCAAGAAAGGAGGCCGGTTATCGATGTTCCGTTCCACGTTTGATGCCTTTGATACTTTCCTTTTCGTTCCCGGGAAAGTCACAACCGGTGGATCACACATCCGTGATGCGATCGATCTGAAAAGAACCATGTCGGTAGTGATCATTGCCCTGATGCCGGCCTTGCTGTTTGGCATGTGGAATGTCGGATACCAGCGCTCACTTTCGATCGGAGCGGATTGGAGCCTGTTGCAGAATTTCTGGTATGGGTTCCTGGTGGTTTTACCCATCATCATCGTATCGTATGTATCCGGATTAGCTGTCGAATTCATCTTTGCCCAGATCAAGGGGCATGAGGTGAACGAAGGTTTTCTGGTCAGCGGTATGCTGATCCCGATGATCATGCCGCCAGATGTCCCACTATGGATGGTTGCTGTTGCCACGGTATTTGCGGTGATCCTTGGGAAAGAGATCTTTGGCGGCACCGGGATGAACATCGTGAATCCGGCACTGCTTGCCAGGGCCTTCATCTTCTTTGCCTATCCGGCATATATCTCCGGCTCCCAGATATGGACGGCAGGCTTGATGGAAGGACAAGGAGTCATCGATGGTTTTTCGGGGGCTACGCCCATGGCTCATGCGGCAGCCGGGGAGATGGATAAAATTCCTGCTCTTGCTGACATGTTTTTTGGATTTATCCCGGGATCTATCGGAGAAACCTCCAAACTTGCCATCTTATTGGGGGCTGCCATCCTGCTTATCACTGGCGTAGGCAGCTGGCGGATCATCTTATCCACTTTGATCGGAGGGGTATTGACCGTTCTCCTGTTCAATGCCGTGAGCTTGAATACATACATGGATCTCTCGCCGCTGACTCAGTTGATGATGGGTGGCTTCCTCTTTGGGGCGATCTTTATGGCCACTGATCCGGTCACTGCAGCGCAAACATTTAAAGGTCAATACTTCTATGGATTCTTCGTCGGGGTGTTTGCCATCCTGATCCGGGTATTGAATCCTGCCTATCCGGAAGGGATGATGCTGGCCATTCTGCTCATGAATGTCGTGGCCCCGCTCATCGACCACTATGTTATTCAAGCCAACATCCGCCGCCGGCTGAAAAGAGCTACCATCAAACTTAAAGCATAACTGCCATGTATTCCAACCGATACATATTTATTTATTCCACGGTGATGGTCGTTGTCGTCGCCATCATCCTGACCATTGTGGCTGTCGCGCTGAAACCCATCCAGGATAACAACATTCGAATCGAAAAAATGCAGAATATTCTGGCCACGATCCACGTAGATGCTTCCGTGAAGGATGCCGACATGTTGTATATGAAGTACATCTCCTCCTCGTTTACCATTAACAGCAAGGGAGACTCCTTGCCAGGTGTAGAGGCGTTCCCGTTAGATCTTGCGCTGGAACTGAAAAAGCCCTTTGACCAACAGCGTTTCCCGATTTTTGTTGCAAGCCTTGATGATGGCAGGAAAGCATATGTCGTTCCCATGCGGGGAAAAGGATTGTGGGGTCCGGTGTGGGGTTATCTCGCTCTGATGGATGATTACAATACGGTGGAAGGTGCTGTTTTTGACCATAAAGGTGAAACACCCGGACTGGGGGCTGAGATCAACACCCAAATGTTTGAAGGACAATTCAAAGGAAAACAGATCTTTGATGAACAGGGAACCTACACCTCTATCAAAGTGGTTAAAGGAGGGGCCAGAGATGATGACCTGCACGGCGTTGATGCTATCAGCGGTGGAACCATCACCAGTAATGCTGTCTCAGATATGCTTTATGATTGCCTGAAAGGGTATGTTGAATTCTTCAATCATCAAAAAGAAAAGAAGTAGATATGTCACAGACACAAGCAATAAATGCGGAACGTGAACCTTTATTTTCAGCCAAAAACCTGAAACTCCTCAAGGGTCCGCTCAACACCATCAATCCGATCACCGTACAGGTGCTCGGCATCTGTTCGGCATTGGCGGTAACAGCACAGATCAAGCCTGCCATTGTAATGGCTTTATCGGTAACCATCGTCACGGCTTTCTCCAATCTGATCATATCCCTGATCCGCAACACCATACCTCCCCGCATCCGCATCATTGTCCAGTTGGTTATTATCGCCGCGTTGGTCATCATCGTTGACCAGATCCTGAAAGCGTATGTTTATGATGTGAGTAAAAAACTGTCGGTTTTTGTCGGGTTGATCATCACCAATTGTATCATCATGGGCCGTCTGGAGGCTTTTGCCATGTCGAATAAACCCTGGCCCAGCCTGCTCGATGGGATAGGCAACGGGCTGGGTTACGGAATCATCCTGGTGATCGTAGGTTTTTTCCGGGAAATACTTGGTTCCGGCAAACTATACGGGATGACGGTCATCCCCAAGTTCATGTATGACATAGGTTATGTGGATAATGGCTTGGTGATCCTGCCACCCATGGCATTGATCGCCATCGGGGTTATCATATGGGTTCAGCGAAGCCGTGAAAAAGAATTGATTGAAAAACAGTAAAAACCAAGCCATGGAAAACCTGATCAACCTGTTCGTCCGGACGATTTTTATCGACAACATGATCTTCGCCTACTTCCTGGGCATGTGTTCTTACCTGGCTGTATCCAAAACAGTCAAAACATCCAATGGCCTCGGTATTGCTGTCATCTTTGTTTTGGTCATTACTGCTCCGATTAACTGGCTGATCGACAATTATTTGCTAAAGGCCGGCGCCCTGTCCTGGTTGGGAGCGGACTTTGCGACCCTCGATCTCAGCTATTTGAGTTTCATCATGTTCATTGCTGTGATTGCCGCAATTGTTCAATTGGTCGAGATGTTCGTGGAGAAAGTTTCTCCGCCTTTGTATAACGCCCTTGGCATCTTTTTGCCGCTCATTGCCGTGAACTGTGCCATCCTGGGCGCTTCCCTGTTCATGCAGGAACGGGAGTACGAAACCATTGGAGAGTCTCTTGTGTATGCCTTGGGATCCGGTGTCGGCTGGTGGATCGCCATTGTGTTGTTGGCGGCCATCCGCGAGAAAATAAGGTATTCCAATATTCCTGCACCCCTTCGCGGCCTCGGCATCACCTTCATCATCACAGGCCTGATGGCCATTGCTTTTATGAGTTTTATGGGTATTAAAATATAAAGACCTGAAATCATGGGATTAGCAAGTTTTATCCTGATAGGTACCATTATTTTTCTTTTGGTGATCTTGTTGCTGGTGGGTTTTCTCCTTTACGCGAAAGCGAAGCTGACGCCTTCAGGTAAGATCACCATTAGCATCAATGGTGAGCGCGAAATACAGGTTGATGCCGGTTCCAACCTTCTTTCCACACTCAGCAATGAGAAGATATTTCTTCCTTCTGCCTGTGGCGGAGGTGGTACCTGTGCCATGTGCAAATGCCGTGTCGTTGCCGGAGGAGGATCTATTCTTCCAACGGAAGTGGGCTATTTTACCAGGAAACAGCGTTTGGATAACTGGCGCCTGAGTTGTCAGGTAAAGGTGAGAGAGAGCATGGAGATCGAAGTCCCAAAAGAAATTTTCGGGATCAAGAAATGGGAATGTGAGGTTGTATCAAACAGGAACGTTGCTACTTACATTAAGGAATTCGTGGTACGACTTCCGGAAGGAGAGACCCTTGATTTCATATCGGGAGGCTATGTACAGGTGTATGTTCCCAAAGTCACCGTTGATTACAAAGACATCCGGGTTGATGATGAATACCGCGGCGATTGGGAACAATATGGCATGTTCTCCATGCAAATGAAGAGCCCGGAAGAGATATACAGAGCATATTCCATGGCCAATCACCCGGCCGAGAATAATATCATTATGCTGAACGTCAGGATTGCAACCCCACCTTGGGATAGCAAGACCAACTCATTCAAAAAGGTAAACCCGGGCATCTGCTCATCCTACATATTTTCCAGAAAACCAGGAGACAAGGTCACAATTTCGGGTCCCTACGGGGAGTTCTTCATCAAGAAAACCGACCGGGAGATGATGTTTATCGGCGGCGGGGCCGGTATGGCTCCGATGCGGTCGCATATTTTTGATCTTTTCCTGACGAAAAAATCTACCCGGAAAGCTTCCTTTTGGTATGGCGGTCGTTCGCTCCGCGAACTCTTTTACATGGATGAATTTCAGAAGATCGAAAAAGAAAACCCAAACTTCACTTTCCACATCGGACTCTCTGAACCGCTCCCCGAAGATAAATGGACAGGTTATACCGGTTTTATCCACCAGATGATCATCGATCAGTATCTCGAAAAGCATCCGGAACCGGAAGAGATTGAATACTACCTCTGCGGGCCACCCCTGATGAACCAGGCGGTTCTCAAGATGCTCGATGATTTTGGGGTGCCTCAGGAAAACATCGCATTTGATGACTTTGGAATTTAGCGGGAGAGAAAAATGGATATTCCTTTAACCGCAAAGACGCGAAGACGCAAAGGTTTTTTAACTATCCCTTCTTCTTTGAGCCTTGGTGCCTTTGTGGCCATTATCTGCTTCATCCTCCTTCATGGTTGCCACCCGGATAAAGATCTCAAGTTCGTCCAATTCCGCGGCGAAGCACAGGGAACCTACTTTGCCGTCAGTTATTACTCACCAGATGGTATATCCTATTATCCACAGATCGATTCCCTGCTGAAGGATTTTGACCAGACGGCTTCCGTCTATCAGCCTGCATCTATCATCTCCATGATCAACCGAAACGATACGACCGTTACATTGAATGAGCAATTCATCGATCTTTTTAACCAATCAAAACAAATCTCCCGGAAAACCAATGGAGCGTTTGACATTACCGTTGGACCCCTGGTCAATGCCTGGGGGTTTGGCTTTAAAAATAAGATTCAGCTTGATCCGAAAAAAGTCGATAGCTTAAAAGAACTGGTTAATTACCAGGGTATTGAAATTGTTAACGGAAAGGTTATAAAGAAAGATCCGCGGATGGAACTGGATATGAACGCCATTGCACAGGGCTATTGCGTTGACCTGATTTGCCAGTTTCTGGAGTCAAAGGGAATAGAC
Source organism: Bacteroidota bacterium (assembly GCA_016868575.1). Taxonomy (GTDB): domain Bacteria; phylum Bacteroidota; class Bacteroidia; order Bacteroidales; family FEN-979; genus VGGL01. The sequence continues at coordinate 64,719 of VGGL01000004.1, forward strand.
ATTTTCCTGGTCGATATTGGTGGAGAAGTGAAAGGAAAAGGGAAGAAACCGGATGGATCACCCTGGAAGGTCGGTATCGAGAAGCCTGCTGAAAACCAATATGATGAACGGGACATCGAAGCCATAATCCAACTTGAGAACAAGGCGGTGGCCACCTCAGGAAATTACCGCAAGTTTTATATGGATAATGGGATCCGCTATTCTCATACCATTGATCCGGCAACCGGTATGCCCGTAAGGCACTCTCTACTCTCCGTGTCGGTGTTGGCATCATCATGCGCCATAGCTGATGGATATGCCACCGCTTTCATGGTCATGGGGCTGGAAGAGGCCAAAGCTTTTCTTGCCGCCGGAACAGACATGGAAGCCTATTTCATTTTTTCAGAAAAGGATGGAAAAATTAAAGCCTGGGCAACTCCGGGCATGCGCAGCCTGATCCTGCCCGAGTAATCTCAATCAAGGGGAGCGTTGTCGCAGTTTTCTTCTGACTGACCGCCGCAGGTACAAGGTCTTTTCATCCCGGTGGAAGGATCCACGGAGGAACACGACTTGGTGAATTTCCCTCCCCGTTGAAGGAACATCTTTACGGCAATGCCTGAAAATGCCACCCCTACGATTACAATAGCCAGTATGATGAGCTTGAAAATCATGTTTACTTTTCCTGATAACGAAAAAAAACGCTATCTCGTATGCTGACGCCGGAATTCAGCCGCAAGAATGGCTGTGGCTACAGATGCATTCAATGACTCGGCATGGGAAGTTTCGGGCGCAAATGAGGGGATTGTCAGCGGATGGGTGATGCAGTCCCTTATACCAGGGGAGATTCCCTGGGATTCATTTCCGATCAGGATGATGCCATGGCTGGTCAATTTTTCGCTGAACACATTTTTCCCATTCAGTACAGCTCCGTAGACAGGTAGTTGGATTTTCAGGGAAGATAATACTGACTTCAGATCCAGGCAATGGATATTCACCCTCGCAATAGAGCCCATGGAAGCCTGCACCACTTTTGAACTGAAACAGTCGGTTGTGTCGTATGTGCAAAGGATGGTTTGAATGCCGAACCAGTCGGCAACACGGATGATCGTGCCCATGTTCCCGGGATCACTGATGGTGTCAAGGGCGATTGAGAGCTTGTCGGATAGTGCATCCGGGTTAAATTTCCAGTCCGGTTTTCGGAGCACAGCCAATGCTTTGTTGGGTGTTACCTGTTGGCTGATCCGTTCAAGCTGGGATTGCGAAATCTCCGTGTGCCGGATTCTTTTTTCCTGAAGGACAGGAGCGTAGACGTCGAGCCAATCTTTTACTGCATAGAGGTGGTCGAAAATGAAGGTGGACTGCAGGAGGTCTTCCACCAGGGTAGACCCTTCAGCAATAAACAAACCCATTTCATCCCGGACTTTTTTCCGGGTGAGGGAACGGATAAATTTGATCTGGTTACCGGAGATCATTACTCGGCTACCACCTCGAAGGTGATGTCAACCTTGATGTCCTTGTGGAGGTTAACTTTAGCCTTGTAGGTGCCGAGTTCTTTGATGGATTCACCATCCACGTGTATTCTTTTGCGGTCGATTTCCACGTTGTATTGTTCCTTGAGGGCCTGGGCGATCTGGATGGCGTTGACAGAGCCGTAGATCTTTCCTGATTCGGCGGCTTTGGCGCCAATTTTCACCATCACTTCGCGGATCTTGCCGGCCAGGAAGTCTGCTTCCTTGCGGATCTTTTCTTCCTTGAAGGATTTTTGTTTCAATTCTTCTGCCAGGACTTTCCGGTTGGAAGGGGTGGCGAAGACGGCGAAGCCTTTAGGAACCAAGTAATTGCGGGCATAACCCGATTTTACGTTCACAACATCATTGGCATAGCCCAGGTTGGGCACATCCTGTTTTAAAATCACTTCCATGGGGCTTCCTCCTACTTTAAAAGATCTCCGACAAATGGCAACAAGGCGAGGTGGCGGGCGCGTTTCACGGCCTGGGCGACCTTCCGCTGGTACTTGGTTGAGGTGCCGGTGATCCGGCGGGGGAGGATCTTTCCCTGCTCGTTGATGAACTTCAGCAGGAAATCGGGATCCTTATAGTCGATAAACTTGATGCCGCTTTTCTTGAAGCGGCAGTATTTTTTTCTTTTGGTGTCAACGGCGATCGGTGTCAGATACCTGATCTCGGACTGGTTTCCCTGGGTATTTGGTTCCATCATACTGGGGATTAATTATTCTTCAATCTTTTTTTCCTGTTTCGCTTTGTTCCTTTTCTTCTCGTTGTAGGCAAGGGAGTGCTTGTCCAGGGCTACAGTGAGGAATCGGAGGATGCGTTCGTCACGCTTGAATGCGGTTTCCCATTCACCGATCAGGATGGGATCGGCTTTGAACTCGATAAGATGGTAGAAGCCACTCGACTTTTTCTGAATGGGATACGCAAGCTTACGCAGGCCCCAGTTGTCCTCGAAAATGATCTCGGCATTTTTGGATCTCAGAAAATTCTGGTACTTTTCTACCGTTTCCCTCATCTGTTCTTCAGATAAGACGGGAGTCATAATGAAAACGGTTTCGTACTGCCTTAACATTTTTCTGTTGTTAAATGATGAATAATAGATGACCCGGGTAAAACGGGAGTGCAAAGGTAGATTTATTTTTTTGAATAACAAAAAGATAATTTGCATGTTGCAGTTCGGAGTTTTGGGTTGAGGCTTGGGATTTTCGATTTGGATGATTTACGATTTCAAGGATTGAATTGGGTGATTGACGATTGTGGAGATGTTTTTTTTAACCACGGAGAGACACGGAGGATGCACAGAGAGCCACAGAGCAGGAAAGATGGTAACGCAAACCTGTGCGAATCTGTTGCATCTGTTATCTGTGTTCCAGTGTTATTGTTTTTCCAGGAGCGTCACCGCATAGGCTGATACGCCTTCTTCCCGGCCGATGAAACCAAGCTTTTCACTCGTTTTTGCCTTGATTGAAACCTGGGATGGTTGGATGTTCAGGATTTGACCCAGGCTTACCTGCATAGATTGGATGAATCCAGCCAGCTTAGGTTTTTGAAGCACAATGGTACAATCGATATTGGAGATGGCATAACCTTTTTCCGTGAGGAGATCGTTAACCTTGCGGAGCAGGATGGTACTGTCGATATTTGTATAGGCGGGATCTGTATCCGGAAAGTGCCGGCCGATATCTCCCAGACAAGCCGCACCCAGCAAAGCATCGCAGATGGCATGGATCAGAACATCGGCATCGGAATGCCCGAGACAACCTATTTCGGATGGTATATGAATGCCTCCAAGGATCAATTTCCGGCCGGTTTCCAGCCGGTGGGTATCGAAGCCGAACCCGATGCGGAGGGGCATGATCTAATTATTGCTTGGTTTCCTTATCCCTGTTCTTGAGCTGGTCGAAGTTGAAGAGGAGGGTGAATTGCAGTGTGTTCTGCAGGGGGTTATTGTTTTTAACCGGGATCAGGTAGGAGAAATCAAGACCAAAGACATTGTACCTTAAACCTGCACCCAGTGTAAAGAATTTCCGGTCGCCTTTCAGTCTGTCTTCATAGTAGAAACCTCCACGGATAGCAAACAGCTTATTATACCAATATTCCACTGCCAGGACATAGTTGATCTCTTTCAATTCTTCGCTGAAGCCATCGGGGGCATCATAGAAAGACTGGATCATTCCTTTTACAACGGAAACGTCGGGGTCATAACCTTTCTTGATCACTTTTTCTCCATCCGGGCCGGTAGAATCAGGGTAGTAGATGGGAGGGGTAGGCACAAGCAGCTTGTTCAGATCGAGGGCTACGGAGATCCGATTAAATTCATCGATATCCATGATAAAGCTGGGTCCCAGCCGAAGGTTGGTTGGAATGAAGTCACGCAGGGTAGACGAGCTGCTGTAAGATATCTTTGCTCCGATGTTGGAGATATTCAGTCCAAAGTCAAAATAGGCATTTTCCAGTCCCCGAATTTCCAGTTCTTTATGGTAGAAGAGGGCGATATCGGCAGCGATGGAAGTCCCTGCTCTCACATCATATTTTGTATAATTGACCGGAACGAGGTTTGAATAAATGAACCGTGCAGCCACTGCGCCGGAGAGGTTGGGGGTAAACTTTCTGGAATAGGCTGCATCCACAGCAAATTCGTTGGGTTTTACTTTGCCCAGTTCTTCTCCGGTTTCACCTGTAAAGGTAACTTCACCCATGGAGAAATAACGGAGTGACAGGGCTACTGCCTGCTTATCTCCAAACCTTTTAAAACCGGCTGCTGACGAGAGCCCGATGTCGTTAACGAGACCTCTTAGCCAGGGAACATAACCAATGCCAAGCCCGAAATCTTTATCGATAAATGCATACTTTGCCGGGTTCCAGAACATGGAGTAGGTATCCGGTGAGGTAGCTGAGCCAATATTACCCATCCCGCCGCCGCGGGCATCCGGTGCGATCATCAGAAAGGGTACAGCGGTGGTGATCACATTTCCCTGATCCTGGGCAAAACTTTTAAAACCAAGCGCTGATAAAAGAAAGAAAACGATGAAACCAGATTTCCTCATAAGTTCAAAATTCATTCGGTAAAAAAATAAAGTTGCAAAAGTAACGATTTTTTCCGGGATATATTGTCATGTCCGGTTATGGTAGTCCAAAATGCTTGAATATCAGGTTACTTGATTTCCATTCATTAACGGATGATCACCAGTTTTCCGCCGGTTTGTGAAAAGGTACCATTTCCTTTAAGTGTTAACCTGAATGGATAGATTCCACCGGACAGATTATTGTTTCTTGCATCCGTTCCGTTCCAGTCAACGGATGCGGCCGGCATATCTCCTGCAGAAAATGTCTTATTAATCGAATAAACCTTTCTTCCGGCCAGGTTAAAGATGTCGATGAGGGCTTCTACATTGCCGCTCTTCACTTCGTGGTGGAAAACAAATTTCACCTCATCTTTCATGGGATTCGGATAGACCATGACCAGGTTAAGTCCGACATCCGGGGTGGAGGAGACGATGAAATACACCGATCCAACACTGGAGTTGTTGTACAGGTCGTAAGCTTTAAGCCATAGCTGGTGCAGACCAGGATGCAGGTCTTCCAATGGGTAGTTTACCCAACCCTGTTGCCACGAGTCGGTATCGAAGGCAAAAGCATCATTGAGGCCATAATTCATGGACGGGACGCTATCGACGGAGCAGGTAATATCGTGTCCAACCCCGCTCCCAAAGGCATTGATTCCACTGGGATCCTCAAGAAAGGCCATCAGCAGCGGATTGGATCCGGTATGATTACCACTTCGGAAGTCGGTGTTATCCAGGAAAATCGAGATCGAAGGTCCGGTCAGGTCGGGTGTTGGATCGGGGTTGATACCGCCGATGATGATGTTGTCATTCATTCCGGTTGCATCTGTATCCTCACTTTTCGCATAGTAGCTGATCTTACCTCGGCCAAAATCAAGAACAATATCTTTTGGTACCATAAAGGAAAAAGAGAATTCTCCATTGGTGACGGTAGATGTTCCGGAAAACAGCAAATTGTTTTGCAATCCGAAGGAAGCAGGAAAACTTCCAACCATATTTCCTCGTGTTGTATAGGTCATCTGTTTATCAAACACGCTTGGATAGAGCACACCGTTGAAATCAGACAATTTTTGCCCAAAGATGTCGGAGATCATGCCCGATACAGTGACCACGGATAATCCCCTGAGGGTGTCATCCCCAGTAAAGGATGGATGGTTATTGATCTGGATGGTTTGCACCTGCTGGTGAGGGTAAGACAGCCGAACGGCCGGGTCGCCGAGGAGGACGAAATTCTTGATATTGTTGTTGTTGTTGTTTCTGTTTTTGGCGACGCGTAACAGGTCTCCCAGCCTCCGGTCCGGTGATCCGGAGCGGGGGATGAGATTATGAAAGATGCTGGTGTCGAGTTTAAAGTTTGATGTAGAAAAGGCCAGACGTGTTGTGGTAAGCAGTGCGATACCCCCTCCCGATGGCGTCAGGAGGACCAGTTCTCCGGCGGAAACCAGTGCAGGGTTGTCAAACCGGCTGAATTCGCACGTTGCGGTGATGAACAGCGGGAGTTTGTCGATGTTTTTCCACTTCTGGATATCACTGATCTCCAGCACCCGCTCATCTGACCAGGTATACTCACTACCATGCCCGGTATAGTTGATCACCAATGCGCCCCGTTCAACCGCTTTGTTCAGGGCTTTATTGGCCTCCGGGAAGCGGCCGCCAGCCGGTGTCTGCTGCAGGGAATAGGCATCAAAGTATATCTTATTCACATTGAACCCCGGAAACTTTGTTTGTACAATGCCTGCAATCACCTCAGCCTGGTTAAAATGGAGGTTATTGTTCCCATCATCGGCTGCGAAACAAATCACATTGCGCCAGTCGCTATAAACCGTGTCCTTGGCGCTATAGTAGTTGATTATTTTTTCGACCAGGGCCATTGCTTCCTCCGGACTTGTAACCGGGAGTCTTCCGACGCCGATATCCAGTGAACCTTCAGCGCTCTCTCCCTCCCCATCATCCAGGAGGCCAAAGTAATCATCTGTAGCGTAAGTGTATGTATGCTTTAAAGATTCTTCCGACTGATAGGTAGGAAGAAAGTTGGTGTTATTGGGAATCCGGTTCTTGTTGTCATAGGAGCCATCTCCGAAGAGAAGCAAATAATGGGGTTCATTCCCGGCGGATGCCCGGTCGTACAACATTTTCATCAAGTCCCTGATGGCTGTAGGATCGGGCACGCCGGAGGCAAATTCGTTAAATACCTGATGGGTGGTCACAACAGAGACTTCCAACTGATCTTCATCCCGGTGCAGTTGAGCGAGTATTTCAGCCTGATCCAGGAAAAGCGGATGGACGACGATAACCATATCGG